>CAZNJK010000006.1:29908-69126 GCA_964573405.1 uncultured Christensenella sp. | reverse complement strand
ACCAAAAAACTATACCCTCGATATTGCCTTTTGTCTCAACCGTTTTATCCCCAATCAAGTTTGTTGAAACGCTTGTTATTTCAAATTTTTTTAGTGGAATTTTGGCAATCTTATTTGGATTTATTGGATTCGGCACAAACACATATCCTTGCTCTAAGCAATCAAAAAACCAATCAGTATAAAATGCTGGGATATCTGTTCTTCTACTTACACTAAGAAGCATAATTTTCTCCTTTAATATTTGTTTCCAATTCTTCTATCCTTATTCCTAAATTATCTTCCAGCCATTTTGCGACAATTCGCCTATGACAAGCGGCATTGCCACTCTTTATAAAGTAATTTTAGGATTCATAATTATATGGAATTTTATTTTTCTTTTCGCCTTTTAGGTTTGTTATATAGCCATCTTCTACTTTGCACCACCATTTCTCATTATTTAATGGTATAGAATCACATATCATTTTATCAGAGCAATTATTATCTTTAATCAATTTCAAATCTTTAATTTTTATCGGACACAATATATCATCCTTTAAACTTAAGAAATTCTCTTCACTAGCCACAAATTCTCTGTCCTTACACCTTTCATCAATAAAAATCACATGGAAACAACCATCTCTTATTTCTGCATCAATAATCGTCCCAACCATTCCTTTATACACGCCATTTTCATTGTACTCTTTTTTATCTACCATTACTTTAACATCGTCCAAAAATTTCATTTGTACCACCCACCTATTAATGTATTACACTTTAATTTACCATTAGGGAAAACCATAAAACTAGATTTTAAATTATAAATTTTACCTGTTTTTATTCCTTTGCCTTCTATACAAACCTTTAATTTGATTTTAACACCATAATTTGTATGGTTTTCTATTTCATAACCGCCATAGAAATACGCTTCTTTTATTTTTGTATACAAAATTTCCAAAAAACTATCATTCGGTTCATATCCTAAAGATTTTATCCAATCAGATTTATCCAAAAATAGCCAAGATATTTTACCCACAGGAATAATCAACTGAATATTATCTATATTAAATAGTATTACAGGATTCTCTACACAATGACACATAAAATGATATAATCCAGGAAATACCCCCTTTATTACTGTATCTACTATATTAATCCCCGTATAATTGAAATGTTTCGGCTTCTTTCCTTCTTCATCTTTAAAATAACATTGATTTGCTGCAACACATTTTACACAATGCTTACCCGTCTCTCCATCTTTCACTCCAGTATCATAACCATAATTTTCTATGGTTAAACTACTGTATTCATCATCAATTTGAATCCAATTACCAATTAAATTATCAAATACTCCCATATTATATCACATCTCCTTCTAAATGCAAAAAGATTGAATGGGACAAAATCCTCTCCAATCTTTTTATTTGTATTTTAACACAAGATTTTTGAAAGTCAATACTTGTGTGTCACGGAATATAGATTATCGTACAAGGAGCGATATCTATTTAAAAATATTTATAAGTCTTTCATAAAAAACAGTGTTTTGGGGTGAAAAAATACAAACAAACTATATCAAATTTATGCTTCTAAAAAAGCGAACATTGTGAATACATTATTATATATTTTGATTAATGGGGATGCTATGTTTAAAGTGGTTAATTTAAGAAATATTGTAGCGATTGTTGTGACTCTAATCATTTCGTGCGGGGTCACTTTGGGGTTATACAAGGCGACAAAGACTAATGCTCAGCCGAAATTCGATTACACAATAGTCGTCGATGCTGGCCACGGCGGGCGGGATGCCGGATGTAGCGGGATAAATACAGGCGTAAGCGAAAGCGAGATTAATTTAGCAATCGCTAGAAAATTGCAAAAATATTTGTGCGACTTCGGATTTAATGTAGTAATGACTAGAGATAGTCAAAATGGGCTGTATAGTCCCACCGCTACGAATTTCAAAAAAAGCGATATGGAACGCCGAGAAAAAATCATCAACGAATGCAACGCTGACATGCTAATCAGTATTCATCAAAATTCATATCCATCAATGAACGAGAAAGGTGCGCAGGTTTTTTATAACGAAGACAATTCAAAAAGTCTGCGTCTGAGTCAATCCATCCAGTCGCAACTCAAAAATAACTTACAAAACGCTCGTGAAAATCCTCACACCGGCGACTACTTCATCCTAAAAACAAAAGACATTCCAGGTGCTTTAGTAGAGTGCGGGTTCTTATCAAATCCCGAAGAAGAAGTACTACTAGCAAGCGATAATTATCAACAAAAAGTCGCATACGCCATAATGTGCGGAGTTGTGGAATATATGGGTTTATGCGAAAATATCTCCACAAATTGACAATATCTTATTACATTTTGTCATAAAGTTATATGTTGATAAAAAATATAGGAATGGATTATTAAATCCATTCCTATATCTTTAACCTTAAAATTCGGCTTATTGTAAATGTTATTTTTTATATGAATATTTTAAATTAATGCTTGGATTTGGAGTAAGCGAAAGGTCCGCAAGCCCTTCACCATTAATCAAATTGTAATATGCTTCACAACCTATCATTCCCGCATTGTCAGTACAAAGAATCATAGGCGGAATATATGCTTTTATTCCATTTTTCTCACACTCTTCAGTCATCCTTTTTCTTAAGTGACTATTTGCCGACACTCCACCAGCAACAGCAATTTCTTTTAGTTTGAATTTTTTGCACGCCCTAATTGTTTTGTCTACTAGTAGTTCTACGGCAATATGCTGAAAGGACGCACATACATCACTTACATTAATTTTCTCACCCCTTTGAGTGAGTTTATGAATATAATTTATTACCGCAGTTTTTACACCGCTAAATGAAAAATCAAAACCTTTTTGCATATTTTTCAAATTGACAAATTCTATTGTTGGCGAGCCATTTTTTGCCATTTCGTCTACAATTGGTCCACCCGGATAACCAAGCCCCAAAACTTTGGCAACTTTGTCGTATGCTTCGCCTACTGCATCGTCGGTGGTCGTACCTATAAGAGTATTGTGAATGTAATCATCTACACGCACAATTGCCGAGTGCCCGCCACTGACAATGAGTCCAATAAAAGGCGGTTTTAATTCAGGATAAGTGATGTAATTGGCACACAAATGTCCTTTAATATGATTGACTTTAATAAGTGGCACTTGTAAAGCATATGCTAGACTTTTAGCAAATGTCACTCCCACCATCAAACACCCTACTAGACCCGCACCATATGTAACAGCGACCGCATCAATATCTTTTAGAGTTAGCCCGCTTTTATCGATGGCTTCATTTACCACATTTTCTATTGCCAAAATGTGATTTCGACTAGCAACTTCCGGCACAACTCCGCCAAATCGCTTATGAATCTCAATTTGACTACTTATAACATTGCTGAGAACTTCTCTGCCATCTCGCACAATCGCCACACTTGTTTCGTCACAACTTGACTCAATTGACAATATGACTATATGTCTAGTCTTATAATTTTCCTTTAAATAATTAAATTTCTCAATTATTTCCATTTTCTTTATTTCCTTCTTGTTTTAGATATGCAAAAATAAAATCATCAAGTTCGCCATTCATTACACCTTGCAAGTCGCTAGTTTCTTGCCCCGTGCGATTGTCCTTAACCAAAGTGTATGGGCAAAATACATAACTTCGAATTTGACTACCCCATTCTATTTTTTTCACATCGCCTTTAAGTTCGTCTATGCTTTTCTTTTTTGTTTCAAGTTGGAGCATTACTAGGCGAGATTTCAACATACTTAGTGCATTCTCCTTATTTTGCACTTGGCTTCGCTCGGTCTGACATGCTGTGACAATCCCCGTAGGCAAGTGAGTAATTCGCACCGCGCTATCGGTAGTATTTACATGCTGTCCACCCGCGCCACTACTTCTATATGTGTCTATCTTCAAATCTTCTGGACGAATAACAACTTCGGTGTTGTCATTAGTTATTTCGGGCATTACTTCCACCGACGCAAACGACGTGTGTCTGCGTTTGTTTGAATCAAATGGGCTTATTCTAACTAGCCTATGAACACCCATTTCTCCTTTCAAATACCCATAACTATCTTCGCCGTCTATCTTAAACTCAATGCTTTTGTATCCCGCACCGTCGCCTTCTACCTGGTCCAACAAAGTAACTTTGCCACCCTTCTTCTCGCCGTACATCTTGTACATCCTATATAGCATAGCGACCCAATCGCAAGACTCTGTTCCGCCCGCACCGCTATGAATTTTTATGATTACATTCTGATGATCATAGGGCTTATTAAGTAACGTTTCAAGATACAATCCACTCACTTCTTTTTCTAGTTGTGTCAATTCTTCCACTACATCATTATACAAATTTTCATCATCTTCCAATTCACACAAATTCAAGAACTCGTCAATATCTAGTATCTTTTTGTCAATATCTTGCATATTGTTGACAATATCGGAGTTGTGCTTTATTCGTCTATTTAATTCAATGCTCTTACTTGGGTTGGAATAGATTTCGGGAAGAGAGAGTTGAGATTCGTCATTTTTTACTTCATTTTTTAATTTTTCCACATCAAAGACAGTCGACAATTACTTTAAAATTGCCGACAATTTGTTTTAATAGTTCTCTTTCATTATTTACAATCATACCGTTTCTCCTAATGACTAAAATTTAATATTTTGTCCAACTGCAAGAAATCGCAATTGTTACAAAGTGACAATATAATTCCCTAGCACGCAATTTATGGCAATGGGATATTAAACATCTCGTTGTAAAATTCCTTTATTCTTATAGTGTTGTTTTTTAAGGTATTTAAAAGTGTTTTTTGGTAAATACCTATTTTTTCGCTTTTAACTTCATCAATTGCAATTGACAAGTCGCAAACATCTGCCATAAATTTCTTAAAAACTTGTGGATATTTTCTTCTTATAAAATCGAAGTCAATATCTTGTCTCATACCCATTGCCGATTCTCCAAAAGAATTCTCAAAATCAAAATTGATTATTTTTGCATTGTATTTGTCTTTCCTAAGCACTCCAATGTTGTACTCGCAAAAGTCAAAATCACACAAAAGAAGTGCCCTATATAAATAACTTTTAATGTAATCTTCTTTCAACACTTCAAGTTTTTCTTTCCCCAACAACTCGTAATCGTGGTCAAGAATTTTTAAGGTCATTTCTAAATCGGCAACAGATATATCTAGGTCAAGAAATGTACTAAAGTCTTCTCCATAAGACACAAAGTCCACACTCGCTAGCAATCTTTCTTTCTCCCAACCCTTAGTCGGATTGATTGCAAAATTAAAACAACTTGGCACACCCAAAGTTCCGAGTATTTGGCTAGCAATGGTCTCCCGCATTACTTCTCTTACTCGCATTGTTTTTACAAGCACCGACACATTCTTGGGCACATCGCCATTAACAAGTGCTTCATCCATATATGTCACAAAGCCCGTTTTAGGAGTTTCATTAAGTTCGTCCACCAAAAATTCGATAGGCGAGCCATCGGCATAGCGATAAAAAGACTTATAACAATGCCCCGTCAAAGGTTCACTACCGTACTCGCCGTAAAAGTCCAACAATTCTTCCGTCGCGAATTCTTTGTATCTTAGTGCATCGCAAAGTTTATCTATCTTTTTCTCTCTTGCAAAATCATATACAATGTCACCATTCACCTTTGCCATAATAACTCCTTACAACCATATAATATCATAAAAGCCCTTGTTTGAAAAGGGCTTTTAAATAATCTTTATTTAGTTTTTCCACAACAATTCTTATATTTCTTACCGCTTCCGCAGGAAATAATAAACAACTTACTTATCATCATTTAGTATAACTCATTCTCATTTATAATGCAAGAAAAACAAGGTAGGACAAGAGATAATGGACATTTTTTATTTCTTAAAATCATTTATCATTTCCTAGTCTCATTTTCTCAGCGTGGTCAAATCGTGGTCACAGACCACCAATTTTCTTAGTAGTCTAAATTATCTTTTTTAAACAAGTCGTCATTTAAAAATTCTTGAATTGTAATACCGAAAGCATCCGCTATTTTTAATAAGGTTTCAAACTTGATACTATTATATTCTTCATGAATAATATGTTTAATTGTTGATTGGTCAGTAAGCATCCTTTTGCTTAATTCATATTGGGTCATATTATTCTTTATTAACAAATTACTAACTCGCAAAGCTACCGCTCGTTGTATTTTCATATTTATATACCAATCCTTACATAACAAGTATATAAGAGTAAATTTGTATTTTTAATGTCTTTGTAGACATTATTGTTGACTTTTTGTGTCGTTCTTTGCTAGAATTATATAGATGTAACTTAAATTTAGTTGTTTTAAGTTAGACAGTAAAGGAGTTAATATGAAGAAAGTAAATTATTTTATATATCTTATTTTTATAGTGTTGTTTGTACCACTTGTAATAACTGGCTGTGATAAATCTAATAATAATTATTATAATTTTGACAATGAAACACAAATACTTACCATCTATGGTAGCGGTAAGTTGTCTCAAATATGGGAAGATGAATTAAATGATAAAATAAAAGAAGTAAAATTTGCACCAAATAGCAACTTTACAGAAATAGAACTTTTTACATTTTCTAATTATAAGAACTTAGAAAAAATCACAATCCCTGACACGGTTACATCTATTCATGCAATATGCGATAACTGTGAAAACTTAAAAGAAATTATTATAGGAAGCGGATTAACAGATTTCGGAAATTCTTTCTTTTCTTGCGACAATATTCAAACTATAGATATATCACCCGATAATTTAGTTTATGAGGCTCAGGGCAACTGTATTATAGAAAAAGAAACTTCAACTCTAATTAGAGGGTGCTCAACTTCAATAATACCAGACAGCGTAATAACAATAGGCTATGCTTCTTTTGAGGGCATAAACAATCTAACTGAAATTGCTATACCTGACTCAGTGAATTATATTAAAAGTGAAGCTTTTTCCAATTGTAAATCCTTAAATAAAATAAGTATCGGAAAAAATGTGAAAGAAATTTCTGAATATTCTTTTTCAGATTGTATAAATTTATCTGAAATAAATTATAATGCAATAAATTCAACTTATAATTACAAAGGTATGTATAATTGTGTTTTCTTACGAGCTGGTCAAAACAACAACGGAATTACATTAAATATAGGCAAAGACGTTGTCACTTTACCTTTAGAAATGTTTTATGTTGGAATAAATAATAGCGATAACGTATATGCAAATTTATCAGCGGTGAATTTTGATGATTCTTGCTTATGTGACACAATCCCTTATAGTGCATTTAAAAACTGCAAAAACTTAACTAAAATCAAATTCTCTAATAATATCAAATATATAGAGGCATATGCTTTTTCTAAATGTAGCAAATTGAATAATTTATCACTTCCTGACAATTTAGAAAAAATAGAACAATCTGCATTTTCTTACTGCGAAAGCTTAACTGATATAACAATACCAGAAAATATAAACTCAATTGAATGCGATACATTTTATCGTTGCATTTCGTTAAAAAATGTTACACTAAATAAAAAACTGACCATTATTAATAGCGGTGCTTTTGCTTATTGTAATAATTTGGAAAAAATATTTTTGCCTTTATCCATTAATATAATTTCTACGAAAGAATATTACAATGAAGAATTTTATATAGAAACTTTCCCTTTTTATGAAAGCAATAAAAAGCTAAATATATATTGCGAAGCTTCAGAACCAAAAGCCAATTGGGATGAAGGCTGGAATTATTATAATAGATATAAAAAATTAAATACCTATTATAATTACACATATGAAAAGTATTTACAAATTACGGAGAAATAAAATATGTTAAATTCTAAAAGTTTCGAAACTACAACGTATGATTGCACTAATCAAAAAACTAATGCTGTCATCCTATATAATGTAAAAGAGGTGTCAAAAATTTTAAAAACTAACACTGATTATGTTTATAGTTTAATAAAATCGAAACTTCTACCAGCATTAAAAATCGGCTCATATAAGATAAGGGCAGAAGCACTTGAAGACTTTTTAACAAAATATGAAGGATATGATTTAACAGACCCTTTTAATATTGTAAAGTTAGATTAAAAAATTTGACCACCTAATAAATTAAAGGTGGTCACACAAATCTTTTATTCAAATTTTACAAAAACTCAACAGCTAGATTGTTCCCTATAATCGGGATAAATTACTTGGCTCCGCAACAGTTTTTATATTTCTTACCGCTTCCGCAAGGGCAAAGGTCATTTCTTCCAGTCAACTTGTCACTGCTAGCGGTTGAATTAGAAGAATCAACATTAGTAACCAAATTTTGTTTTACTGGTTTTTCTTGCCTTATCTCGATGTTGATTTTGTAATTTATAAGGAATTTTGCTGTTTCTTCCCTTATTTGACTTACAACCTTTTCAAATGCTTCAAAACTTTCCTTTTTGTAAGCAACTACAGGGTCGTGATTACCAATTGCTTGCAAGCCAATCTCATTGCGAAGTTGTTCTAGGTAGTCGATGTGGTCCATCCAAAGGCTATCAACTACACGCAAAAGCATATCTCTTTCAATCTTGTATGCGTCGATGTGGATGCTTTCAACTTCTTTCACTTTCTCTTCATAACGGCGAATAACTTCTTGTGCTATGATATCGGCAAATTCTTGAGGTTCTTTCCCTTCAATCATCTCTTCGGTCACAAAATTGTAGTCAACAGGGAAAATTGTGCCGTTAAGGGATTCATTAATTCCGTCCACATTCCAGTCTTCCCACGAGTCGGTGCCGTCAATTGCATTATATACAAGGTTATTTGCCCATTCGGTCATCATATCGACAACTTCTTCGTGAACATTAGCACCATCAAGAACATTATCTCTCTCTTTATATATAAGTTCGCGTTGTTGATTGTTAATATCGTCAAATTTTAGCACTGTGTGACGGGCACTAAAGTTGTACCCCTCAATTCGTCGTTGAGCATTCTCAATTTGTTTTGACAACATCTTTATTTGGAATGGAGTGTCTTCGTCAATTTTGAAGAAACGGGCAATTCCTTGCATTCTATCGCCACCAAAACGACGAATTAGTTCGTCTTCCATACTTACATAAAACACGCTACTACCTGGGTCCCCTTGTCGACCTGCACGACCACGAAGCTGGTTGTCAATACGCCTACTTTCGTGTCTTTCGGTGCCAATTATATGAAGACCGCCAAGTGCAATAACTTGAACTTTTTCTTCGCTTGTTTGCTTCTTAAACTCGGCATAATACTTATTGTATTCGTCCCTAGCACGAGTCAATTCTTCATTGTCGGTTGATACTAAAGATGTGCAAAATTCTATTTGGGCATCATTAAATCCCAATTCTCTAAGTTTTAGCTTTGCCAAGAACTCTGGGTTACCACCAAGCAAAATATCGGTACCACGACCAGCCATATTTGTAGCAAGAGTAACCGCATTAAGTCTACCCGCTTGGGCTACAATCTCACTTTCCTTTGCGTGATTTTTCGCATTAAGCACGTTGTGGCTGATTTTTGCCTTCTTCAAAGCATTAGACAATTGCTCACTTTTCTCGATTGTGACTGTGCCTATTAGCACTGGACGGCCGGTATCGTGAACCTTTTTAACTTCTTCTACAATCGCGTCAATTTTTGCTCGCTCGGTGATATATATAATGTCCGGAGAGTCAAATCTTCTTACTGGCAAGTTGGTTGGAATACACACAACGTCAAGATTGTATATTTTATTGAATTCGATTTCTTCTGTTTTTGCCGTACCGGTCATTCCGCTAAGTTTGTCATAAAGACGGAAGAAGTTTTGGAATGTGATAGTCGCCAAAGTTTTGTTCTCGTCCTTTATTTGAAGACCTTCTTTCGCTTCGATTGCTTGGTGTAGACCATTGGAGTATTTTCTGCCTTCCATTAAACGACCAGTAAACTCGTCTACGATAATAACTTCACCGTCTTTTACGATGTAGTTGTTATCCTTTTTCATAATGTATTGTGCTTTAAGTGCATTGTTGATGTGGTGGTTAAGTTCGATGTGTTCGATGTCGCTTAGGTTGTCGATATTGAAAAATCGTTCTGCTCTTCTTACACCTTTTTCGTTAAGGCGGATTGCTCTTTCCTTTTCGTCGATTTCATAGTCATCGGTCTTTAGACTCTTTGCAAAACGGCTAGCGGTCTTGTACATCTCACTGGATTTCATTCCCCTTCCACTAATGATAAGCGGGGTACGGGCTTCATCAATCAAAATACTATCGACCTCATCGACAATCGCAAAGTGATAGCCACGGCCTACGCGGTCTTCCTTTCTAACGACCATATTGTCACGCAAGTAGTCGAAGCCCAACTCGTTGTTGGTGCTATATGTGATGTCGCAAGCATAGGCTTCTCGCTTTTGGTCAGGGTTCATATCGTGACTAGATACACCTACCGTAAGTCCCAAAAATCTGAAAATTTTTCCCATCCATTCGGCGTCACGCTTGCTTAGATATTCGTTGACGGTGACAATGTGAACGCCCTTGCCTTCAAGTGCAACCAAATATGCTGGCAATGTTTCGGTAAGAGTCTTACCTTCACCGGTTTTCATCTCGGCAATACGGCCTTGGAACAACGCAATTCCACCAAGGATTTGCACATGGAAATGACGCATTCCCATCACTCTATCACTTGCTTCTCTAACGGTAGCAAATGCTTCGGGCAAAATGTCAATTGGTTTTTCGCCATTAGCAATTCTCTGTTTGAAAAGTTCGGTTTTACCCTTTAACTCTTCATCCGATAATTTTTTAAAATCTTCTTCTAATGCTTCAACTTTAGAAGCAATTTTTTCAAGTTTTGATACATTTCTTGCATTTTCTGATTTGAAAATCTTTTTTAGTAGTCCCATAAATAACTGTGTCCTTTTTAAAGTTTAAATAGATTATTCCCACTGTAAATGTGTACAATACTAATTAATATAATACACTAATTTCTTAAAAATTCCAACTTATAATTGCGGAAATTTCAAATTAAATTAGCACAATAATGCAAAACTTGTAAAAAATAACGACACAAAATGCCGTTATTTTTCAGTTTTTATTTTTTTAAATTACTTAATATTCTCGTCACCACCCGCATTGTCTTTCTTTTTTTGAAGCATTACGGCAAGGCTCGAACCTATAATTGCGCCTACTGTATTGCAAATGGTGTCTTCCATAGTATCCATAATGGCTTGACTTCCAACTAACGGCACTCCGTTAAGGTCATTCACTCTTTGAGCATTAAGCCCAAATATCCTATCGCCGGCAAACTCCCAAATCTCCCAAAGCGAGCCCGCCATACACGCGATGGCGAATGCTATGATAAATATCCACACATAACCTGCCTTGTTTTTGCCACTCTGAGAAAAAAGTTCATAACCGATAACAGCAAATAGGACCCCACTAAACGAGTGGGCAATTAGGTCGTAGAAAGATATGATGTCATAAAGATTCCACATCGAGCCAAAAAACACCGAGAATTGCACAAAACACTCAAAAATAATCACAACCGTAAGGCTAAGCCTAACGCGGGTGATAAGGGTGAGAAGTGCGGGTGCCCATAGACACGCAAGCCCCATAAGGAAGAATGAAATTGACTGACTCTCATATGGGATAACTCCGCTAAGAGAAATAATAAGATACAACCCAAAACTAAGGGTCCCGACAATGGACGATATTATATAAGTCCAGAGATAATTTTTTTTAATCATTACTTTCCCCCTTTATATAGGTTCGCCGGTAATCACCACATCGGCGCCGGTGCCTAAAACATTGTGGATAACAACTTCGCCGAATTTAGGATTTTTAAGGTTTAGTTTATTTATTTCTTTGACCACTTGAAATATCATTTTCTTTGGCACGCTTTGTGTCGTTTTTACTGGCAAAACCCCGCTAGATGTCTTAACTAATGCGGTGACTATGCGTTTTGGGGCGGTAAGTTCTTCCTTTGCGTATTGTTCGCCACGAATACAATTGTTGCCAGTCACTATCAATTTCCCATTAGACTTCTCCACTTCTAGACTGCACCCCATTGGGCACATTATACAAGTCAAATTCACCTTTGTCATAACGCACTTACCCCCAGTGTAATATCTGATTTTATGAGTTGTCGGTCAACATCTATATTCTGCATTTCTCCCGGAAGGCACGCCAGCACAAATTTCTTGGTTATAACTTCCCCGTGCGAGTTTTTAACAACAAAATATGACCTTACGACCTTCCTTTTTACTCTAAATTTTATGTTTATGGTCCCGTCACCGCTATGGACTTTTGAAGGAATGCAATAACTAATATTTTCATCACAATTTAGAACAAACTCTTTGGATTTTTTTAGTTTCCCCAAAGCAAAATCGCTAGCATTTTTGCCAGCCACCGCCGACTCCATACTCACATTGTCCACTAGGTCGTGAACATGCAAGAAATTACCGCACGCAAATACGCCATTTTCTTCCGATTCCAGATAATCGTTTACAAATATGCTCTTGGTCGCACGATTAATCGGCTTATCCACAAGGTCGGTTTCGGGAACAAGCCCCACCGACAAAACTAGGGTGTCGCATTTCAAAAACTTTGCCGTACTCTTAATTTTGTTGTATTTTTCATCAACTTTTCCATAATACACGCCTTCAATTCGGTCTTTCCCGACCACATCGAAAATGGTCGTATTTAGAAGTAGCGGAATGCCAAAATCTTCCAAGCACTGCACCACATTTCGCCTAAGTCCACTGGTCTGCGAATTAATTTCTAGCACCGCAAGGACTTTTGCACCTTGCAATGTTAGTCTTCGCGCCATGATTAGGCCGATGTCACCACTTCCCAATATAACCACTTCTTTGCCCGGCAATATGCCATGCACATTGACAAGCCTTTGCGCTTCCCCAGCGGTAAAAATTCCGCTTGGACGAGAGCCTGTAAGTAATATATTGCCCGCTGTTCGCTCTCTACACCCCATTGCAAGAACTAGCGCCTTGCATGTCAAGATTTTCTTACCCTTGGGTGTGGTTATTTCCACCGTTTTGCCGTCGATTTTTGTCACAAATGTGTTGAGCATTACTTTAAGATTTTTTTGTTTTTCGACAAGATTTATGAATTTGTGGGCATATTCGGGACCGGTGAATTCTTCGTTGAAATAATGTAACCCGAAACCATTGTGAATGCATTGTTTTAGTATTCCGCCAAGATATGGATTTCTCTCTACAATTAGGGTTTTTGCACCGTTTTTGGCACTGCTTAGTCCGGCACTCATCCCTGCTGGTCCGCCACCTATTACAATTACATCATAATCCATTAGATTTCCCCCTTGGCATAGTTTGAGCCCTTATGTTCTTTATTCACTTCGCTCAATTTTATTCCGTATTCGTCCGCCAAAATCTTAGCGACTCTGTCGTTACAAAATCCGCCTTGACATCGTCCCATTCCTGCCCTAACTCTTCGTTTTATCCCGTCCATCGTTGTGGGCTTTATTGGTCGAGAAATTGCGTCCTTTATTTCCCCTAGCGACACACCTTCACATTTGCAAATTATTTTGCCATAATCGGGGTTTTTCTTAATTAGTTTGTTTTGTTCTGCTATTGATAAATCGGAAATTTTTATATATGGTTTGATTTTCTTTGCGGACGGCTTTATTCCATAATTTAGCCCCAGCAATTGCGATATAACATATTTGCTAATGGCTGGTGCCGAACTAAGCCCAGGGCTACAAATCCCCGCAATGTTAATTACATTTTCTTTTACTTTTGATTTCTCCACAACAAAATCGTCGCCAATAATAGCACGCACTCCAGAAAATACTCTTATGGCCTTAGATAAGTTGACGTTATTTAGTATAAGTGCGGATTTTGAGCGAATATCATTAAGCCCGCTCTCAGTCGTGATAGTAGACGAATCGCTCACATAACTTGTAGGTCCAACTAGGATGTTGCCGTCGACGGTAGGTGTGACAAGCACACCCTTGCCCGCTTTTGTAGGAAGTGGGAACATCGTGCTACTTGCTAGCCCGATTTCGCTATGGTCTAGCACATAATACTCCCCACGCCTAAACTCCACATTATATGTTTCGCTACCTATTAACGACGCCATATCGTTGTATCCGGCACCACAAGAGTTAACCAAATATTTGGCACATATCTTTTTCTTGCCGTTGGTTAATTCGTAATACCCGTCACATTTTGTTACTTTTGTTGTATTGAAGTCTAGCACAACTTCCCCACCATTTATCACCCCTTCTTCAGCAAGACAAATTGTTAGCAAATATGGGTTGACAATTGCCGAAGTCGTTGATTTTAGCCCGCACGTCACATTGTCCGCAATATTTGGGACTTCTTTTTGTAATTGGGCTTTATTTAAGACTTGTAGTCCTTTTACCCCATTAATTTTGCCCCGCTCAAAAAGTTGTTGGACTGTGTTTAGGTCGTCGCCAACTACATATGCACCGACACGTTTTAGTGGAACACCCAGTCTGCTACAAATCGCTGGGTACATTGCACTTCCTTCCACATTAAATCGGGCCTTTAAGGTGTTTGGTTTTGCGTCAAACCCCGCGTGCACAATTCCGCTATTTGCCTTGGTCGCACCTACGGCGACATCAAGGTCTTTTTCCACAAGCACCGCATTATATCCCGAAAGACATAGGTCGTCAAATATGCAAGTGCCTATTACCCCGCCACCAATAACTGCAACATCAAAAATTTTCTTCATTCTACCCCCGATATTTTAATATTTATTTTATTGTATTATTTTGCTTTAAAATAGTCAAACAATTAAAAAATTATATTGCTATTTTTCGTATTCTGATAATTTATTCCGCATTTAATATGATTTGTAATAATTATTCGTCCGATTAAAGATTGCCATTTTTAGACCAAATGTAAAAAGACTTTTTAAATACACATTAAAAAAAATAATATGAAAATAACAAATTTTTTAATGAAAATATTTTTCAATATGTTAAATTTTATGCTAAACTAGTCAAAAAGGAAGAAAATATGGAAAAACGATACATAATTGCACTGGACGAAGGCACGACTAGTGCTCGCACAATACTTTATGACACTTATCTCAACAAAATAATTGCAAAAAGTCAGCAAAGTTTTGAGCAATTCTATCCGTCCGACGGGTGGGTGGAGCAAGATGCCACTCAAATATGGGAGTGCCAAAAACGGACGCTTGACGACATTGTTAGCCAAGTAAATGCGGAAGAAGTGTATGGCATAGGCATTACGAATCAGCGCGAAACCGTAATCGCGTGGGATAGACGCACAGGGAAGCCGATATGTAATGCTATAGTTTGGCAAGACCGACGCACAAGCAAAATGATAGACAAGTTGCCACTTGGTATAAAGCGAAAGATTAAGACTCGCACAGGGCTTATCCCCAACGCATATTTTAGTGCTTCAAAGATGAAGTGGATAATTGACAATGTTCCAACAGCGAAAAAACTAATTGCAAAGAATCAACTTTGTCTTGGCACTGTGGATAGTTATCTAAGTTATATGCTTACAGGAAAATTTGTGACCGACACCACCAATGCCAGCCGAACAATGCTTTACAACATCAACACTATGGCTTGGGACAACGAGTTGTGCGATTATTTTAAAATTCCTATTGAGTGCTTGCCCGAAGTTGTGGATAGCAATGCGGAAGTGGGAATGTGCAAAGGATATGGGATTTCCCTTTGCGGGATTATAGGTGACCAGCAAAGTAGCCTTGTGGGACAAGCATGCCTTAAGAAAGGAATGGCGAAAGCCACTTACGGGACGGGGTGTTTTGTACTACTAAATACTGGCACCGAACTTAAAAAGACTAATAATTTATTGACAACAATTGGATATACTATTAATGGCAAGACTTCTTATGCCTTGGAAGGGAGCATATACTCCGCTTGCAATGCAATTGACTGGTTGAAAGACAAATTAAAGGCTTTCAACAACTACAAAGACATAGACAAGATGTGCAACGACATTCCAAATACTGACGGCGTGTATTTTGTGCCAGCATTTACCGGACTGGGCGCACCGTACTGGAACGACAATGCTCGTGGCACGATTGTAGGGATGACTCTATCCACCGATTGCCGACACATTGTAAGGGCGTGTATGGAGAGCATTGCATATAGCGTGTGTGCGGTGGCTAAAGAAATGACCAAAAACGGGCTATCTGTAAAAGAATTCCACGTGGATGGTGGCGGAAGCAAAAACAACTTCCTTTTGCAGTTTCAATCGGACATATTGCAACGCAACATTCTTAGGAGTGCAATATCGGAAAGCACCGCAATGGGCACAATATTTATGGTGGGGCTCAACAAAAAGATATATACTCTTCAGTCAATCGAAAAGCAATATCAGATTGCATCAACATACTCGCCTACCATTACACTAGCGGAAAGAAATAGTCTATATAATAAGTGGGAAAAGACAATAAAAACAGTAAGTTTTGAGGGGAATCAAAAATATGAAAAATAAAGATATTATAAGTTTTGATAATTTAGTCCTTAGGGGGTATTTATTCGACGATGTCGTAAAGCCAATTGGAGTTGTGCAAATCATTCACGGAATGCAAGAGCACGCGGAAAGATATTTTGACACAATCAAAGAATTTAACAATCGTGGCTACATCGTATTTGTATCCGACCTTAGAGCACACGGAAAGACCGCAAGATCAATAGGTAAACTTGGCACGGATGTCGACATCTTTAAAAACACTGTGGAAGACCAACTCATAATTAGTCAAACGCTGAAAAAGGATTATCCCGACCTTCCGCTATATGTATTTGGTCACTCATTTGGGTCGTTTGTTGCTCAACGACTAATGCAAGTAAGTGACCTGTCAAAAAAACACATCCTTTGCGGGACAAGTGATTGCAACAACATCGCATTTAAAATGGGACGAATTGTTGCGTGGTTTACGGGACTAAAAAATGGTAGACACGGTGACGCAACCCTACTCGAAAATATGAGTTTAAAGGGATACGGCAAAAAATTCGAGAATGGCAACTGGTTGAGTAGGGACAATTCGGTTATGGAAAAGTACTTAGCCGACCCATACTGCGGAACTTCATTTCCAGTAAGTTTTTACAAAAGCCTATTTAAAAACGGAGTGAAATTAAATAAAGGGATGAAAAACATTCCGCTCGATACTCAAATTTTAATAATTGTCGGTGGCGACGACCCCGTAAGCAACAACGGGAAACTTGCTAGACGACTTAATAAAAAATATGTCAATCATTGTCTAAGAAGCAACATTATTATTTATCCGTCTGCTAGGCACGAACTTCTTAACGAAACAAACAAGGACGAAGTGCTAGACGATGTATTTAAATATTTAGAAAAATAAATCCATAAATCATTAATTACTTAGATTGCAAACAAAAAATACACCAATATTAAGAAAGTTTCTTTTATGAACTCTCTATATTGGTGTATTTTTAAGCACTAAATTCAATTTATTAAAAATCCAACTTATTTTGAGTACCCACTACGGGACTCACTTCAATATAATATGATTTTTTATATAGATAGATGTCTATCTTTTTACAATTGTATTTGCATGGGCAAGGGTCACCGAATACACTTCCTTTGCTCCCGCGTTAAGTAGTGTTTTAGTGCACTCGTTTATTGTCGTGCCAGTAGTGAACACATCATCAACTAGAAGTATCGTTTTACCTTTGACTTTGGATTTATCCACAACTGCAAATGAGTCCTTTAAATTTTCAATTCTTTGATTGCGACTTAAAGTGGATTGACTTAAGGTGTGACGCGTTTTTATAAGAACACCGCTTTCAACATTTAGCCCCAATTTTTCTTTCAGCGGGATACATAGTAGCTCTGACTGATTGTAACCCCTTTGATGACGCCTTTTGTCAGATAGCGGAACTGGAAGAACAATGTCAAAATCCACACTCATCTTCACCACTTCGCTCGCTATAAAATTGCCAAGAGTTTTGCCTAAATACTTTTGATTGTCAAACTTTAATTTTCTTACAAACACATCAATCGGGTTTTTAAATAAAAACACCGATATGTTTTTCTTGAATAATGGCTTTTCATTTTTACAATGAATACAATACTCACCCATTCCGCCTATGGGCTCGCCACATTTTATACAATGCCTATCTATATTGAAAGGTAATTTTGACATACAATCATCACAAAAAGAATAGAGTGTATTTGAGTTCATCTCTTTGTGACACATAAGGCACTTGTAATCGCTAGGATACATTTCGTCCATTATTAAATTGTACATTTTCTTCAAATCAATTTTCATAACTATTGAATATATGTATTTTAATTTTCACCTTTATTATTAATGAACAACAACCACTTGTTAAGTGATTGTTATAAAATATGTTAATTTAATAGATATTAGTTATTGTCAAAAAGTATGCATTTTTTGACAATAATATATAATAATTATATCAACATCATATCGTCATTGGTCAAAAAGTCTTTTAGAAGAGTAAATCGCTTTTGCGTATAATTATTTTTAACCATTCGTTTTATACAAGCACTACTCCCCACTAGTACAACCATCTTCTTTGCTCTTGTAACACCAGTATAAAGCAAATTTCTTGTAAGTAGCATTGGCGGGCCACCTATCATTGGCATTATGACAACATCAAATTCACTTCCTTGACTTTTGTGAATAGTGATGGCATAACTAAGTGTAATTTCGCTTAGGTCACCTTTTAAGTATTTTGTTACCCTGCCGTCTTCAAATGTCACACTCAATTCGTTGGTTAACATATCAATATTGGTGATTGTTCCAATGTCGCCATTAAACACCCCCGAGCCTTTCTCATAGTCTTTCATCCACTCTCGCTCGTAGTTGTTGGTCGTCTGCATAACTCTATCGCCCACTCTATATGTATAGTGTTCGGTAGACAATTCCGGTTGCAATTTTCTTGCCGGGTTAAGACGGTCTTGCAATGCTTTATTTAAATTGTCGATTCCACAAATGCCCGCTTTCATTGGCGCAAGCACTTGCACTTTAGATGGGTCAATGTCCAAATATTTCGGTATGCGACTTACACACATTTCTATGATGGTATCCTTAATCGCTTCCGAATCGTTTTTCTCAGTAAAGAAAAAGTCTTTACTCGAATTATCAAGTTTTGGCATTTGACCGCTATTGATTGCGTGGGCATTTGTTATGATTAGGCTATTTTCACTCTGTCTATATATTTGAGTTAGGCAAATTTTAGGTATTTCATCACTCTCAAGCATATCACCTAGCACATTGCCCGCCCCCACACTCGGCAATTGGTCCTTATCACCTACAAACACCATTTGCGCACTTTTCTTAAGCGAGCGGATAAGATAGTACATTAGTTGTATATCGACCATACTTATCTCATCTACGATTATTACATCGTACGGCAATTTATTCATATTGTTGTATTTAAACATTTGCGGTGCTGTAAAATCAACTTCCAATGCCCTATGAATAGTACTTGCTTCCGTGCCACAACTCTCACTTAATCGCTTGGCGGCACGACCAGTAGGAGCAAGAAGTTTTACCCTTTTGCCCATTTGCCTAAATATTTGCAATATACACTTAACAATTGTGGTTTTGCCCGTACCGGGACCACCGGTCACAATGCTTACCCCGTTATTCACCGCCATTTTCACGGCTTCACGCTGAGTGGCGTGCATTTTTATTTTGTTAAGTTGTTCGTACAAATCAATGCTTTCGTCCAGATTTTCAATTACATCAACATTATTTAAAGTATATAATTTTAGTGTGGCACTCACCACTTTTTCTAAGTTAAAGTACTTAGTAAGTGCATATATTGTGTCATTATCCTTTTCCAGAGTTTTGACAACATTGTCCGCAATAAGTTGTTCCATCACCTTTTTATATACTGAGCCATATGCATCACTATTAACTCTTAGCAATTCAAAAACATCATTCTCTAAGTTGGCATTAGTAACATATGTGTTGCCACCCTTGTCGCAACTCTCCCTTAAGCAATGCACAATGCCAGCCCGAAAACGAAACTCGCTATCTGGCTTAATGCCCATATTTTGTGCGATTTTGTCGGCAGTGAAAAAGCCAATACCATCAACATCTTCTGTGAGTTTGTACGGGTTGTTTTTTAGCACACTCTCGGTTTTATCCGAATAAAAATTGTAAATTTTTATAGCCAAATTGGTGCTTATGTTGTAATTTTGCATCAGCATTACAGCATTTTGCATTTTCTTCACCGAACTCACCTCTTCAGCAATTTCCATAGCCTTTCTTTCGCTGACTCCGTTAATTTCGGCTAGTCGTGATGGATTGAACTCAATGATGTCAAGTGTCGCTTCTCCGAATTTTTTGACAATCTTAGTTGCAGTTATCTCTCCCACACCTTTAATAAGACCGCTACTTAGGTAGCGAATAATCCCTTCACAAGTGGTTGGGGGTTTTAATTTCACACCCGACACACTAAACTGCTCACCGTATTTTGAGTGTGCAACAAACTCGCCAGTAAGTTCTACATTCTCGCCTTCATTAACAAGCGGAATTTTACCCACTGCCGTTATCATCTCGCCCTTACAATCAACAGCCATTACGGTGTAGTTGTTGTCGCCATTCCTAAATATAATCTCACTAATTACGCCATTTATAATCATACACTTATTGTAGCACAACTTACTCATTTTGACCACCAAATTGCAATAAATTATAGAATAAATGTTCTATTTTAAAAAAAGAATAATGCCAAAAATTAGCATTATTCTTCAACCTAATTAACCATATTATTTCGAACTATCTTTTTCTTCTTGGTACAAATTTTTGTAAATTTTGCAGTTGTGTAATAGTTGGTCGTGAGTGCCTTGTGCAACCACTTTACCATCATTAAGCACCACAATCGTGTCGGCATCTACGATTGTTGAAAGTCTATGAGCCACCACTATAATTGTATGCTCCGACTTCAATTTGTTAAGTTCTTCCACAATTTTAGATTGATTTGTATTGTCAAGCGAACTTGTTGCTTCGTCAAACACCAGCACCCTACTACCTTTAAGTAGCACTCTTGCAATGGCAAGTCTTTGCTTCTGACCACCGCTCACTTTTACGCCATTTTCACCTATCATACTATCTAGCCCGTTGTCAAGCCCACGCACAAAATCGCCAATCTGAGCCTTATCCAACGCCGACCAAATCTCTTCTTCGGTTGCGTCCATTTTTACATACTTCATATTGTTTCTAATGGTCGCATTAAACATATATGGGTCTTGATTAACAATTCCTATGGCATTTCTAAGCGAATTTTCGGTTAAATCATCAATGTTTGTGTCATCAATCAATATTTCACCGCCCGTAGGTGTGTACATTTTGCCAATAAGTGACAGCATCGTAGTTTTGCCCGCACCAGAGCCACCGACGATTGCGGTCGTTTTGTTTGGCTCAATTACAAGGTCAAGCCCATTTAGAACCTTTGAGTCTTCATCATATTCAAACTCAACATTCTTAAATTCAATTTTTCCAGTATCAATATTTTTCTCTACTGTTCCAAATTTATCTTTTTCGTATTTTTCAAGTACTTCAAAATATCTTTCTGCTGCCAGTTCCCCTTCGGTTAACGAATTCATTAATCCTGTAAGATTGTTTGTCACTGACATCACCCTACTTTTGTAAAGCCACACCATCATAAAACTTGCAAAAGTAACTGCTTGCGATTTTATTAGCAATGCGCCCACTCCGCAAAATAAAATATCAATAACATATGAAAATGGCGCTTGTAATCCATAGAAAATGATACGGTTTTTGGTCAAAACTTCCGCATCCTTTTTCAAGACATAACCATATTTATCTTCCGACACCTTTAGCATATTATCGGACATATTAAGGGCTTTTACATCTCTTACACCTTTAATCTGTTCAAAATATATAGAGGCACCATTTTCCATTCTTTTTCTTGTAATTTTGGAATTTTTTAGATAAACATTGGTTCTGATTTTTGTAATTATGTAAGAAATGATTAGACATACTAGCAACACCAAAAACAACCAAATATTGATAAACGCAATATATATAAAGAATGCCAACGACTTAATAAGACTCATAGAATAATCACAAATATCCGTAATAATATAACTACACTGGATACTATCATTATTGATTCTAGTATTTAAGACCCCCGAATTAAGATTGTCAAGTTTTTGCATTGATGTACGGTTAATACTTTTCATCATTTCTTGCTTTAGGTCTAGATGCATTTTGTTGGTTATTCTAATATCCAATTGCGATATGATATATTTAATCCCACAAAGGCACAGTCCCGCACCCAAGTTATATAGCAAATATCTCATTGCACCGTCAAAATCTGCTATCGTTAAACATTCAATAACCTTTGCGGATAAAATCGGCTCCAAAAACGACACGACAAGCGACAAAATCATCATTAGAATTAAACAAACAAATGACCACTTATACTTTGCATAATATGGCAAAAGTTTTCTTAAATTTGCTGTTGACCTTACTTTTTTGTCCTTATTTCCATATGATTCTTTTAATTGTTTTTGGACTTCATTTTCGAGTTCTTGCTGAGCCTCAGTCAAGGTTTCCATTTTTCTTTTCATCTTTTGTACCCCCTGTTAATTAATAATATCACATATTATACTCATCGTCAAGACTGGAATTTGTTATTTTTGTTGCTTTACATAAGATAGGCATTTTGAAGTAGAATATATGATTTAGTTAACAATGCGACAAAAAAATCCGCCATTAGGGGCGGATTTCAAATATTAGTCACCAACATATGGTAGAAGAGCCATAAATCTTGCTCTTTTGATTGCTGTTGTCAATGCTCTTTGGTGAGCAGCACATACACCTGTTTGGCGTCTTGGAAGAATTTTACCTTTTTCGGTAACATATCTTCTAAGTTTGTTTACGTCTTTATAATCAATTTCTTTAGCGTGGTCTACGCAAAAAGAACATACTTTCTTTCTTGATTGTTTTTTGAATTTCTTAGGTGCAGTTTTTTCATCAACGGCAACAACACTTTCAAGTGTCATTTCTTCTCTTTCCATGATAAAAACTCCTTTATAATATTTAATTACCTACTAGAATGGCAAACTGTCGTCATCAATAGGCTCTAATTTAGTAACTTCATCTTTCTTTTCGCCGTCTTGGGTACGAGTATTTAGAAACTCAACTTCTTCGGCAACGATTTCGGTCACATAACGCTTTGTCCCGTCTGTAGCGTCATAACTACGACTTTGGATATTGCCCACAACAGCCACTTTGCTACCTTTCTTGATAAACTTATGGCAGTTATCAGCAAGGGCACGCCAAGCAACAATGTTAATAAAGTCAGTATCTCTTTCGCCTTCTGAATTAGCGAAACGACGAGTTACAGCAAGTGTAAAACGGCATACTGATACTCCATTAGATGTGGTTGTAATTTCTGGGTCTTTTGTAAGATTCCCAATCAAAATACATTTATTCATATTTTTCTCCTAAAACAATTATTTTGCTTCTTTTTCGTCTTTTTTCAAGCATAGACTACGCAAAACATTCTCATCAATATTCATAAGAGCACTGATTTTTGCTGGAACTTCAGCTTTTGCTTCGAACTCATATAGGACATAATATCCTTCTTTCTTAAAGTTAATAGCATAGGCTAATTTCTTAACACCCCATTTATTAACAGTAAGAAGTGAGCCACCATCACTAGTCATTAGGTCAGAATATTTCTTAACAATATTCTCTTTCTCTTCGTCAGTAAGACTAGCGTTGAAAATAGTAAGCATTTCGTACTTATTCATAATTTACCTCCTTATGGTCTAGTCGGCTTTACATAGAAGTAAAGCAAGTAGATAATTTCTTATCGCAAGTATTATATCACGATAATTTTATATTTGCAAGAGGAAAATACAACAAAATATAATTTTATGGGTAGGGCTTATTGCAAGTATTTGTTTTGAATACACTCAATTTTCTCGTTGTATGATTTTTTTCGCGTCAATATTTTAAAAAAATCTTCCAAATTTTGATGGTTTTACTATTGCAAATTGACTCAATTAATGATAAAATAACTGGACACAGGAGATATAAAATATGAAAGATAAAAATAGTAGCATTATAGAAGATTTTAGAAAAAATTACGCAGAGAAGAAAAAACACACGCTTGGCGACTTTAAGCACAACACCGACCCAAGTGTACTATATGTTAATGTATCTGTACCAATTGAAAATGGAATTTTTGACTTCCAAAAAGACTCAATCAAGACCCTTATATTAGGCGACGATGTGCAAAAAATAGGTAAAAGTGCCTTTGAAAACTACCCTAACCTTGAGACTGTAATATATGGCAATCACTTAGAAGTAATCGATAGTTTTGCTTTTGCTGGGTGCGGAAAATTATCCACATTCATCCCTTTCTCAAGCATAAACAACGAAACGCTTGATTACTCTGACAAAGTGGGTACTTTTGAATGTGTAAAGCCACTAAGAGAGATGAGCAAGGAATGTTTTACTTGCACAAACTTCGAAAGAGTGGAAGTAAAGAACAAAAACGTTAAGTTCCGTGCTGGGTCATTTGAGAGTTGTCACAACTTGAAGGACCTTTACATTGATGATTGGAACACTGTATTTGGCGTATCGTCATTCAACGATTGCCCCGAACTAATGGTTCACGTAAAGAGCACGCCAAGAATTAAGAGCATTGCAAAATACGCCTTTAACGGCACGAAATTTGCCAACTTGGTATCGAGCAATCAAATAAAACTTCCCGAAGGCAATGGCGAAAAACATATTACAAAAACAGCCATTAATGATTTCAAAATGCAAGTTATTATTGCCCCAAACTCCAATAGTCGCACTGTTGACGAGATTGACGGAAAAGAGATGTAATTAATAGTAGGACGAAAAAAAGGCTGTCATTTGAGGTGACAGTCTTTTTGTTATACAGTCTTTTATTGTTATAATGATGCAAGAATTGTTTTGTACTCTTCCCTTATCTCTGAAATTATGCCAAACAACCTGTTAAGCACATTCTCGTGGGCTTTGAATTTGATTTTGTAAAAATCAAGCAATTGTTTGCTATCTATAGGCATTACATCGGATGATTTTAGGCTTACGTCAACTTTATTTAAGCACATTTCCACACGAGTAAGGTAGAACACGTATTCGTAGTATAGGTCTTGCAATTTTTTCTTGTTTTTGCCCAATACTTTATCGAAATATTTGCTATTAAACACTTCGTTAACATCTAGCAATTTTCTGTAATTTTGACGACGAACTAGGTAGTGCCTAATGTATGAAGAAAACTCCAAAAATTCGTTGAAGAACATATCTTTTATGATTGCTTTCAAGTCCCTTGACACATATGACTGCTTTAAGTTGGACAACTCAATTGCATAACTTGGCATATTGAAGTTTTTCCTATTCCTAAATTCTATTGCCATTATGTCGTTTTCTAAGTTGTATTCGGTATTGCTATACACCACTTGATATGAGTATGCGGTCTGATTGATTGCGTCATTAGAAAGTCTGCTTTCTATAGATTTTAGCAAACTATTGTAGTTTCGCTCATTAGTAAATGACGCCGTCAAAACTGGGGCGAAACTCTCATCTACATTATATTTTATTTTTTTGCCATTAGCCCACTCTATCTCAACATGGGAGTCGATATTTTCTTGTGGAAGTGGCATAACAAATTTGTCGTACATATTGTACACTCTTTCTCTATCTACCCCAAGCACACAAGACAATGCGTAATAGAACAACTCTTCAAATGTCGCCCACGCTTTTGTTTTTCTCTTTTCAAGAACAAAAAACACATCCACGTCACTAAACTCTCTATAACTATTGCGAGCAAAACTTCCATTAAGGACAACCATATATTTTTGGGTCTTTAAGAAACCGGAGAATAGTTTTAAGGTGCTGTTGACAACATTAAGCATAACCTTTTTGTATTTTGTAATATATGCAATGTATTTCTTCTTACACACCGAGTAATTGTCGTAGTATGTGAAGTTTTTTAGCGATTCTTTCTCCATTGCATAGTTGAATTTTATAATATTGATTCCCTTTATAAATGCGGAGTAATCCACAATTTTTTCTGCGTTATTAAGTATCATTTTCCATTTTTCTCCATTATATTTTTATAATAATAGCACATTTAATTAATTAATCCAAATAATTTTTAGATTCTTCAATAAGTAAAATTTAGAAAAATGCATAAAAACAAAAAAATGGTGCTATTTTTAGCAAGCATCATTTTTATTTTCTTCATTATTTAATTTCGATTTTTTCTTTGATATGATTGATTTAATAATTCCGTACATCGCAAATAGTACGACAAATCCAATAAACACATACAATATAATTGTGGTGAATGCTGGGAATATGGAGCACACAAATGTGATTATAAGCCCCGCAACCAAGTTGCCCGCAATTACAATCCCGCAAGTTTGCCAAAAATTGAATCCCAACATCACCCCTACGCAAGTGCCCGTCCATACGCCAGTCAATGGCAATGGCACAGCCACAAATGAGAATAGTCCCAATGCTTTTAGCCACATCCTTTTGCGATGTTTTTTGTCAATTTTGGGCGCGACCTGTTCGGTGTGAATTTGGCTTTTATTTTCGACATCTTGATTAATTTTGTCCGTTTTGTTTTTGATTCGGCTTTCTATTTTCGTAGCGAGCCCCGAAAACCACTTGGTCTTTTTAAGCCAATTGATGATTGGGATGAATATAAGTGCAAGTATTGGCACGACTAGGCTACTGCCCACAAAACTCCACAAAAATGCGGAGATATTTGATAACGCATTCACTCCCCAAAAGTCAATCGACATAGCAAATGGAATGGCACCTCTAAGTTCTATAATCGGCAACATTGCGATTAGGATAGTCGCCAAAATCACATTATCGCCAAATATTGTAGCAAAAAGATTGCGGATTGCTTCGGTCATATAGTTAATTCCTTTGTAATATAATATGCTTTGTGGGGCTTTTAAATTCGTAGGTTTTTCACAACCGCACATACTTAAAATCACACAAAATAAAAACAATAAGCCAATCAAAAATATTGGCTTATTTTATTATAATTCTTCTATGCTATTGTAAATCTCTAGCATTTCGCTTTCGGGCGAGTCAAAAAACTCCTTGCCGAATGTCGAACTACACACAAGGGTTTCCTTAATATGCGTAAAATACATTACAATTGCTAGGTCTTCTTCCATCTCGGTGTCGCACATAAAATGGCGGACAATTTCACGACCGCTCTCGGTGGTGATAGTGTCGTTGTAGACTCTTGTATAGCCAAGTTCTTCCATATTCGAAATATTTGTTTCTACAGCATTAAGGAAATCTTCCTTTGTTTTAACTGGTTCGGCGTCACGATTGAAGGAAAAACTTCTTTCAATTTCGCCGTCATCATCAAGGATAATGAAGTATTTTAATGTATTTTCGGGTACATCAAAAACTTCATAACTGCTTTCTCTAACTTCGCTAAAATAGTCGGGCATATCGAATGTAAAGCCTACTTTGTATTCACGATATTTCATATTTTTCACTCTCCATCTAAGTTTATTATATCACACCATCAGCAAATTTAAAAACTTTTGATAGTCAGTTTTGAAATAATTTTTAAGAATTTTAAGTTCTAAAGAAAAAGCCCTAGGACTAACCTTTGGCTTTTTGCATTCTAATTTATTTCGTATTTACGCTGACTCTTCGTCGCTCCACTCCTTCACATCGCTCACAATAGGCATATCGCGTGTGGTATTTAGCATATAGTCAAATATATTCAACTTCTCACCCAATCCACAGCGGGCTTCAAGTTCACGGGCTTTCAACTTGCACGCACTGTATTCGTTTTCGGTAATCAACCCCTTGTCAAGCAACTCGTCACCATAGTAGAAATATTGTTCTTTATCAATATTCGAACGAGTAAACACTGCCAACACTGTCAAAAATAAAATTTTTATATCTAATCCAAGCGACATATGATCTACATAATAATTATCGTCGTTTAACCGTTTTGTCCATGTAACTCCGTTACGACCATTGGCTTGACTATATCCCGTAATCCCCGGTCTAACATCGGTCCCATAGTAATATTTTGTAAAAAAAATCATATCCTTTGGCACTTTCGGACGAGGGCCTATAAGACTCATATCGCCCTTGAATATGTTCCACAATTGTGGGAGTTCGTCAAGGCTTGACGCCCTTAACAATTTCCCAAACTTTGTATGACGAAGTTCGTCTGGCAAGTCATTTCCCGCACTATCCTTTGCTGTAGTCATACTCCTAAATTTATAAAGCATAAAAATTTCCCCGTTTTTGCCAATTCTTGCTTGCTTATATATTACTGGGCCACCGAGATTTATTCTGACCACAATTGCCAACAACAAAAATACTGGACTTAAAATAATGAGTGCAAGCCCCGACACAAAAATATCCGTAAATCTCTTAAAAAACTTATACATTTATTCTCCCCTTAATTTGTATAAAATTCAACTCACAAAAAATGCTTAATTTTTAGCCACAAATATTCTAAAAATCACCAGCACGGCCCTTAATAGATACATTTCAAACATATTATACATCTCCAAACAAAATAATTCAATAAAAACGGTTAAAAAAAGTTGAACACTTCACTTGTTCAACTTTAATAACATTTTAACACTAGATTTTATTGGAAAAATCTAAGGAATATATGGATATTAATTATTTTTTTAAAATTTTTGATTTAATCGTATTTAATACCCCAATAACAATTGAATCTTTTAGACACAAAATACTTATGCCGTAAGAAACTACCCCTGTAGCGACTATAATTAAAGTATTTAAAATTCCCGGTGCTAGCATTATTGCTAGCGGAGTTGTAACGGCACACATAATTATTCCCGCAACAATTGGCTTCCAAGCGGTTTCAAATATCCTTTTTACCGATAATTCTTTACGCGTAGTAATAAACATTATTGTCGTAATACTTGTTTCCGCGATTATGGTGGCAATAGCGGCTCCAATAGCGCCCCACAAATAGATAAATGGAATATTCAATATCAAATTTATGACGGCACCAGCAGAAATACACCAAGTAAATAGCGTGTCCTTGCCCATTGGGATAATATATTGTAGTCCAATCACTCCGCTTAAGGAGATGACTATAATAAGTGCCGACAAAATATACATTATAGGTGCCACACCTTCATATCCCGAACCCATAAACCATGGGATTAGGTTGGAGGTGATTAAGCAAAGCCCGCTCATAATAGGGACTCCCGCAAGCCAAACAAAATGTGTAGCCTTATAACAATTTTCTCTCACAACATCAAAATTGCCCCTTTCAATCTCATACGAATTTCTAGGGATCATTACAGTGCTTAGGCTGGTCACAATTGTCATCGCCATTTTTACTATTTTATCCGCTTGTTCGTACCAGCCGTTTTGAATATTGCTACCAGTAATTATTCCAATTAAGGACTTATCTAATATAGTATATACACTTAAAGCGATGGTTGGAATGAACAATTTTAATGATGGCAATATATGTTTAAAAGGCGACAATTCCTTAAATTTAACCTTTGCCAAGTTGTTTTTAAGTGAAATCCACATAAACATATTCCCCAAAAGCCCCGAAACCACTGATATAAGAACATAAATCCAAGTATCGTCACTATTTTTAACGAACAAAAATATTGCAACAATTCCCAAGATTTTGATAATTAGATTTTTAATTACCAAAACTGAAAAATCTTCATTTCCTTGAAAGAAGAAAGATATGTCAAAAAGCACCGCAACAACGGAGATTGTGGATATTAGCATTAAAAAGTTGTTGTCGCCATACACTCCGAAAAATACTAGGATTAAATTAATTAAGATACTAAGTACAACAAAGATTGCTCTACTAATCAAAATCTCATAAAACGCCTTGCTTTTCTCGTATTTATCTTCTCTCATTTTTGCCATAACTCGCTGAGAATAATAACCATATCCCAAATTAGCAAGAATAACAAAATACGATATTAAAGATGAAACAAAACTACTTTGTCCGACGCCACCAGCCCCTAAAACTCTAGAAATATATGGTGTGGTAATTAACGGCAAAATGATAAGCAATAATTGATATATTAAATTGTAGATATAATTCTTCTTTGCGCTTTTCATAATTAATAAATTGTCCTAATAAATGTGTATTTTTTAGTTGTTATAGTTTTCTTAAGTTTTAATCGTTCAAAAGTTCTTCAACGCACTTTAAAGCGTTCTTTATGACAATGTGCATATCATAATATTTGTATTGACCCAATCTTCCGCCAAAAATAATTCCATCTGAATTTAATTGTGCGTATTTGCTGTACAATTCATTGTTTTTCTCGTCATTAACTGGATAATAAGGCTCATCGCCCAAATTCCATTTTGAAGAATATTCACGACTTATAATTGTTGTAGGAGTTTTTCCAAACTCAAAGTGCTTATGCTCAATAATCCTTGTATATGGCGTTTCCGCATCGGTGTAATTGATAACTGCGTTGCCTTGGTAATTCTCCATAGGCAATTCTTCTGTTTCAAATCTTACACTTCTATATTCCAATGGTCCAAACTTGTATTCATAAAACTGGTCGATAGGTCCGGTATAAATTACTTTTTTTGCCATTTTCATCAACTCTTCTTTATGTTCAAAAAAGTCATAGTTTAACTTAACATCCGAATTTGCCAACATCTTCTCTATGATTTGCGTATATCCGCCCATAGGGATTCCTTGATAGCGGTCGTTAAAATAATTGTTGTCAAATGTAAATCTTACCGGCAATCTTTTAATTATAAATGGTGGCAAGTCTTCACACTTTTTGCCCCATTGTTTTTCGGTATAGCCTTCCACCAACTTTTTATAAATTGTTTCACCAACCAAGTTAATGGCTTGCTCCTTTAAATTTGTAGGCTCTGCCACATGATATTTTTCTTTTTCGCTCTCAATTCTTTGTTTCGCTTGCTCAGGAGTAAATACATCGCTCCACAACTTGGAAAAAGTATTCATATTAAATGGCAAATTGTACAACTCGTTTTTATATCTAGCCACTGGGCTATTGATATAATTATTAAAATCCGCAAATTGATTAACATAATCCCAAATTTCCTTATCGGATGTATGGAATATGTGTGCGCCGTATTTGTGCACATTAATGCCATTTACATTCTCCGTATATACATTTCCACCTATGTGCGGTCTTTTCTCCACCACCAAACACTTCTTCCCGTTTTTAGTAAGTTCGTAAGCACATGTAGCGCCAAACAACCCAGCACCAACAATTAAATAATCGTACATCTTTTATCACCTTATCCTTTTCTAAACATATTTTTAACAGATTTCAAAAATAATACAAATTTGGCATTCTTGAATTTGCCCTTTCTCAATAATTTAATTGCCCCCTTATTGCTTCTATTGTATATCTCGGGATAATTTTTTAACCAGTTATCAAATTCAATCACTTCAGGGAATATTTCTTTATGGGCTTTATAATTCCCAAGATATAGGCTATATTCATTTCCTACCACGCCGTTTACATACTTTAACTCTCCATCGTCTGGTTGTTTGCCGTCCACATAAATGTATTCAATGGCTGTCTTTACAACCTTTGTATGCTCGTCCTTGTGCTTGTACATTCCTTCCATCGACATACTTTGCCCCGCTCTACCTAGCCTATATTGATATACATCCATATCGGGGATGAAATATACGGTTTTTGACCTACTATGGCAATACAAATTAAATAGCACATCAACATAAAAACAATGCTCTAGTATAAAGATGTCCTTTATATTTTCGGTCTTGTAGGTCATTGAATGCATTGTAAACAAACTATCATTTTGAATGCTATCAATATCATATTTCCCACTAAATCCCTTACAACTGTCATTAATTTCAGTGCGATTCTCAAGTTCGTATATTCGATTGAAATTAGTACATACCGCATCACAATCACAATCACTCAATTCTTTCACTAGAGTTTTAAAATGCTCAGTATTTACCCAATCATCAGAATCAACAACCTTAAAATACTTACCGCTAGCCACTTTCAATCCAGCATTAATGGTAGAACCATGCCCACCATTCTCCTTGTCCACTACTTTAAAAATATTAGGATACTTCGCTTCATATTCTTTAGCAATCGCCAATGACCCATCTTTAGACCCGTCATTAACCACAATTACTTCAACATCAGTCATCTTTTCATCATATATAAACGAGTCCAAACAATTGCCAAGATATTTTTCCATATTGTAGGTAGGAATTACCACACTCAAAACTTTTTTCATAATTACTTCTCCTTAATTAAATCTAATAATTTTTCTACAATTGCGTCATTATCGTATTGAAACGATTTCAGATTTTCTCTTTTCTCCGCCACCAATTTAGGATTTTCTAAAACTTCCTTCAATCCATTATATATCCCTTCTTCAGAATTTTCACAAATATATCCATATTCCGGCGGAATCATTTCTTTTGAAGAACAAGTATTAGTTGTCAATACTGGGCACCCCAAAATCATCGACTCTCCATACACCATTGGTGCAGCTTCATGATATGACCCAAGATAAAACAAATCTGCATTTTTTATGTACGGATAAGGATTGTCTTTGCTCCCATAAAATTTCACATAATCTTGCATATCATTAGCTCTTACAAAATCTTCCAAAGCATTGCGCTCCTTACCATCACCAACTATATGCCAAATAAAGTTACCATATGTATCATGCAAATGTTTAAACACTTTAAGCGACCGCATATGTGCTTTTTCTTCGCTTAATCGGGAGACTGACACAATATTAAAATACTCGTTATTATACTCACACTGTTTTTCTTTTGATTTCTCAACAATCTTTTCTACATCTGCAAAATTATATAAGAAATCAATTTTAGTGCTCAATGAAGGCAACGTATTCTTCATACTCTTTGCACAACTTTTGGATACGCACAATATTTTATCAAATTTTGCTAGTCTATCAATTACAAATTTAGTATTTAAGCCCGCCGAACAAAAATCGTTATGGAATACTACAACTTTTGTCTTTGCATTAATCTTTTCAAGGACAAACTCCGAATTTCCAACACAAAGCGATTTACCATCGGTTGAAGGGGCGAATGATATGGCTAAATCATACTCACCCAATATTCCCGGTTGATGGCTTAAAGCGGCCTTTAACAAATATTTGTTGCCAAAAATTTTACACAAAATTCTATTTATAAGCCAGCAAAGTCTGAATCCAAAGCCTATCTTTTGACTCTCAGAATTTGATTTAGCAAAATATCTCAATTGTTTACACGCTTTAATAAAATGAACATTATTAGGGATATCTTCTTCAATTTCATCAAAACTCACCAATGTTAAATCAACATCAGTCTTAGAAACCTTACTAATAAAATTCATACACGCAGTCGCTATCCCCCCCACCGAAAAATCTTTTTGTACTACAATTATTTTCTTAGTCATTACCTGAACTTCCTTTGTAATTTTTTAAAGTACATTAATGATGGCAAATAAAGTAGGGTTATTAAAAATTTGTTTTGCGGGTGATTTTTTTTCATTTCTTTTAAAGTCATTTTATCGGCAAGTGCATAGACTATATATGCAATGGTGTATTTAATTCTAAGTTTTAATTTAAAATCCTTAGTGCTAAGTTCCTTATAGCAAGCGACTGAACCTTTAGGATTGTTGAACAATCTTTTTTTCACTCCGTCAGATAGCCCGCCTTCTTGATATTCACATACATATAAGGATTTGTTAAAAAATATCATTTTGTATTCGCCTGACATTTTGCACCAAACGGTTGATTCGCTCACAAATTTTTCACCTTCAAATACTGGGAATGGGAATTTTTTCAGTATTTCGGTTTTAAATACTTCAAATTTATCACCGTAGGTATTTTTATTGTATCGTTGATTGATAAAAGTATCTTCCACAATATCGTCAGCGTATACTTTCCCAGTAACTTTCCCGTCAACACATTCTTTTAAATATGCCATTCCGCAATAATTATCGCTTTGTATATTTTTACTATCACTTACAATTGTTTCAATTGCATTTGGTTTTAAATAATCGTCACTATCAACTATTGCGGTAAAAGGCTCGTCAATTTGGGCTATCCCCACATTTAATGCTGTATGTTTGCCACCATTTTCTTTTTTTATGTATACAATTTTAAAGCCTTTAGTTTTTGTACTTTTATCAATAAAGCCTTGTACAACATCTTCCGTATTGTCGCCACTTCCATCGTCAACTATGTACCATACGAAATCGTCAGATGATTGGGTCAACAAACTTTCATAAAGTCGTGGCAATAAGTTAGCCCTATTGTACGACGGCGTCAGAATTGCAACTTTTTTCATTCTTTATACTCCTTTGTTTTCGCAATTTGTATAATGCCATTCCAAACAATCCGTTTGTAATGAAATTAAGAATTTTCTTACACTCTTTTTTGAATTTTGCTTTTTTGTTGTACCAAGACGAATAGTATAGGTGCATTGCATATGTTTTTTCGGTAATTTTCTTTTTGCCTGTAATTGGGCTAAGTGGACAAAAATATTCTGTAGGATATATTGTCACGCCGTCTATCTCTTGCAACGAATTGTCAAGTTTTAAGCCTTTTTCGACTAAATAATTGGTCGTACGAGTACAAATTGTATTTAAGTTAAATGAGCCATCATCTAATATAAATTTGTCATTTTTGTAAGTTTCGTAAAGGTCGTTAATTATCTTGTTGTCTTTTGTGCACCCCATAATTAATCCGGGATTTAATACATCGTATGTTTCAAAGCCCATAAAACAACTGTTAGTAAGTAAATCATCAATCGGCTTTAACATTTCAACATCTATATCTAAGTAAATTCCGCCTTCTTTTGATAGTACATCAAATCGAAGCACATCGGAAGCAAATGCAAATTTTTTGGAGTCATACGCTTCTCGACAATATGTACAACAATCTATATTTAAATTACTTTCGTCCCATCTTTTAATTTCGTAGTCAGGACAATATTTTTTCCAACTCTCAATGCATTGTTCTGCAACCTTTGGCAATGGATTTCCACCTAGCCAAATATAATGAATTGTTTTTGGGATTTTTAAATTTTCTTGCTTTAATTCGACTTGAGTATTTTTCATATCACCACCTTTCACAACATTTTCTTTATTGCAATCAAATAATACAAATAGTGCTAAAAAGACATGATATACTAGACTTGTAGAGCCAAAATAATTGACATTTAAAAACATAACTACACACGCTAGAACCAATGTCCAATTCAACAAATTGCCACGATAAAACAACTTCTTACTAAATCCGAAATCTTTGAGCATTAATATAATTATTGCCCCAAAAATTATAGTCCCAACAAAACCCACTTCGTACAATATTTGTATAGCAGTATTATGGCATTCCATAGGATATATGAAAGTTCCAATTCCGCCACCAACTAAGAAATTCTTAGGCGAACTTACTAAGAATTTTAAATGATTTTTCCACAGTGTCCACCTACCAGTAAGAACATCGTCCATTGTTACATCGTCATTTTCGCTTTTTACAATAGGAATGTCCACTAAATCATCTGGAAGAGTTGATGATTCTATGTCATCAACATCATCGGACGGTGCTTCAGACTCATATTTTTCTTGAAATCTATTAAATGTGCTCAACGTTCCTAATTTGAATACATATTGAGTAGAAACTAATCCGACCATAACAGCAAATACAATTATTAATGGCTTATACCAATTCTTTTTAAAGTTTTTAATATAACTAGATAACACCATCATAGCAAATACAATAGCAAAACCCACAATCATAGATTTTGAGTAAGTCAACCAACTAAAAATCGCTAGCACGCTTAAAAGAATTGTACTTAGATAACCGCTTAATTTTTCTTTAAAGAATAGGTAATAAATTCCCGCCATTGATAATATTAAATCAACCGAATAGTAGTTTGGGTCACCAGCAAGCCCCCTATATCTAATGCTCCCAGTACTAATATTAACCGATAACATCATCTCCATAAAGAAATTACTAAACCAAATTTGCGATATTGTGAAAATAAGTGAAGCAATTATGCACCCGGTGACAAAAAATAAAATTAGTTTTTTTATATTTATTTTGTTCCTAATTAAGAAAAGATAATTAAATGAAAATATCATTACCACAAATTTAAAATATTCTTGAAAAACAAATTTATGGAACGGCAATAAAAGGTACAATAGAAATGCACACGACAATCCAATTATCCACCAATTTATTTGCAATTTTTCTTTTCTAATAATATAAAATTTAATAATTGTAACAACGGCAACTGCAAATAATACAAGACTGACAAATGGAATAGACCCTGTTAGATTGTTTCTGAAGATAAATCTAAAATTTGCCAACAAAAAACAATAATATACCCCATTACACTCTTTTTCGGTAGTCACTATGAGTAATGCAACCGCCAACATAACATATACTAAAAAAGTCCACCTTAAAGAAAAAAGCATCAATAACGATAAAATCGCAATCTTTACAATTGTTAAAGAAATATTATCATTATCATATAATTCCTTTAATCTTTTTATCATTCTTACATCTCCTTATAGATTTGTTCTAGTTGGGTTTTGACTACTTCTACGGTGTATTTTTTGCTTTCGTTTTGGTTAAATTGACCAAATTGCTGAGATAGTGCGGGGTCGGATAGGATTTTGGATATGGCTTCTGCAAAGGCATTGGCGTCTTTAGGGGGGCAGATGTATCCGCCTTCACCGTCTTTAATTAGGTCCCTATTGCCACGCACATTACTTACCACACAAGGAAGAGCGAAGTACATTACTTCCATTACAGATAGGGTTAAGCCTTCTCTAAAGGACGCATGGAAGAAAATGTCGGATATTTGCATTATTTTGGCGACATCTTTTCTATAGCCTAGGAAAATGCAGTTTTGGTCGACACCGATTTTCTTTGCGTAGTTTTTTATTTTTTGTTCCCATACACCCCTGCCACAAGCGACGAATTTGATTGATTTATCTTGGTCGGCAAGTAGTTTTATGGTGTCTAGCATAGTTATGTAATTTTTGTTTTTGTTAAGTTCGCTTACGGTCAATACGACTTTATCGGTGTCAGAAAGCCCAAGTTCTTTGCGGAAAGCGGATTTGTTGAAGTCTTCCGATTTTATTTTTGCACTATCGGTGCCGATGCCGTTGATTTTGTACACTTTTTGGGCTTTCATTTTTAGAGCGGATTGATAGTCTTCTTCGTTTATGGTGACAAGGGCGTCGGTGTATTTGCTTAGCCAGTGCTCGGTTGTTTTGTAGAGTAATTTGTTTTTCAATGGACAACCTTTGAAGAAGTGGAAGCCATGGGCGGTGTAGATGCAAGGAATTTTGAATTTTCTTGCAATTAGCCTACCCATTAGCCCGCCTACTGGTTGTTGGCAATACACAAGGTCGAAGTGCTCTTCTTTTTGTAATTTGCAAAGTTTCTTGTAGCCTTTGATGTTGGCTGGTTTGAATGGGTTACGGGCGAAATTGATTTCGTGCATAGTGAAGTTGTGGGTGTCTTTTAGTTCGTCAAACCACCAGCCGGTGCGAGCGCACACGCATTCTACACTAGCGCCTAGTTCTTGCAAGTGATGGATGTGCGGAATTAGGAATTGCCAAATCATATTGTCAGTGGTTGTAATCATTAATACTTTTTTATTTTTTAAGTCCATTTTTAATTTCGTCCTTTTTGGATTGTTTTAGTTCTTTGATGTGACCCATACGAGTCAGTTTTTCTGAGCCTACTGGGATGTGTCTAGAGCCGTTGAAGATGAAGATGATTGAAAGGGGCAAGAAAACTGATTTTTGACTGAATATAATCATCTCGACTATTCCCATAATCATTATCATTAGGAAAGGCACAATGTCCTCGAATTTGACGAAGAGTTTGTTTTTGCCGATTTCTTTTTTCGTGTTTTCGGTGAATGACCAGATAAGGATTGCAAGGAGCACTAGCCCCACGATTCCGTAGTGGTAGAAAAACTCGATGTATATGCTATGGAAACTCCCGGTTGTGTCGCCGGGGGTGGAGAATACTTCCGACCACGCGCCCATTCCGAATATAACATTTACGGGTTTTTCAAATTGTTTGCTTAGGAAGTGCATCCACAAATTCCATCTGTCAGTTGTGACGCTCTCTATGGAGATTGCCCCCGAATAAAGAAATCTACCTATCATATATTCGAAGTACGACCTAAAGCAGAAGAACAGCAACGTCCCCACAACAATCAAACTTCCGATTGTGATGAACGCGACTTTTTTGTTTTTGAAAAGCAAAATCATTATGGTGATTAGTATAAGTAAAAATAGCGATAACATAAAGGCCTTTGAGCGAGTTTGCGACCCTACGAACACTATGATGGAAGAGTATAGCACGCCTGTCCACCAGTTGAAGCGGTGTTTTAGTGTGCCAAGGATTATTCCAGCCGTAAGGCAAATGCAAGCGACCGATAGGTAATTGGGATTGTCTGTGAAGAATTGCTTTCTTGAGCCCTCGAAGTTGATTATTGAGTACGCACCGATTTTACAAATACCGCCTAGGAGATACCCCAACAACACGCTGACCACTAAGCCCCAAAACATATATTTTACAATCTCAACCGCGTCAAGGCTGTCACGATATACATAGATTAGGTATATTGGGATAAGGAACAATAGTGTAATTCCAAGCCCGAAGATGTGTGCATAATTCCACAATGGCAATAGCGAGAATAGATAAAAAATCAAAGACGCAAGGAAAGGACCTTTTGCAAATTTTGCCTTACCTTGTTTTAAGTCGATTATATAGCGAATAGACGAACCCACTAGGAAGAATGAGTATATAAACCACGCGCCGAGTTTTGAGCAAGTAAGCCCCGTGAAGAACCACATAAAACCATACGCGCAGAACGCTTCTTGAAAAGGAAAAAGAATTGACATCGCCAAAATGCAGGCATAGTGAAAATACCTAAACACAGTACATAGCGGTGTCAATAACGCAAAAATTGTGCATAGTATACACATAAGCACAACTTTATTTTTTATTATGAAATTTTTGTCTATTTTAATTTTGTTAAATGTCATAATTTTGCCCAAACTTAATTTTCTATTAAAGCGATTTTTGAACCCACTTTAGGACAGTCATATTTACTAGTCAATTTAGCCAACTTCCGAAGTAAGTTATCGCATAGTTAATATAACATATTATTTATATAACACCTAACATATTTAATTTATTTGAAAATTTTT
>CAZNJK010000006.1:0-29808 GCA_964573405.1 uncultured Christensenella sp. | reverse complement strand
ATATAACATATTATTTATATAACACCTAACATATTTAATTTATTTGAAAATTTTTTAATTTTTTGTCGAATTTTTTGAATCCAGAAATTCATCGCCCGAATAATCTTCTTCAAACGATGGCACATAGCACTCATCCGCACTATTTAGTTCTTGCAAAAATCCATTCTCAAAACCCATATCAAATACCAAGTTTTCCACTTTCTCATATTCTTTATATGTAAGACTTCTTGACAATAAGTGGTGACCTTTTGACAAATAGTATGGTACATATTGACTCATAACCGATATTATGGTATCAGTCCCCAAATTGTCACTTATCCACTTCAGCACTTGTTTTGTATTTAGATAATTGCCCGGAAGTACGAGATGTCTTACAATTATTCCTTTCACAAGCTTGCCGTCTTTGTATTCGTCAAAAGGTTGTAATTCTCGCATTTTTAATATTGCCCTACTAGCAAATTCAAAATAATTGTCGCACTTACTGTATTCTTTGCTTTTCACACTTGTCACATACTTTAAGTCGGGCAAAAATACATCTACTAGTCCTCGCAATTTTTCTAAACTTTCGACCGTTTCGTACGCATTGCTATTCCACACAACGGGGACTTTTGGTTTGTATATTTTTAAGGCTTCCACTATCTGGTCAGCATATTGGGTGGGCGAAACTAAGTCAATATTTTCAGCGCCTTTTTCTTCTAAGTTTTTCATTATTTCTACAAGTCCATTGACCGTTATTTCCTTTCCCCGCCCCAATTGACTTATCTCATAATTTTGACAAAAAATACATTTAAGCGGGCAGTTGGAAAAAAAGATTGCACCACTTGATTCGTTGGCAAGAATTGGCTCTTCCCACTTGTGCAACATCACTTTGCCTATTTTTAATTTATCACCACTTCCACAAAACCCCACACCTTTCGACCTATCGACTTTGCATGAGTGTGGACACATACTACATTTACTCATAACTTCATTATATCACATTCCAACCAATCTCGCTATTGTTTAGCACGAAATATCAAACAAAAAAACACTCAAACAAAAAAAGCACATTATAGAGACTTCCTAAAATATGCTTTATTTTGTAATTATTTCTAACTCGATGGTGCCGAATATGGTTTTGAAAATTCACTAGTTAAAAAATCAATCTTATCAAGCAAATACAATCTCACACTCGCGAATTGAGAATCCGCCATATATGTTCCATTGTCACCATACCAATAATTAGAATCTATGGTTATCGCTGTACGGATTGAATTATAATAATCGGGCAAGTCCTTCATAACTTCAACTATTTTGGGCTTTATTTCATTGAATTTTTGCACCAATTTATTGTACCTTTCTTCATTTAATAAATACCCGCCTTGCAAATTAGCGGAGTTGATTAATGTAAATTGTTTTGCGTATTTTTCAGTCATTTCTGCATAAGGGAGTCCTGTCCAGTCACCCGAAACAGCCCAGTCAAAATCCCAAATAGGTCCAAACTTCAACTTCCCAGTGGCAGTTTTGTACATATATATACTTCCCCAAGAATTATCTCTATTGCCCATCACTTCATTAATCAAAACATATGTCAAATAACTATCTTCATCAACCAAATCTTCAAATGTCACTTCCGTTTCTCTAAAACTAACTTCCACACTCCCGCCATTTTTGAGAGTATATAGCGATGCCCATACATACTCTTTTATGTAATCAAATACTTTCTTTTTTAGTTCGTATTTTTCATCTTCGGAGAACAACTCTTCATCTTCTTCTTCAATTCTTTCATCTTCTTTAGGATATTTTATTTCCATTGGATACCACATATCTTCAAATGCAAAAGTATTTAAGTCATTTCCACCAACCAAAATCGCCCTATCCATTTCCACAAGAAAAGGAAATTCGTTTTGCGTTGATGGATCAATATCAGCTTCAACATTTGTTCTCCCCAACTTCTCATCAATTTGCTCACACAAACAATATACACCTTGATACTCGTCATTAATCACCAACACCACATGCGTCCCGGTAGGCGAGAAGTCGTCATATACCACACCAGCAATTTTCATTGCCGTATAATTTCTCATTGCGGATTGGTCAATATAATCCGCCAACAACACCCAACTTTTATTTGCTTGCAAGCCAAATAATGATTGTTTTTTATTAAACTTTATCCTAAAAGGATGTTTTGACATACCCATTGTAGAATTTCCACGAAGTCTAATCCCAACCTTCCCCATTTTAACAGACAAATTATAATCATCATTCACCGTATTTGTCATATCAAATGAACAATTAAGATAATTCTCTTTGTCAGTAGGAAATTCGCCATTTTCGATGTTGATTTTTATTAATGGTAGATTTTTGTAAGCATCTTCAGTTAATTCAAACTTTGTAGAATCTTCCACAAGTGTTTCGTCAGTAGGTCCCACATCTAACGGGTCATACCCCCCCCCCGACTGAGTTTTTTCACACCCACCAAATAGCGGAATAAAACAAACCAATAGTAATAGTAAAAGTTTCTTTTTCATTATTAACTCCCAGATTATGAAAATGTAAAAGTTTTTTCACCACATTTTGCAAATTATGTTACATTTTTTAAAACAATTGCGACAAAAATTGCTAGTTTATTACAAATATCTTACTTTATTTATTTTCAATTGTCAATCAATAGAACAATTTGATTAGAGTTAAACATTTTACCACCGTTTACAAAAATGCGAAGGCTTAACAAACTAATAAAGTCCATACAATATTTTTTGTGTTGCAAAATTATGAAGAAAGTGATATAATGCCACTAAATACATAACCTTAAGGAGAAATCAAGATGAATATATTGCACGACATAAACCCGAAAAGAATTACAAAAGACAAATTTATGGCAGTAATCGAAATAAGTAAAAATAGTAAAAACAAATATGAGTTAGATAAGGAAACCGGGCTACTAAAACTAGACCGCGTACTATTTACTTCCACCCATTATCCCGCAAACTACGGTTTTGTACCCCTAACCCTTAGCGAAGACGGGGACCCACTAGATGTATTTGTATATTGTTCACAAGAAATACTTCCAATGAGTCTTGTAGAGTGCACGCCAATAGGTGCAATTGATATGGTAGACGACAACCAAATAGACACAAAAATAATCGCTGTTCCTACTGGCGACCCTACATATAGTCACTACAAAGAACTAACCGAATTGCCACCCCACTTAATTGACGAATTAATGCACTTTTTGAGAGTGTACAAGGAACTTGAAGGAAAGAAAACAGAGATAAGCCAATTTTACGACTGTGCTTATGCAAAGAAGTCAATTGAAACTTGTATGAAACGCTACATCAACAATAGATTTAAAGCATAGCACAATTTATACGGTTAATTATTTATGCAACAAAAATTATAGTGTCGACTAGAAATAAAAACGACATCTACACAATTTAAAATGGCAAGTACATTATCACAAAATATAGAGAAATAAAAAAAACAAGTTGATTGAAACTCACCACGAGTCCAATAACTTGTTTTTTATTTAAATAACTTTTTATAATACAACCTTATTTTTATTAAAAATCGCTTAAATGCCAAATTTTTATTATATTGCTTAAAATGTTGACAAGGTGTTTTCAAAAAAATTAGGTTACTGAATGCTTTAATTATTTATTCTATTTGTGGCAATAAGTACCGCTCTTGTGACATAAATTGTATAGTTTTTTGTCAAGAATATATATTAATGCACTTCGCTCCAGTTATTGCCCACTTCAGTACTAACAACAAGATTTACGGCAAAATCGGCAACATTTTCCATTGTGGATTTCAACAAATTCACAACATCATCTACTTCATCGGCAACCGCATCTACAACTAATTCATCGTGAACTTGAAGAATTAATTTACTTTTCATATTGCGACAAGTCAACTCATCATACACTTTAATCATCGCCAATTTTATTACATCACTTGCAGTGCCTTGCAATGGCATATTCATTGCTGCCCGCTCACCGAATGTGCGTTGCATATAATTAGGACTTGTAATTTCTGGAATAAATCTAATTCGCCCGTAATGAGTTTTTACATATCCATGTTCCCTACAATATTCCACATTTGACTGCATATATCTCTCAATCTTTGGATATCTAGCAAAATATTTTTTAATGTATTCATTTGCTTCGTTGCGAGATATTCCTATGTTTTGACCCAATCCGTAATCACTAATGCCATACACAATTCCAAAATTGATTGCTTTTGCATTACGTCTAATTTCCGGAGTCACATCGCAAGGTGGAATTCCAAATATTTCACTAGCCGTCGCAGTGTGAACATCTTGTCCGTCGTTATACATTTTTATAAGTCGCTCATCACCACAAAAACTAGCAAGAAGCCTAAGTTCTATTTGGTTGTAATCCGCATCCACAATCTTCCCATCAGGAGTGCTAGGAATGAAGAGTTTTCTTAAGTTTCGTCCTTCCGCAGTTCGCACCGGGATATTTTGAAGATTTGGCTCACTACTACTTAGTCGCCCAGTGTTTGTAACGGTTTGGTTAAATACCGTATATATTTTGTCGTTATCATCTAGCAAATCTTTATACGCCAAAATGTAGGTTGTATATAATTTACTAATTTTTCTATACTCCACAATACTCTCCACAATCGGATGGTCGGTCATTATTTCCGACAACACCTGAGCACTTGTGCTTCGCTTTTTATTGTATTTTGTACTTATCCCCAAGTCGTCAAATAACACTTCCGCTAATTGTTTTGGGCTATTGATGTTGAAAGTTTTGCCAGCAAAACCATATATCTTTTCGGTCAATTCATCTAGCAATACACTGTATTTTTGCTCTAGATTTTGAAGTTCCGCTCTATCGATTTTTACGCCTTGCTTCTCCATATTGAAAAGAACATTTACTAGTGGCATTTCGATATTGTAGAACACATCACTCACTTTCAATTCAGCCATTTTTGCTTCATACTTATCCTTTAGCGCAAAAAGGTTGTACGCAATATAATTTTCATCTAGCAGATTTTCATTAATCACATTTTCTATTGTAACATTAGCATTTCCACCGCTATTCACAAGATATCTGGCTATCAAAACATCAAATGTAGCATTGCACATATCACATTCATATTTTGATAATTTGTGTCTTAAAGCCTTCAAATCAAATACAATTTTTTCTTGTCCTCCTTCCAAAATTGGTCGCAATATTTTTATTGCTTGCTCCATAGTAATGCCATTATCCGTATTATCGTTAGAAATATGAATTTTATATTCTTTTTCACTTTCTGACAAAAACATAACATTTTCTGACAAAAAGTACGACATTCTTGGCAAATTGATTAAATCGTCTGACAATTTAATAAGTTGATTAATGTTCAATATATCAATAATAGGAACATCACACTTTTTTGTTACTTCTGACGAATTTTCTTCAAATAGTTCTGATTTTTTAAGTAGCGAGTTGAATTGATATTTTTTAAACAATTCTAGCACTTCACCATTGAATGGGAATTTGTATTCAAAGTCGGTCAATTGATAATCTAATTTTTTATCGGTAGTGATTGTTGCAAGTTTGTAACTTAGATACGCATTGTCCTTATTTGCTTCCAGTTTTTCTCTCGTCTTTGCTGTTAATTTGTCGAGATTGTTATACACCCCATCTAGGGTTCCGTATGTCGTAAGCATATTCACAGCTGTCTTATCGCCAATACCCATTACTCCTGGGATGTTGTCACTAGAATCACCGGCAAGTGCCTTGTAGTCTATAATTTGGCTAGGCGTAAGGCCCATTAATTCCTTCAGTTTAGGAACATCAATCATTAGCGAATCGGCACCTTTTTGCGGTTGAAGAATGCTTACCCCATCGTCTATCAATTGCAAGCAATCCTTGTCGGCGGTGATTATAATCCTTTCAGTATTAGAAAACTGCCTGCTTAGACACCCTATTAAATCGTCCGCTTCCAGCCCAACCTGCTCCACAACCTTTATCCCCATTGCGTTAAGCACCGTTTTAATTATTGGGAATTGATCAATTAGTTCTTGCGGTGTTGGTCTACGACCCGCCTTATATTCCTTATACATCTCGTGGCGGAAATTTTTCTTAGCACTATCGAAGCATACTGCAATGTATTTTGGGTTAAGGTCCTTTATGACTTTTACTAGTACATTGCAAAAACCAAAAACACCATTGGACACAACTCCTTCAAAATTGCTAAGCCTTGGCAATGCGTAGTACGACCTAAACATTATATTATTTCCGTCAATAATCACAAATTTTTCCATTGAAACAACCTTTCCCTTTACTTAATTATTCAATTATATCATATTTTTACGGTTTTTAAAATTTATTTTGTATATAAAATTAGACCATTCCCATATTTTTTCTTTCGCAAATAACAACAATCCCAGCCACTCACAATTTATTTCGTACAAGACTTTTATTTAACCTTTGAAAAAAAAGTTTCGTCAAATACTTGCAAATCCACAACGAATATGTTATCATATGGTTACGAAATTATGCTGAAGTGGCGAAATTGGCAGACGCACAAGACTCAAAATCTTGCGGGGGCAACTTCATGTGGGTTCAAGTCCCACCTTCAGCACCAATACAAGAATAAAACGAACCTTGGAGTAACTTCCGGGTTCGTTTTGTTTTTCATATCAAGCTTTTATATTTGCAACGAATTTGCTTTATGATATACTTAGAAAAATTTATGGGAGCGACCATTATGGATAAAAGGAAAAGCATTCTTAATGATTTTTATACAAATAACTGCGATGAAGATAGTCGGCTTTTTAAAGATGGACGACATCAGATAGAATACATAACCACCACAACCTATATCGATAAATACCTAAAGCCTAATGACAGAATCTTGGAAGTCGGCGCCGGAACCGGTCGATATTCCCTACACTATGCAGAAAAAGGATATACTGTTAATTCCATTGAATATGTGGAGCATAATTTAGAGATTTTAAAATCAAAAATCAAGGAAGGGATGAATATAACCGCCGAACAAGGCGACGCTATGGACTTGTCAAGATTTCCTGATAACACTTTCGATGTTACACTTGTTTTGGGACCACTATATCATCTATATAACGAGTCCGACCAACGAAAAGCAATAAGCGAAGCGATTCGCGTAACCAAACCAGGCGGAATTATAATGATAGCATACATAACAAGTGACTCCATAATGCTTTCTTGGGCTTTAGATGGGCACTTGATTGACGGGCAAGGAAAAGATTTCGACGAAAACTTTAAAATGATTAATTACGAAGAAGGTGTATTTTCGGCTTTCCTTATTGAAGACTTTAAATCTATTATGAGTTCCTTTAATGTGGAATATTTGAAAAATGTCGCAACTGACGGAATGGCTGAACATATGGAATCCAAAATCAATGCACTATCGGACAAGGAATTTGAAGTTTGGATGAAATATCACTTATCCACTTGCGAAAGAATCGATTTGCAAGGATACAGCAATCATATGTTATACATTTGTAAAAAAAATAAATAACAAAAAAACGAACCTTAAGTTTAACTCAGGGTTCGTTTTTTGTATTATTCTAATTATATGCGGTTTAATCATATGTATTTTGGACAATGTTTTGTTATAAGGCAAGTTTAAAAATCCAAAATGTGGATATCTGACTATTAAAACAAATATTTTTATCTCACTGGGCCGTCTTGCGAGTGACTTGGAAGGGCTTTTAGATCATTAGGCTTAAACATCCTCAAAATTCCATCGTTCAACTTTTCATACACTGCTTCCATAGGCATACGTGGAACATACTGCCCGTATAAAGACATATTTGCATTATATGCCGAATTTTCAAACGCAATCTCAAAGGATTTTGCGAATATTTGCGACACAGCGTCCGCACACTTTGAGCCATTTGCGATAGACCAGTCAGAATTTCTCTCTAGGCACTCAAACGAATGCTCGTCAAATGTAATTTCACCTTTGGTATCTAAAAGTGCTTGATTTCTAAGTTTTAAGTTGCGAATCCAACTTAATTTTTCGTCGTCAATTCCGTCAGTTTTGCCACTTGCAACCGCTCTTGCCACACCCACAAGTTCGGGATTGTTAAGCAACTGCTTGGCATACACCGAAATCACTTTCTGGTGCGATGCAAAATACTTTTGCCCACGAATTTCACCCGCCTTGTCGAGTTTGATTGATATGCCATCAAGGTCGTCACCATATGCCGACTTATATAGTCTATCGAGCCCCAAATTTATGCTATCGGTAAAACTTTGGACCCTTACGCAAGGAATCCAATTTTCGTCGGTAAACGGAGAATAGGAGATGTGGAAACCACAGCCCATAAACATTTTAATTTGGTCTTGCGTAAATCCCCTTTTGTACAACTTATAATTAAGGTCCGCCATCATCTGCCCTAGTTCTTTCGCACCGTGGCAGTGGGTAAATATGATGACTTGCGACCAGTTTTTGCAAATTTCTCCCAGCGAATAGTTTCTATCAAGCCCAACATCCACACACAACGGCAAAAACACATTATCCACAATTTTGTCCCTATATTCCTTTGTGAAATATCCTGTGTCGCTAGGCTTCCCTTCATCGTTAAATTCACTATCCATTCCGTAATGAAAACCCACAAGGTCAACATATTTGTAATTTCTATACGACCCGTCATACGCTTTTAAGTTGAGCATTCTTTCTACGCTTCCGCAAAATCTTTTGGCCTTAGCGCTATCCACAGTTCCGTTTCCGCCAAGGCAGATAATTGTAGGCTTATTAATTCTAAATTCTTCCACATTAAGCGGAATCCAATGCTCGTCATTGTCAAGAGTACGCATTCCAAAACCAGATTCCCTATATCTAGGCATAAAAATCTCCTTATACAAGTATTTTACTACTATAATTATATAATAACACAAAACTTCTTACATTTAAAGATGTAATCGCAAAATTTTCAATTTTTTAATGAAAAATTTCGTTAGTTATTTTAAGCATTTGACAACCAAAAATCAAAAAGTGTATAATTTGTGTGTAAATATGGCAAGGGGAAAGATGACGCGATGAAAAATAAAGGTTTAATTGAAATGAGGGCGAAAGACCTTACTACATACATCAATAGTGGCTACAATCACGAATTGAACGAAATAAACAACTGGGAGAACACCGCCATCGGTGACGCCCGCAAAAAAAGAATGGAGAAAATCCAAAAAATTGAAGAGTGGCTAAGCCAAAATTTGAGCACCCTAAGAGCAAAATACCCCGAAGAAATGGACTCGGAGTACGAATTGAAAAAGGGCCAGTATGTTGCCATCGCCAACGAAGAAAAGCAAAAAGTCACCGACTCACAAATAAGCGAAAACATCAAGATTAGACAAGAAGCACATAGTAGACGCTCGCAAGCGTACAAGAAACTTATGGACGCACAAAACGAATTAAATGACATAAACAACTAAAAAATATAGAGCACATAGTATGCTCTATATTTTATTTTGGAAATATTTAATCAATATTTTTTTAGATAAATCGTTATTTACATACGCAAACCACTTCAATTCGGCACACTGAACAACCGCTCCCGAACTGTTCTTTTCTACAATTACTTTCACTTGGTCGCCGTCATATAGTTTTGCGTACGGCGGTGACTGGGTTTTTGAATCGTTGATAATTGCATACTTAAAACCTAGCCCGATGTCGCGGTGAATTTTAAAGGCAAAATCAAGCGCGGTCGAATTTTTAGGGATGTATTTTATTTCGCCCGAGCGGGTTTTTACCTTGATTAGGTCAGAGCCTAAGTTGTCAAGTTCGTAATCTATAAAGTCGTTAATTTGACCATTAAGAGTGCCTAGTCTTTGGGTTGCGTAGTCCGAACTGGACATTATGTAAAGGTTGAACTTATTTTTGTAGCGGTCTTCCAATTGAAAATATGGACGGTTGGTGAACGACCCGATTTTGGCGTCAATAATTTTCAATTTGTCCGACATATTCACCGTAATCATATCCCATGCCCAATCCACCGCTTCTTCGTAGGTGCATTTTTCATACAAGAAATACATATTGTAATTGGTAACTTTTAGTATTTGACCTTGCGAAACCGTACTAATGTTGGTTGTTTTCATTAGCTTTTTTAGGTCTTCATATATTTTGTATTCCATTACGTCGTTTATTTTAATCGTCTTTATGGGCGAACCGGAAAGGAGTTCTTTAAGTTGGACTTTCAATTGGTCGTTGTAGGATTTGAAAATGTTGTGATATGTATTGTATTGCTTAAAATATTCTTCTCCGTCGTAGCGGTGCACAATCTTAAAGCACAAGTTTTTTAGTTGTCTATAAAAATACTCCGCATTAAGGGCTTTTGCTATAGGGATAATCCACTTTTCCGTTTCTCTAACTTTTTCGAGTTGTTTGCTGTGCGGGAAAATTTCGATTGTGCTAAGATTGTGTATTCTGTCGGCAAACTTAATACAAAATCCAAGCGGATTTTTCTTGCCTATTGCGACCAACTTCTTAAACGACTGCTCTTCTATGGACGCCTTTTCAAAATCCTTGTCTTCATATATGTCGTCTTCGTCAAACACAAATTTTGCTTGGTCGATGGCACTCACGCAATCCACAAGTTCCGCCACCGTTTTGTTAAATTCTTGCTCAATAGTGGCTAAGGTGCACCCGCAATCTTCCACAACATCGTGCAACAATGCTCCGCTTATCACATTCTCGCCGAAACCCAAATTTGCAAGTATTAGCGCGACTTCCACCGGGTGCCCGATGTATGGGGTTCCGTCTTTTCTAAGTTGGTCTTTGTGAAGAAGCCTTGCCATAGAATACGCTTTATCCACAAAGTCCACGTCGCCGTTGTTTTTCGCCACAATGTCGTGAATTAGGGAGTATCGCTGTTCTATATAACTAAACATCAATCCCCTCCTTTATCAACTTAAACACCATATCGTCTTCCCTATTTGAGATTTTCGCAAATCGGAATACATTTGCGTCCAAGATGTCGTTGAAGTGATACTCAAGTTTGTTTTTTATAAGGGCACTTTTTTGATTTTCGTTTAGACTGCTCGACAACTCGTTTTTCTCGACAAAAAGTCTTTTAAATAGGTCTATTAAATCCTTAATTGCATAGTCAAATTTTATGTAAAAGTCGCTAAATTTTAAGCAATTATATATCTCCCCGTCTGGTTTGTCGATGAGTTTTCTCGATATTATGATGTACTCTACGCAAGGATTGTGCTCTCTGCCACGGCTCACCGAATTAACTGTTCCAACTCCGCCTTTGTATGTCGCTTGAGAGTGCGGGTTGTTGAAAATCATATATGTTTGGTCGCCATTCGTAGGGTTTCTAAGTTCTATAAATAGGCTTTGGTCAGACACACTTATGTCGCCTTTATACACATTGTTGTAGGTTAGGTGGTGTTGCAAAATCTCTTTCGTGTCTACACTTCCATTTACACTTTTAAGTAGTTTTATTGCTTCCGAACGTTGTGGCAAGAATGTGCCATACACTGAAAATCCGCCGTCGGAATCTTTTTCTCGAAGCACGCTTATAACCCCATAATTAAGAGTGTTGCTAAGATTGGTGTGCACTTCACCCTTGTAGGAATTGTTGTTGTAATAATACACAATGTAATTCCCCACAAATCTATCAATAGGCTTTTGCTCCTTTAACTGAATGTCGCCAAATAAAAAATCATCAACACATATTCCAAAAGAATTCTTTAACGCTATCAAAAATTGTATGGACGGCTCGCTCGATTTTGACAAGTAGTTGTTAATGCTTGATTGCGAGAAGCCAGTACGCTCCGCTATGACCTTTTGAGTGTATTCGTTAGCCAAAACCTTTAAATTTTTCTGAAAATTACTCATTATAGTACTCTCCTATCAGAATTTCAATATTCCATTTTCATTATATTAATACTTTATTAGAAAATTGTCAACTTTTAATTACAATAATATACTAAAGTATGCCAAAATTATAACTTTTTGAATTTATTATACTGAATTAAAATCATTATAATAAAATATGGGCTTTTAAAAACTTGCACTTCTGATGTTCGAAATAAAAAAACAAGCACTTTTTAGTGCTTGCCTGCTTTCATTATAAAATATTGTCATAATCTTTTATGTTTTTATTGATTGACCTCTTGATTTCTTCGGTCGTAATATCCCTCATTTTCTCGCCACGATTTTTGATGCCGAAGTATCCGTAGAAGTCGGGACGAACAATTAGAAATGGTTCACTAAGATTGCCATTTACATCTCTAAAGTAGTATGGCCCGTCTTTTTCCTTTCTGCAAAGGGCTGTAGGATAATTTTTATCATAACGACCGGTATATTGTTTTGCAAGTGCATATTGCTCATTTTCCTTCAAAGCCCCGCCAACATGACGGTATTGAAACTTCCCTTCTCGCTCTTTCTTTACAACTGCCCAGCTGTATTTGAATGGTCCAATCTCGTCATATGGACCTTCCATAATCCCAGTATAGTGCCTTAAGTAATAATTGCCTTCAAATAGTCCCTTCTTAACAATCGCCCAATCGCATTCATACTCAAACGCCAAGTCGTAATTTGGACTTTTAGTGCCGTCTTCATACACATAATACGAATCGTCAACCAATTTTGGATATTTAACATTCTCTTCCACTGCCATAATTTTTTCTCCTTTATATTTCAAATTATATCACGAAGTTTTTGTCATTGCAATACCCTCAATCCTATTTTTTTGTTAATTTTTATTTAAAGCCCTAATAGAATATTGATAAAAAAATAAAAATAATGTATAATGTAAATATGAGATTAAACGAAACACAAAAGATAAAAGGATTAGTTGATATTTATACTAATGCAAAAATTGTTTTCCCATATTTTAATAAATTAAAAGTGGATTTTGACAGCGTGTTTGAAAAATATACCAATAAGGTTTTAAAGTCAAAAACGATAAAAGAATACTATTTAGTTTTGTCGGAGTTCATCATCCTTTTAAATGATGGACATTCAAATATAAGTTTTCCTTCAACATGTTGTGGGTTTTTACCTTTTACTTTGTTGCAAATAAAAAATAACTTTTACATATATGGGAAAAAACCAAATACCAAATTTTCGCATTTTTCTAAAATATTAAAAATCAACAACGAAGATTTTAATAAATTTGTTAAATCAAAAATTTCTCCTATTACTCACAATGTTAATGGTTATTTTTATAAAGGCAAAGTAGAAAAATTATTGCCCTTGTTTTTGAAACCTAAAAACAATATTTTGGAAACCGATGCGGGCATAGTAAAATTTAATCTTGAAAAAGAACAAGTTTCTAATTTTATTTTTCCACCACTATTAAAACACAAATTTAAAGCCAAAACAATATGTGATGAAAATAAAATAAAAATATTGAAGTTTGATGATATTATATATTTTAAAATAGACACCTTCAATGATTTTAACATTTTAAAACATTTTCAGAACAATTTGGATGAATTAAAAAAATCAAAGGCTTGCATAATAGATGTTAGAGAAAATGACGGCGGAATGACAAAAATCTCTTCACAAATTTCTGGACATTTTTTCACTGAAGAATACTCCGGTTGTTTAAAATTTACTCGAACTATTAAGGGCTTAGATTTTGCTTCTAGTAGCCAATATAAGAGAATGAGCAATGAAAAAATTGAAAACTTAATTAATAACAATATAACCGCTCCAGAAACCATTAAAGAAATGCAAGACATTTATAACTGCAATAAAGTGGAATATTATTACGATAAATTTGAGCCAATCGCCCCTTATTTTAAAGGGAAAATTGTAGTTTTGACTTCAAAAAATACAATTTCGGCTTGCGAAGATTTTGTATGCCAATTCAAAGGTAAAGAAAATTGTTTAATAATTGGCGAACAAACTTATGGTTCAACTGGCACCCCGTTAATTTTAAAACTTCCATTTGGCGGAAGTTGTCGCATATGTTCAGTTGGATACAAAATAAAAGATGGAAATGAATTTATTAATAAAGGCATAATGCCCGATATTTATAAAAGATTAACAATAGAAGACTATAAAAAACAAACAGATACTATTTTGAATTTTGCAATTGAACAATTAAAAAAACAAATTAATTAATGACTTAATCGACAAAGAAGTTTTTTATATAAAATAAATTCAAAATAAAATTACTCATGAAAATCAAGTGGCATTTGCACGAAATCTTAGATCCATCTTAGAAAAATCTTAGAAAAACGGCAATTTTCATATTTTTCTTTGTATTTTTAAAAACATTTTTCGGTTGTTTTTTTTAAATAATAAGCAACAAAAAAGACCTAAATATAGGTCTTTTTTGCTTAATGGTGCGTCCTAAGGGATTCGAACCCCTGACCTTTGGTTCCGTAGACCAACGCTCTATCCAGCTGAGCTAAGAACGCATAGTGATTAGCGAAGCAATGGGGTGAAACTTGCTTTCACTTCCATAATTCGTTAAGAACGCATAGTGATTAGCGAAGCAATGGGGTGAAACTTGCTTTCACTTCCACGATTTGCTAAGAACGCATAGTGATTAGCGCGACTTCTTCAAATGCGATAATATTATATGGCATTTAACAAAAGATGTCAATGTTTTGGCGGAAATTTAATTAAAAATTTATTTATCTCAAATTTACACCATTTTATTTGCTACAAATTAAGCAAAAAGAAGAAGGGTTTTAAACCTTCTTCTTTTTTGTTATGTTTTAGGTTGTTTTAAATATTGTCAAAACAACCATATTATGACAATATTTTGCAACCATATATATTACTTTTTGTTGTTCTTTTGCTCATTGGTTAGGTCGGAAATGACTTGCTCGCGAAGAGTTTGGGTTAGTTCGGGGGTGATAGTCTCGCCTTCGGATAGTTTTTCTACTAGAAGAGCCTCTACCCGTCTTTTTACCACTTGCTCGAATGATGAGTAGTGACGAGTGACAAAGAATGCCACAATTACCCCTAGCACCACTAAGCACGAAAGTGTAATGGTTAGAATTCCCAGCGTGGTTTGAATCCAAGGCAAGTTTTGTACAAGAATGTAGTATGTTGCCGAATCTCCCACAAACACAACAGAATCATCCGATACGCTTAGTTGTTTTTCTACTAAGCCATTTTCAGTTAGCACATATACCCGTATTCTACTAGGTTTTACATCTTGTATGGAAATGGATATATTTGCGTTGGATATATTTTGGTCGTTGCCTAAGGCTACAACTTTTGACAAAGTATAATCTTGCAATATTTCGTCGGTCAGAACTTCTTTATCATATTCTTCGACTTCCGACACTGCAAGATTGGAGATGTCAAAACCTAAATCTTTGTTAATTACAGAAATGCTCGCATCCGACACCGTGGCGGTTAGAGAATCGGGCTTAATGGTAAACCAGCAAATATACTCACCACTAAACGCAAGATAGTTGGTAGATTCGGGAGAAGTGAAAAATATTTCATAAGTCCCTACATCTTTTACACCGTTATTACTTTCAATTCCATTAATGATAATAACTAAGTTTTCGCCCGTATATGTGTACCTTGGAAGTTGATTTTTGCCATTGTACACAACACTTACATCGCTTTCCATTTCCAAATATGCTTGGGCTCTACGAATGAAGTATGTGACAGTATCATTAGTAAGTTCATAATTGGGATTTGAAAGTGTTGCGGTGGCTGTATATCCGTCATCGCTAGCGGATATGTTTCTATCAGTTTCCACCGTCAAAGACACTGTTTCGCCATCAATTCCGGTATCGGCAGACGCGGTGGGCTTTTGGACATTCCCGTTGTATGTAAAGTTTCTACTCCCCCACTTAACCGATATGCTTTTAGGCTGAATTTCCCACTTGAAAGAATTTTCCGCCACCACATAATTATCGTTGGTTGTACCTACAACCTTTGCGGTGTATTTGCCCGCGTCTTTGAAGCAGTGATTTTCTAGGATTAATTCGCAATCTTCCACATCGGGAGTGGTTATTTTAGCAGTTATGGTCACATATTGCCCAGAATATGTGTAGGTGTCAGCACAATCAAATTCCACTTGAATCTCGCTCGCCAATATGGTGCAAGTGTTTGTTGTATCGCCATTAAGTCTAAAGCCCGTATATTGTGCTGGAACGCTTGCAGAAATGGTATATGTCCCTACATCTATGAAAAGGTTGTCTTTAACTCTTGCATTTGATATCTTTTGTATATTTAGCGGAATTGATATGTCGTCATTCACGCCATTTGCGGAAGGTGACTGACTTAGGGTGTTGTACACAAATCTATTCTCGCTCCACACAACTGAAAGCGTGGTAGGAACAATCTCCCAGTTGAAAGTTAGTTGGCTATCGGAAGTAAACTCGCAGTATGGAACGGTCAACCCCACAACATATATCGTGTATTTGCCTACATTTTTCGCAAACACTTCCGAATCTCCCCTAAAGCAAATCTCTAAGTTGGGGATGTCGCACTCGCTAACGACTTGATAACTAGGCGAAAAGAATTCGCTAGTATAGTTGAATTCACTTTTATCCCACACTAATTTAACCTTTGAATTTTCAATAGCGAAGTCAAATGTGTCGTTTGTGTAGACAAAATTATTTGATTTTGGAGTGGCAATTAATCTAAATTGTCCGGTCGACATTTCGCTTGATTGGACATATCCATTATCCCATTTGTACAAAGTCATATTTGCTTGGGAATGCTTCATTAAGTCGATAATTTCTTGCAAATCATAATATTCATAAACGGAAGTTGTGGGCCAAGTAAAAGAAACTCCCTTAGGCGACACATTAATTACATATATTATCTCTTCCACATCGTCATCATTTTTGATTTCACACACATACTCATATGTTCCCGCATTTAGTTCCAGCGAAAGATAACTATCGGTAGAAACAACTGTTTCTCCACATTTCCACTCATATGTGCCCACAATATTGGGGTATATTTTACATTCATCGCCATACTCAACGGATATGTGTTCCACGCTCTTTTTTACTACGGTAGTTTGTGAGCAAGCGACTTGCGATATGGCGGTAATAATTGTTCCGTCCATTGTGGTTTCAGCCGTTACCAACTCCTCCCCTTTATACAACAAAACATCCCCCAATTGGGTTTGTAGTTGGGTGTAATTATCGCCCAACTTCTCGCCATATTCGACTTCAATTGTGGGGATTTGAGTATCGTTAAGTTCCACCATTTGCGTGTACATATATGTTAAATTGTAGTTGGTTAGGTCAAGATTACTTGCATAATCATCCATCAATGTTTTGGACTTAAAAACCAGCGTTGTGCCGGCATTAAAGGAAGTATTTCTAAGCGATAACGCCGTGTCGGTATGCGGTACGACAACTTTTGTAATTCCGGTACCATAAAACGAATTGCGAGCGATTGATGTTATGCTATTCGGTAGCACCAATGTGCCACTTATACCCGAACAGCCAGTGAATGTATCCTTGCCAATTTTTGTAAGTTGAGTGGCTTGAGTTAGGTCAAGACCGGTGATAAAATCCACCACTTCTTCATTAGAAAAACTCATTGCTGAGCCATTGTTTTCAATGCTTTTTACAGCCATTCCGTCAATGGTCTCGGGAATAACTAATACACCCTTTTCGGTGGGTGCTGTACTAAATCCATATATGGTATTGCCAGAAAAAGAAAAAAGAGATTTCGCATCCGCAATCTCTTTAACCCCGCTTAGTGAAACGACAAACATTGCAACAATCATACCAATTAGAAATGTAAATTTCGTACACTTTTTCATATATTAATTCCTCTCAATCTAAAAATATCACTTTAAAACAATAAAAATCAATTTGTTTTATTCGTCTGTTTGGGGTATTTACAAGTAATTTTAAACCAAATACGCTAAATTTGGTCAATTTGCACATATATTGTACGATAATTCGACAAAAAAGTATATTAAATTGCGTTGCTTTTACAAATTTATTATGGTCAAATTAACCAAACATTTATCCCTTTTAGTCATTTTGACCAAATATTTACCCTCCTTTTGGTCAAATTGACTAAATCCGTCACCACCTAATTTTTCTTTTTATATATTTCCCATTGCAATTTTAATATTCTATTTTAAGACCCATAATATGATTTTTATGTTTTATTGTTTTTTAAATGTCCCACACTTATTATAAAATCTCTATTAATTTTTGACCACTTTAAAATATACATCATTTTCACATATTTTTAAATCTCAAAGAATAAATATTGAGATAAATATTTTAATTTTTCACTAAAACCTTTTAAAGATTTTGTATTTTGTGCTACAATAAAGAAAGAATATAAGGATTTGGGGGTATAATGGCAAGTAGCATAAAGTCAATATGGCATAAAATTTTGCATCCATCATCAAGTGCTCTGATTTTTTATTACCTTGTCTTTTTGGGGTCAATAACTGCCGATGTTGTGTGCATATGCAATAGCCGAATAAAATCGTGGTATGGAATTATATTCCTAGCGGTATCGATTATCTGCATTGTGTATGGCACATATCTGCTAATACTTGCTTTCAAACTCGCCGAAAGCAAAATAAAAGTGCGATTTCACGACCGAAAAATCGTGGATATGATATTTAATTACAATTTTAGGAGTATTGTAGGTACTTTATTTTCTTTCCTAATCAATGCCGTATATGCGGTGTTTTTGGGGTCGTTGTCACTAATGTCGGGTTCGCTATGGTACGGCGCGTTGACGCTGTATTACATCACAATGAGCGTCAATCGTGGTAGCCTTGTGCTAAAATACTCAACCATTCACACACAAAACCTTACGCACATTGAAACTCAACTCAACAAAACAAAAGCATATAGAAATAGCGGAATTATGCTACTTGTATCGACCCTTGCACTTGGTGTATTTGTAATAGTGATGCTTGTTAGACCCGAATCTATGCCATTTGTTGATATTTTGATATATCCTGTAGCAATATTTACTTTCTACAAAATCGTCATATCAATAATCAACCTTTTCAAAGCCCAAAAACACGACGACATCGCAGTGCAAGCGTCCAGAAACATCAATTTTGCAATGGCAATGGTGTCGGTACTAACCTTACAAGTCAACTTATTCCAAGTGTTTGAAGCAAAAAATCCCACATCTTACAACGCCGTTTCTGGGGCTATCATATGTCTACTAATCATCGTTATAGGAATATTTATGATAGTAAACGGCTCAAAAAAGATTGATAATTTCAATCATATTACAAGAATGAAGAAAAGTGGTGATTAGAAAATATCTTTTAAAACTAACAAATTTATTACAAATTCCAATTTATATTGATTGATTAAATTATAATTAAGGAGCACTTATGACGCGTAAAGAACAACTAAAAAAAGTATTAAGAAATTTGGAAAGCATAGAAGAAATAAAGTTGGAAGATTGCAAAATATATAACGAATATTCGGTTGTTGTTTTGTATCAAAACGATAGCGATATTATAATTTGCAACGATAGTAGCGATGCAAATATGATTTATGGCTATTTAACTAAAGAACTTTACAAATACAAATCCAACCACAATCAATTGTCCCCTAGCGAAACCACTTTATATAGATAATTCAATTTGATTTGTGAAAATCCACAACAAAAAAAAACGAACCATAGGATAACTTAGGTTCGTTTTTTTAGGTTGTTAGTTTAAAGCCGAATAATTTCTATTCATTAACTTTAAAATTTTTCCAATAATTATTGTAACTATCATATTGTGTTTTGAATTCATTAACCAATGTTGTGGTTGCCGAATTTACAGCATTTTCAACTTGAGTTGTATCAATCGTGCTAATGAAAGAATCTAGCACTGCATTGATTGTAGTTATTGCTGTATTAATACCTGTTTCAACGACTGAAATCAATAGTTCCGCTTGTGTTTTGCTTGCAGTCAACAATGTTTCGGCTGTATTTACTGCGGTTTCTTTTGCTCTAAGCACTACTTCGCTTGCCCCATCCAATCTAGCCTTAAGAAGTTCTTTCTTCTTTGCGATAAAATCATTCATTTTTTCTTGATATTCGCTTGAATTGTTCAAATAATTGTCTTGCATTTTTTGACGGAATTCGGTGGTCTTGGTTTTTAATTCATCAAGTGCATTATTTAGTTCGTCAAGGCTTGCACTAAATAGCGGATTGGAACTTGCCAACTCCTTTAATTTGTTAATTTTTGCGGTCAAAACTTCTTCAGCACGAGATTGATAATATAGGTCTTTCAATTCTTGTGTGAATAGTTCCTTTGTTTCATCTCTTGACTGCTTTAAAAGGTTGATAAGTTCTTCTTCGGACATTTTCGAGATTTCCGAATTAGACAATTCTCTCATACAATCCTTTACTTGACTCTCCAAATAGTTCTTATCTAACTTACCCTTAAAAGAAACATTTGCAGATATATTTATTTCTTCAAAATACTTGTCCGCGGTCTTTTTAACTTTTTTGTACAACGAGTCGGCACTATCACCAGAAATGCTTATTTTAAGTTCGTTGGTGGTCGCATTTACGCTTACAAAACCATTCTCTTTATTCACTTGAATAAATTTCTCAACCGCATCATTTACACTCAATCCTTCAAATTTTACATTTGCAACAATGTAATTTCCTTCGTCATTAAGTGCATTGACCGATATGACGTTGTTGTTTTTGTCAAGTACAAGTTCTATCTCAGGATTAATCCCCAAGTTCATAACTTTTGCTTCTTTTTTGCTACCGCAAGCAAAAAGCATAACCGAACTTGTAATTAGCAGTGCAAAAACCACAACTAATGAAATAATCTTTTTTGTTTTCATTTTATCCTCCTTTTTTTCAATTATATCAATACAAAAAAGTGCTGTCAAATTATTTAACATACACTTTTTTGAATTTTGTCGATTTTAACCATATACAATTTATTTCAAAAACCACATCGAATGCTTGCACCCGCAATAGTTTTGCCTATATATGTTGTACTTTTTGCTGTTGTTGATGGATTTTAAATATCCGTCGTTTTTCTTGAAATTTGCTTCTAGGAAAGGTACTCCCACTTCTTCCGATACTCGTCTACCAATCTCGTTAATCAACTCAAAATTCTTGTGCGGACTTACCGACAGTGTGGTGGTGAAAATGTCGTAGTTGTGCTTTTTTGCATATTCGCCGGTGGCTTTCAATCTTAATTCAAAGCATTTTTCACATCTTTTTCCGCCTTCGGGTTCGTTTTCAAGACCCTTCACGACGGCATTGTATTCTTCGGGAACATAATCGCAAATTATGTAGGAAATGCCTATTTGTTGAAGATATTTTTCTTGTTCTTTTGCACGCTTTACATATTCTTCTTCGGGGTAAATGTTGGGATTGTAAAAGAACACTGTAATGTCGTAAATTTGTCTTAAATCATCTAGCACTCCACTTGAGCAAGGTGCACAACAGGCGTGCAATAATAATTTATCCATAAAATCTCCTTTTAGAATAGTGTGATTATAAGTCCAGAAATCACGCTGATTAAATATAATGACAATATAATATATATTGTATTCTTTTTGCTGGTATTTTGTTTCACCAAAATTGTAAGTCCAAGCCCCGCGTTGGCTATAAGCCCCGACACGCACGCGCCTAGACTAAGCCCGCCCATAGCAAATAGGTTGGCTATAACTACGCTTGACGCACAGTTGGGAATAAGCCCTATAAGTCCCGCAATAAATGGCTGAGCGAATTTTGCGCTATTTAGAGCATTGGTCAATGTGTCTTGCCCCACGAAATATATAAGTAGTCCAAATACAATATTTACAATCAAGATAAACGCAAATATTTTAAGACAATGCATAATTGGGTGATATATAAAATGCCAAAAACCATGATGAGTTTCGGTCTCTTCTATGTCGTGCCCGCAACAGCCCACATGGGTAGGCTCGTCCGGCACAACTTCGCCCACGAAGTAGTTATGACTAACCGTAGGACTTTCAACTCCAATTGCTGACTTTGACACATCAACTGTTTTTATATATCCCACAAACTCTGGCTTTGGCTTGTAGATGTACTTAAAGAACAACATCGACACATAGCCCACAATCAATGCTAGCCCAAATTTGATGGCAAGGATGATTGCTAAGTTCTTGTATTGATTAGGATAAGAAAGAAGTATAGGCACGGCTTCGTCAGATGTTGCTATGTACATAGCAAGCAATGTGCTGACCGAAATTTTGCGCTTAGTATATAGGTCGGTAGCAACAACCGAAAATCCGCATTGAGGGATTAGCCCCACGCTCGCACCAATTAGTGGCGCATAAGGGCCTTTAAGTAATCGGCTATTTTCAAGCGTCTTAGATGTCTTAACTTCTACAAACTCGATTATAACATACGCCAGAAACAATATAGGCAATATTTTGACCGAGTCGACAAACGCATCAAGAAGTGTATCCCACATAACTTTCTCCTTTTTACACAATTGATATGATAATAGTACATTTTGAAGAATAAGTCAATCTTTTTTGTGAGTAAGCCCATTAAATATATAAGCAACAAAACATTGCAAAAACTCCGCATAAAACCGCCGTCGATTGCAAAAACTAAACCATAAAACAATAAGGAGAATGAAAAAAATGAAAGAAAATGCAAAAAAGATGCTCTTAAATATGGCGTATTATGGAATGATGATTGTGATGCTTGCACTGGTTGTTTCGCTTTTTATAGGCATCAATACTAATGGAATCGCTGTGTGGGCTAGGGTGTGTTTTTTGATTGTGGCGGGGCTACTTGTGGCTGATGTAATATACATGATTGTGTGTATGTATTCGGGCATTAGTGCATATCCCGTAGGCTACATCCTATGTGCATTAAGCGTAATGACAGTTATCTTCTCGTTTGTGTTTTATATAAGACTTACCCCAAGTGCGTCGATTATTCCGCTAGCCAACCTAAATATATTCCTATTTGTAGTCGGCAATGCGGTGTTAATCAATCTTTTGACCATCGCAATATATGTAGTGGGGCTATATATAAAACAACCTAAAGAGCCAAAAAGACGGACTGTCGCACAATCAAAATAACTACTAGAAGCAAAATTAAAAATCTTTTAAAAAGCCCAAATTTTTAATATTGATTGATGAAAATTTTTATATATAATTAATCAAATTATATATAATTAATCAAAAAAGTAAGGGTACTTAAAATATCAGTCTAACAAAAAAAGTAAGTTGACTTCCAACTTACTTTTTGTTTTATTTATCGTTTGACGGATTACTATCCGCTAATGATTCAGAGCCTTTATCTGGAGTTTCAATCTCCACATCAACAACTTCTTGAATTTCTTTCTCTGTTTGGTTGATTTGAGTTGTTTCTTCTACTACTTGTTCGGTTTCTTTTGCTTCAACAACTTCGCCACTTGCCAAAACTGGCTTTTTCATTTTAGCGGATATTTTATTAACTGTTTTTTCAAATACATTATCACAACTTTTACCCCATTTAATACATCTACAAACTATAAAAGTAGGAACAATGATTACAAATGAAGCGATAAAGTCAAGTACATAGTGTTGTTTGATAAATACGGTGCTTAATATGATTAAAACACCACTAATTGCAGTGAAAATTCTAATTGACCAGTGGGTCTTTTTCTCGAAGATACTTCCAAATATGCAACTTAGCGCCATAAAGCAGTGTTGACTAGGAAGACAACATACAGGACGGCACGCATTCCAAGTATTTATAGTCATTTTATCCGACCAAGTCACCGCGTCTAGGCTAGGCTTAACCATTTCGGTAGGGTAAATAAAGTAGAAAAGCATACTTATAAAGCACGCACATATAAATGCGGTCACAATCTCCCACATAACTTCTCTGTTTTTGAAATACATAATATATACAGTGGCAATTCCTAGCGGGAAAGTAAGATAATACACCCACACAAACTCGGTGATTAGCGGGATTTTATCATCTAGCGGAATGCTAGGAAAATTAGATTGTCCCCACGACGCAAGTTGTGGAATTCCCCAAGTAATCCCTATTGTGCAAGCCACCAAAACAACTATGCAAGTGGCTTTTAGGAACTCTATCCAAAATTCTTTATTCTTAAAAACATTTTTCTTCTTTGCTTTTGTATTTTCCATATTACTATCCTAAATTCTTCAAAACTTCCGACACATCTTTCATATCGCATTGTCCGTTGTAATTGGTCTTAAAATATCTCATTACACTAGGAACAGTTTTGTCTTCTATGGTCATTATAATTTCTTTAATTTTTTCCTTTGACAACATTTCAGGAAGATATGTTGACAATGCTTGCTTTTGTGCTTCAATATTCTTTGCTTCTTCGGTGTTGCCTACTTTGGTGTAGTTTGCTTGCTCTTCGTCAAGTTCCTTTATGGTCTTTGCTATCATATTTACAACTTCAGCATCGGTCACTTCCTTGCCGGTTGTACGACTATTGATAGAAAGTTGCATATATTTGTTGATTACTATGGAATATATGCTTCTTAAGTTGGAATCCCTATTTTTTAAGGCTTCCACATTTGCTTTTTTGATTTCGTCTATTATCATTGTTATCTTCTCCTATTAATCTTTAAATTTGTAAAACATGGGTTGGTCATATTGCCCATAAAAATTGTTTCGTTTCCTTCTTCCACATCGTGCAAGAATTTCGCAACCGTTTCGTTGAACGGAACTTTCATATCTTTTGCTTTTGCCATCTCCACAATTCTCGAACACATACTGTCTAATTCGGTCTTTTTCTTATTTTCAAGTGCTCGCAAAATACTACTCGACATATCGCCATTTTTCTTGACGAATCTAGCAAAAATTACCGCTCTGTACCACATCCCCTTAACGCTTTTTTCGGTGAATTTGTAGTAGTCTAATGAGTCGCAATATGGCGGAACATTGACCCCATACGCTTCAAAAACTTCAAGCATTTCGCTTATAACACCTACAAGGAGTTTTTTTGCAACCTTATTTTGCATCGACTTTCTTAGGTTGTGTCCGGTAAGTGCTAGCACGCTCGATACCGCACAACTTAGCACAAATCTACTTGCAATAAAGGAGTACATATTGTCGTGAATTTTAACAGGTTGAATATGTTCTAGAATTTCCTTGACCATAGGCAAATATTGTTTTGCATTGTCATCGAACACACCTATGTGCATATCGGCTTGCCTAAGCACAAGGACATGATTCATTTCCAGTCTTGTAGCAGTCCAATCAATAATTATTGCAATATATCGCTCTTTAGGAACAACCTTTAATACATCTTCTAGGTTAAGAACATTTTGCATACTTACGACAATTCCGTCGGGTTTTAAAAACTTCTTTACTTCTCCTAGTGCTCCCGCTGTAGAAAATGACTGGGTACACATTATAATGATGTCTTTTTTCGATGTGAATTTGTTGTTTTGAACACAAGGAACAAGATAACTTTTGTCACCAAATGCACCGTTGATTTCAAGATTTACACAATTATCAATCATAAGTGCGTCTGTATTTTTCTTAGTAATCTCCACATCGTAGCCGGAAGAAGCAAGGATAAGTGATATAGGCGTACCTATGCTACCTATTCCCACAATCCCTATTTTTATTGTATCCGATACATTTTCCCTTTTTTTCTTAACTTGTGGCTCAGATTTCTCATATGTGCTTGCAAGCTGTTTGTCGGTTTTCATCTTCAAAAAATGCTCATATGTCGCACTATTTTGCTTTGGTTTGTTTTCCGAAGCAAGAACTTCATCTTTTTTAATGTTATTTTCCATTATTACCTCAATTTTGGAATATTATACAATATTCGACAATTTGTGTCAATCAATAGACAAAACCTTTAAATGCCAAATTGTGGTTATTTTTTGTCAATAAGTGTTTTTAATTCTGCTAATGCCCATTTCATTTCCGACATTGCTTCATCGTATGGGTTATTTGTGCTCAAATCTACTCCCACGCGTTTTAAAATCTCGTTAGGGTAATCACTCCCGCCCGAACTTAAGAACGCAATGTATTTGTCCACATCTTTCCCCTTTAAAACTCTGCTTGCAATGGAGATGGCACTCACTAGTCCCGTGGCGTACTTATATACATAATACGACCTATAAAAATGCGGGATTCTAAGCCACTCGTACGAGATTTCTTTACAAGGCTTAACCGCAGAACCGTGATAAACCTTATTAAGTCGTGCATACTCTTCAGTTAGAATTTCTTTGCTTATAGGCTCGTGATTTTCCACCTTCTCATGTGCAAAATGTTCAAACTCCGCAAACATTGTTTGGCGGAAAATCGTGGTGCGAAACATTGATATATATTTGTCTAACAAATAGATTTTTTCTTTACTGCTTTTTGCTTTGCTGTACAGATATTTTATAAGCAACACTTCGTTTGTGGTGCTAGCAATCTCGGCAAGGAATATAGGGTAGTCCGACAACTCATATGGCTGATTTTTGTCCGATAGATATGAGTGCATTGCGTGACCCATTTCGTGAATGAGCGTAAACATACTATCAAGATTGTCTACGGTATTTAGTAAGATGTACGGGTGCACACCATATACTCCTAGACAATATCCGCCGGTATCTTTCCCTAAATTAGGATACACATCTATCCAGCGATTTTTGACTGCATCTCTCACCACCGACACATAGTCTTCTCCAAGGGGTGCAAGGGCTTCGTACATAGTGTTGCACATTTTCTCAAATGTGTACTTTTCACTATAGTCCGCTAGACTCACTCTTAAATCACTATATTTTAGAGTGTTGACTTTAAGCGCTTTTGCCCTAAGTCGCAAATACTCGTGCAAATAGTGGACATTATTGTTGACTTGATTAATAAGATTCAAATACACTTCATTAGGCAAGTTGTCGCCATTAAGTGCACTATTTAGACAACTATCGAAATTGTAAATATCTGCTAAAAAATCGTCTTCTTTCACGTTAGATATATAATTAGCTGATATAGTATTTGCTAAAGCCATATATCCGTTGTGCAAACTCTTAAGAGCCTTTTCTCTTACTTCGGGATTCTTATTTTCAAGCAACAATCCATAGTTGCTATTGCTGACTTTATATTTCTTTCCATCTACATTAAAGTCGGAGAATTTGACATCAAGTGCATCTATATTGTCAAAAACTTCACTGTATCCGCCCATAAATCCACTTGCTTTGCTAATGATTCTTTCTTCATTTTCTTTAAGCACGTGACTGGAATTTCTTATTAATTCCTTTATAGAAAGGTGATAATCTTTAAAATCATCGTCCTTAGTTAAATCATTTAAAAAGTCAATTCCATTACTTAAAAGTTCGCTCTCTTCATAACTTGACGCAACACCCATTTCTGTGCCAATGCTTTGTAAGACGCCCAGCAATTGCACATATTTTTGAGTTTCCAAATTCTCGCTGTGCTTTAAGTATAAATAACTCGACACCTTTTCTTCCACTTTTCCAAGACGATTGACAAGTTGAAAAAACTCTAAAATTGTAGCCTTAGAATTAAGTCTTCCTTTATAACTTTTCACAACATCAATTTGGCTTTTTATATATTCCATATCATTAAGCAAATCTTCTTCATCTTTATAAATGTCGGATGTATTCCACAAGTATTGCTCATTAATTTGATTTCTTTTTTTCATAACAATCCTTTATAAATGAAATTTTTTAGATATATCTTGCAACAAGTTTTTACCGTCCATTACAATCATTCCGATTATCGACAATGCCGACACCATAAGCGTAATGGTGTGAAGTAATTTAAAATCACACACATTGATGCTCACAAATACAATTGATATAATAAGAACGAATAGTTCGATTATAATAAAACTCGTTTCGTATGACCTTCGTCTTTTGCTTATAAATAGCACCATATCAAGTACCAAAACCACAAATACTAGAAGCGACGGCAAAACATATTCCACAAACCATTCGCCACCAGACACATAGTTTGTGACAAAAAGTATGGACAAAATGCCAACAACCTGCAAAAATATCTTTTCAAATGCATTTCTGCTACTCATAATAGTGTGCTTTACAAGTATCCATAGATACAGCACGCTTAGTGCAACAATCCCCGACCAAAAAGGAAGCCCCGTAAGATAGTTAATAAGTCCGCACACAAGCACAACAAATAGCGAGATTAAGAAAAACACTTTTCTTGTTTTGTGTGAATTTTGTATTTCTCTAGGCTTGTTAGAGCTGTGAGAATATATGTGTGGTTGTGTATCGTCACCACTAATTTCGTTAAAACATAGTGGGCAATAGTTTAAGTCGGTATTGACATCTAAATTACATTTATCACAATGTTTCATTATAGTCCCTCCCAATAATTGCTATTTATTTCGATTTTTATACCGCGACTAGACAATTCGCGGAAAAACATTTTTTCAAGTCCGTTTTCCACCATTTCACGAGTAAAGGTTATGCTTAGCCTGTTGTTATAACTTATAAGCGACATATGGGTCTTTGTGCTATAACTTGTGCCAAGTGCAAATACCATATCTTTTACATATGGTGTCATTGAATCTGGCAAATCAACTTTCCCAAGATTGCTAACATTGGCAGTGTGAAGATTGTCACCTACTTTATTGTACACAAGACTCATCACCCAATCTTTGATTGCAAGCGGAACAATTTTTAACAACCAATTTTTCTCCGCCTTTACATTGCTCCATATTTGCGCATCAAGTTTTTCTTTTGTTAATCCGTCCTTCATTTGTATTTTACACACATCTATGCATTCTTCAAAAGTTATTTCTTCTTCAAAGTCGTGACTTAATCGCACAAACATTGCAAAATTTCTAAGGGTTTGGCTAGGATACCACTTTCTCAAATTCACAGGGATAAGCAACTTTATATTTTTGTTGTTTGCTCGTTTGCCCTTAACAAATGAGATATACAAGCAATACATATATAGCGCCGACAAGTACTCGGTGATTGTGGCATTGTACTTCTTACACTCCGCTTTCAACTGCTCCACATCGACCACGCCCGTAGTAACCCCACAGCCGTCCCACTTGAAGTTTGTTCCGTCGGTTTTGAACGCATTTTTCTCCTTTGCGGGTTTATTTTTTGTTTTATAGTCGTTTTCTATAAAACTATCGCCCGTTTCTTGCATTGTGTATGGGGTTATGCAAGTGATGATTTTGTCATCAGCAACCACCGGCTTACCCAAAAGGAGCAAATACTCATATATCAGACTTTTAAACACGTCCATTCCGCCAGTGCCGTCGCATAGTGCGTGAAAACACGTCATTGTAATGCGGTTTTCTTTATAAAACACCTTAAATAAATAGCCGTTGTTCTCGCTAGGAGAGATGTGTTTTAAAAAGTATGCTGGTTCTTCTTCCACTGCAAATGGTCGATTATTTTCTTCCAAATAATACCAAAAAATCCCCCGTCTAAGTCTAACATTAAAACTTACAAATCTGTCAAGAATTTCATTGACTGCTTTTTGCAAAATATCCTTATCTATAGGTTCGTTAAGCACTGCAATAAGCGAAAAAGTGCTAGGGCGACCACTATTTGAAATAGGTGGATAAATCTTTCCCGCATTGTCAAGCGGATACCAATTGTTTCTCTTCATTCAACCAATCCTTTCAATTTTTAATCATATATAACAATTTATTTTATTACTTATAAAAATTTTAGTCAAGCAAACTAATATCTAAACATTGTTCCATCTCCCAAAAGATATAAAAAGAAAAACTAGTGTCGAATTCAAGTAAAACTAATTGTTTTTACCTTTCGACACCCGTATAAAACTATACACGAGAAGAAGCTGAAATGTAAATTTTGAAAAATCTATTGACTTTTTTATAATTATTTCATATAATAATCACATATCAAGGAGATGTTATGAAAAATTTATTTGCACAAACTTCATATTACTACTACATTTAGATTGCTATATGTAGAAGTTTTGTGTTGCAAATAATTA
>CAZNJK010000005.1:0-69952 GCA_964573405.1 uncultured Christensenella sp. | reverse complement strand
TTAAGCACGCCGCCAGCGTTCGTCCTGAGCCAGGATCAAACTCTTATGTTCAATCATCGCTCTATAACAAACGTTGCGTCATTTAATATTTCGTAAAGTTCGTATAGATTTAATATCTCAAATAAATTAACAAAGTATTAATTCAATTCATCATCTATCACTATTCAATTGTTAATGTTCAGTCGCTATCTCTTTTTGATAGCAAGCGTAGTTTACCACTCTAAAAATGGGATGTCAACACTTTTTTAAAAGTTTTTTTAAATTTTTTTTCAAAATCGTTGACACACACCCGCGTGTTCACCATCTTTTGGTTAAATTGACCATATTTTTATATTGAAATTTGTCAAAAAATAAGTAAAAATTAATTAAAAAATATATTTTTATTTGTGAAAATTTTTATTTTTTTAGTTTATTTTTTATATAAACTGTCGTTTTCTTTGCTCAAATTTTATACAATTTTTATTCTATGTTGAATTAAACTACGTCTAAAAAATTAATTCCTTTTAAATTTTATTTAAACTTATTGCCATTTTTTAAGTCGTTTTGCAATATTCTTATGCTTAATTATTTTAATATTTTTTAATGATATTATTTATATATTATATATTATATAGATTTAATTGGGGCAACATCATTTTATATTAAATTTCAATAAGTCTTCTGAGACCTTGTAGGTTGCAATAGCCAAACTTATTGATACATTCATTGAAGAATTATTTCCATACATTTCTATATGGCACGAAAGTGGAACTTCTTTCAAAAAGTATTCACTAACGCCATATTTTTCATTACCTACAATCAATGCAACCTTTTTTAATGTAGAGAAATCCACATCTCGTAGTGGCTTGCTTGTTGAAGTTATTTCAACATTGACTGGGTAATATCCCAATTCTCGGATTTCTTGCAAACCATCTTCTGCATTTTGGCAAATAATATAAGGAACACTCTTTTCACAATTCCTTGCAGTTTTCTGCAATTTTTTAAAATCAATAGGTTTTGAATTGATTATAATTATTTTCTTAATATTAAAGGCATCAGCTAACCTAAATGCAGAACCTATGTTCTCTTCATACTCCAAATTATCCAAAACAAAAATTATTTCATTAGAGTTGTGCTTTTGAACTTGTTTAAATTCATAATGTTCTAGTTGTTTTTGCATTATATCTCTCCTTAGTTTTAATACAACAAAATTAATTTTAAGTTTGTTTCTATTTTGCAAATTTAGTATACGATTTATAATGTTTCATTATATTTTTCATTGCATTTGTATAATATCATAAAATGTGACCAATTCAAATGGATTTAAAAAAAGCAAGAAAAATTTTCTTGCTTTTTACTTCTTTTTGTCCAACTTTGATAGTAGCGAATTTAATTTGTTGATGTTGGTTTTTTGTTCTTTTTGTGTGCTTTTCTTTTCGTTCTTTTTAGCGTTTACTTTTTTAACTTTTTCGTCTACTGATTTTATCTTTTCTTCCTTTTGTTTTAACTTCTCTTTTTCGGCTTTCTTTTTTGCTTTTTCAAGGTTTTTGCGGTAGTTATTTATTGCATCTTCAATGGCTTCTTTTGCCAAGATACTGCAGTGGATTTTGTGGGTAGGCAATTCGCCGACTTCTTCGATAACTTTATTGTTGTCAAAATTAAGTGCTTCTTCGATTGTCATTCCTTTCACAAGCCCACAAGCGATAGACGAACTTACAATGGCGGCGACACAACCAAATGTTTTGAATTTTGCGTCTTCAATAATTCCATCGTCATTAATTTTTAAGAAAATCTTCATAATGTCGCCACAAGCCATATTACCGACTTGTCCAATAGCATTTGCACCTTTCAAATCACCCATATTTGCTGGGTTTTTAAATATTTCCATAACTTTTTCGTTATACATTTTTGTTTCTCCTTTTAACTAGTGGACTCATTTTTCTAAGGTCGGAAACAATTACTTCCAACTTCTCTACTACATAGTCGATTTCTTCTTTTGTATTGTCTACACCGAAAGAAAATCTAATTGCACCATTTATATCTTCGTGGCTTAGCCCCATTGCTTTCAATACGTGGCTTTTCTCTAGTGACCCCGACGCACAAGCCGAACCAGTAGACACTGCAACTCCTTCAAGGTCGAGTTTGATAAGTATGCTCTCGCCTTCAATATATTTAAAACTTACATTCACAATTCCTGGGGCTTTTTGGTTAAGATTTCCATTGATTTTGATGTCAGGAATTGAATAAGTAATCTTATTAATAAAATACTCGCTCAATTCTTCAAGTTTTTTGTTGTTAATATCGATGTCTCGCACTGCAATTTCCATTGCTTTTGCAAAACCGACAACGCCAGGCACATTGACTGTCCCGCCACGACGATTAAGTTCTTGCTCACCGCCATTCATAAACTTCTTTATAGGAACACCGGTGCGAACATACAACGCACCTACGCCTTTTGGTCCATGAATTTTGTGCGACGACATTGTCATTGCATCAATCTTCATATCCTTCACATCAAAATGCAAGCAATTAATTGCTTGAACGGCGTCAACGTGGAAATACGCCTTATAATCTTTTAATAAGTCACCGATTGCTTTGATATTTTGAATTGTTCCTACTTCGTTATTAACCGCCATTATAGAAACAAGTGTTGTTTCGGGGGTTAATTCGTGCAAAAGGTCAACTAGTGACACAAGCCCTGTTTCGTCAACTGGCAAATATGTCACCTTAAACCCTTCGTTTTCCAAATCTCTACAACTCTCTAAAATTGCGTGGTGCTCTATGGCACTCACGATTATGTGCTTTCCCCTATGCATATTTGCTTTGGCGATTCCTTTGATTGCCCAGTTGTCGCCTTCTGTTCCGCCACAAGTGAAAAATACTTCTTTGTTGTTTGCGTTAATGCATTTTGCAATAGTATCTCTTGCTTCATCAACAGCACTGATTGCTTCTCTTCCAAAACTATGCAAACTGTTGCTATTGCCGTACACTTCGCAAAAATATGGAAGCATTTCTCTCAAGACATCTCCTGAAACGGGAGTTGTTGCGGAATTATCTAAATAAATTTTTTTCATAATACTTCTCCTTGATTATCTATCATATTTTGTAGCGTTAATTCATCCAAAACACTATTGAGCCTATCATAAATGACCTTAAAAATGCCTTTATTAGGGCAATTTAAATTATTACATTTATCCGACCTTACACAATCAGAAAACACCAAATCGTTCTCTAATGCTCTTAAAATCTCGCCAATAGTAATGTTTGACGGCTCTTTTGCTAATTTGTATCCGCCTTGCACACCACGACTCGCTTCCACCAAGCCCTTCTTTTTCAGTAGTCCTAAGACTTTCTCCAAATACGGCTGAGTCACATTGGTCTGCTTCGCCAATTCGGTCAAACTCACAGGTTCGGTCGATTTGCTAAGTGCTAGATGATACATTGCATTAAGCCCATATCTGCCTTTAGATGATAATTTCATAAATTCCTACCTTTTTAGTCTGAATTTATTTTAGCACCACATTTATGCACTTGTCAACATTTTTTATCTAAAATCCGACTAGTTTTGTCGGGTTTTTAATGAATAATGTTAATTTAATGCCCTTTTAACAAAAAAATATCCAAAAATTTGGATATTTTATTTTATCATATCTTGAGTCAAGTACGAATGTGCGGACGAGATGATTGACTTAAAATTATCGTCGATTGATTTAAAAGAATCCGCAATCTCCTTAAGTTGTTTGTTTGATTCATTATAATTTTTGCTAGTCACAATTGTATTTCGTTTTTCAATCTTGTTAAGTCGAATTGTTTCTTCAATTAGGTCCTTACTTTTCATAATCTCTTGTGGCGTGCCAAAAGCCAATATGCTTAGGGCTTCGTCAAGACTATTGAAATTATCGTTATCGTCTAATATAAACATATTCAATTTCTTCCAATTCACATGCAAAAAAATACGATTGTTATCCAAATCGATTTCGCCTTTCACAAAATTAAGTCCCGACATCTTATAGTATGATTCTAATGAAATTGGGAATTTTTTGCCGAACTCATCGGTCATTGTAATTCCTGGGGCTAGATTTTCAAGATTTGTTCTTGTTTCTAATGCTCCGACTACAGAGTCTTGTATGGAATTGTTCATAATCTTGCTCGCTAAGTAAGATTTGTAATTGTGCCCTATCATAATTATTTTCTCCGCTGAGATTATATTACAAAGTACATTTGTTGTCAAGACCTATATTTAAAAAACATTAGCCGGGCTAATGTTTTTTAGTTATTATTTTCCACTTGATAAATAATTTTCAAATATTTCGGTAAGTTGTTTTTGATTTCTAAATCCTGAGATTTTGTCGACCTGTGCTCCGTCTTTAAATACAAGCAATGTAGGAACAGTCACAACCCCAAATTGTTTTGCCAAAGTCAAATTTTTGTCAACATCAAGTCCGACTAACTTTAACCCGTCATAATCGGGCATTTGGTCCAATATACTGGCAAGCATTTTACAAGGACCGCACCAATTTCCATAAAATTTGGCAACAACAATCCCCGAATAATCAAGGACTTCTTCTTCAAAATAGAACTCATTAATCTCTTTTATTTTCATTGTACTCTCCTTATTCTTTAGTATGTGATAATCTTTATTTGATTATTATGTTAGTATTAATTATTTTGATTTTTAATTGCATTAAAATTATCAACTTTTTTAATTGTTAAACACTTTAATTTAATAGTTGATTGATTACATAGCCCGATAGAACGCACCCACACATTGCCGGATAGTACGATATACTCCCCACAACATCCCCGCTACTGCTCTGCAAATTATCAGTAAATACGACAGTGTGATGCTCTATGCCAAGTTCTCGCAATTTTTTTCTGACTATTTTGCATAGTCCGTCATTGTAGGTCTTGAAAATATCCACCACTTTAAAGTCGGGTACACAATATCTATTGCCGGCACCCATAGCACTCACAACTCTAATGTCGTGGTCATGGCAATACTTAATTAAATCCACTTTACTAGTAACAATATCTATAGCATCAACTACATAATCATAATGCCTTGCAAAGAAAATCTCCCTATTAAGCGGTGTGTATTTGTCGCAAATTGTAGTTATTTTAAGATTTGGATTGATGTCAAGTAGCCTACTTTTCATAACATCCACTTTGTACTGCCCCACTGTGCTATGGAGTGCTATGATTTGCCTATTGATATTTGTAACATCAACTTTGTCAAAATCGACGATTGTAATTTCTCCAACTCCAGCACGAACTAGCATTTCAGCAACATATCCACCTACTCCACCTACTCCAAATACTGCAATATGGGATTGCTCCAACTTTTTCAAATTGTCATCGCCTATCAAAAGTGTTGTGCGTGAAAACATACTATTTTCCTAACTCCTCTAATAATTTGTCAATTGCAACTGATTTTTGTTCACCAGTGCTCATATCTTTAAGCATAACTTCATTTCTTGCAATTTCGTCATCGCCAACTACAATACAATAGCGGGCTTGCAATTTATCGGCATATTTGAATTGGGCTTTTAAACTACGACCAACGATGTCTGTTTCTACGCAATAGCCGTTATCTCTTAAGTTCTCGGCAAGTCGCAAGATGTGCTTATTGTCATCGGTGGCTTTCGCGATATAGATGTCCACTTTATTTGGATTTTCAATCGCAATGCCTTTCTTTTCCAAATATAGTAGTATTCTTTCTATTCCTAATCCAAATCCAATTACCGGGGTTGGTTTGCCACCAAGTTGTTCAATTAAATTATTGTATCTGCCACCGCCACCAAGTGCGTTTTGCCCCATTTTTTTGTCGTTGTCAACAAATTCAAAAACTAAGTTGGTGTAATAATCTAGCCCCCTTACAAGTTTTGGGTCGACTTGATAATTAACACCCAAGTCATCCAAAATCCCAAGCAATGTAGAAAATTCCGATTTACAATCGTCGCACAAGCAATTGCTTATAAGCGGTGCATTTTTTAGAATTTCCTTACATTCAGGAACCTTGCAATCTAAAAGTCTTAGCGGATTTTGATTAAATCGTCGTTGACAATCGGGGCATAGGTCATTTAAATATGGCCTAATATATTCCTTTAGTGTTTCAATATATGCCTTTTTGCATTTCTCACACCCCAAATCATTAATGCTTACAGTAGGGTTAATGCCAAGTTCCCTATAGAAATTAGTCGCAATAAGCAATGTTTCGGCATTTGACATAGGAGTATTTGCTCCGTATACTTCCACACCAAACTGGGTGTGTTGTCTTAGTCTTCCTTCTTGTGGCTTTTCATAGCGGAAACAGTGCGACAAATACCACATTTTTAAAGGAAGTGTGTCGTTAAACATCCCGTTTTCGATAAAACTTCTAGCCACGCCAGCAGTCCCTTCTGGCTTTAAAGTGATACTTCTATTGCCCTTATCTAGAAAGGTGTACATCTCCTTATTAACAACATCACTACTATCGCCTACACCACGCACAAAAAGTTCGGTATTCTCAAATTCGGGAGTACTTATCTCTTTTAGGTTGTATCTGTTTTGCAATTTAGTTATTATTTCTCTTATTCTTTGCCATTTGTAACTCTCGCTTGGCAATATATCTTTTGTTCCTTTAGGAATATTTATCATATTCTTTCTCCTTACAGTACATATTTTTTCAAATCGTACTTTCTACTACTATCTTTAAACGCATTTTCAACATATTTTGCGTCAATTTTTACATCGGTCATAGGGTGATTTCCATTTGCATTAAACGATATTTCTTCTAGCAAACTCTCCATAATTGTATGAAGTCTTCTAGCACCCAAATTCTCGCTTGTTTCATTATCTCTCTCGGCAATTTCGGAAATCTTTCTTAGCGCACTATCCTCAAACATTAGATTGATGTTGTCCACTTTCAAAAGTTCTTGATATTGCTTAGTAAGTGCATTCTTCGGCACTGTTAGAATTTTATAGAAGTCATCTGCATTCAAGTTTTGAAGTTCAACCCTAATTGGGAAACGACCTTGAAATTCTGGGATTAAATCTTCAACCTTGCTTATATGGAACGCCCCTGCACATATAAACAAAATATAATCGGTCTTAATTGTGCCGTATTTTGTAGTAACCGAACATCCTTCAACCAATGGAAGAATATCTCTTTGCACACCTTCTCGGCTAACATCTGGACCTTTTGATGCACTTCTGCCGGCGATTTTGTCAATTTCGTCAATAAATACAATGCCTTCTTGTTCGGCACGGCGAATCGCTTCTGAATTGACACTTTCGTTGTCGATAAGTTTGTCACTTTCTTCGCTCATCAATAATTTGTATGCTTTTTCTATAGTGATTTTCTTATGTCGTTTTTGGGTCGGGAATATGCTTCCTATGACATTGCCGATATCAAAATCTCCGCCACCCATACCCGGCATAATACCTATAGGCTTCACTTGTTCGGCAATTGCAATCTCTATAACTTCGCTATCGCACTTACCACTTGCGATGTCGTCAAAAAGTTGTTTTCTAAGTTCTGCATCATCCATATTAGGATTTTGCTCTTTTTTCTGCTTAAATAGTGCATCGGTAAGTTTGTTAAGCACATTTGTGCGGGCTTTTTCGCTTACTTCTTGTATTTTTTCTTCCTTTACAAGCCTAACTGACACTTCTACTAAGTCACGAATCATACTTTCGCAGTCACGCCCCACATATCCTACTTCGGTGTATTTTGTCGCTTCAACCTTAATAAAAGGTGCTTTCACTAATTTCGCTAGTCTTCTAGCAATCTCTGTCTTACCTACGCCAGTTGGACCTTGCATAATAATATTTTTTGGCGTAATCTCATCACGCATTTCTTTAGTTAATTTGCTACGACGATATCTATTTCTAAGTGCTATAGCAACACTCTTTTTTGCGCTATCTTGACCTATAATATATTTGTCTAATTCATTAACGATTTCTCTAGGTGATAAATTCATAATTAAACCTCCTCGCAAGTGATGTGGTGATTGGTAAATACACATATATCTCCGGCGATTTCAATTGACTTCATTGCTATTTCTTTCGCCGAAAGATTAGTATTTTCAAGCAATGCTTTACCAGCAGCATAAGCGTAATTGCCGCCACTTCCTATGGCACATACACCACACTCGGGCTCAATTACTTCTCCAGTGCCCGACAAAACTAATAATTTGCTTTCATCAGCCACAAGCATCATTGCTTCCAACTTCCTAGAGTATTTGTCATCTCTAAAACCTATTGCCATTTCGACTGCACTTCTCATTAAATTACCGCTAAATTTTTGCAATAATTCTTCAAATCTTGCGGAAAGTGCAAATGCATCCGACACTGAGCCTGCAAAACCTATAACAACCTTATCGTTGAATATTCTGCGGACTTTTATTGCATTGCCTTTCATTATAACTTGCTCGCCCATGGTAACTTGCCCGTCACCAGCAATTGCAGTATGGCCGTCCTTTTTTACTGCCACTATTGTTGTTCCTTTAAATGATATCATATTAACTCCTTTAAATATATAATAACAACCTTTATAGATTATTGTCAAGTATTGTTTGTTTCACTTTCTCTATGGCACGATTTGACAAAAACTCATTTTTAGCCTTCTTGTCCTTTATCTTTATCTCGCCATAGTTGATTAAACCCATATTGCTACTCATCGGCTGGAAATTGTCGGCAGACGCAGTAGAAAGATAATTGTTAAGTGCCCCTATCATTGTGTATTTGTCAAACACAACATCTTCCAAGTCGGACAAATATTTGTACATATTTAGGCCAACATTAAGTCCGCTAGCAATACTTTCAATATATCCTTCTACACCGCTTAATTGCCCCGCGATAAATAGATTTGGGTGCGAAACTATGTGATAATTTTTTAGCACTTTTGGTGCGTTTACAAAACTATTTTTGTGCATTGTTCCGTACCTATAAAACTCTGCATTTTTAAGTGCTGGGATAAGCGAAAAAATGCGTTTTTGCTCGGGATATGTTAGGTTTGTCTGAAATCCGACCAAATTGTACAGGTCGTCGTTATTTGTTTCTTTTCTCAACTGCACTACTGCATAAGGTCGTTTGCCAGTATGGGGGTCTATAAGTCCCACTGGTTTAAGCGGGCCAAATCTTAGGCTATCTACACCCCTTTTTGCAAGAACTTCCACCGGCATACATCCTTCAAAGACTTTGCTATTTTCGAAGTCTTTTAATTGCACAATTTCGCCGTTAATAAGCGCGTTGTAAAATTCTTCATATTCTGCCTTATCCATAGGACAATTGATATAATCTCCCGACCCTTTTTGATATCGGTCTTGTATAAATGCAGAATTAAAATCAATACTCTCGTGGCTTACAATTGACGCAATTGCATCGAAAAAGTACAAATAATCACTGCCCAAAATTGTGCCTAAATTTTGCATTAGTGCAGGGCTTGTTAGTGGTCCTGTTGCAATCACCAAGTTTTCCGTTATGTCAATTTGCGTTAACTCCCGATTCTCAATTGTAAGGTTGGGAAACTTCTTAAGTTCGTCGGTGACCAATTGTGAAAATCTATGTCTATCTACCGCCAAGGCACTCCCCGCCGGAACACTGCACTTATCGGCACATTTTATGACAAGAGAGTCCAGTAATCTCAACTCGGATTTTAGTAGGCCACCAGCGGTGGTTGGGTCATTGGATTTTAAACTATTGCTACACACTAGTTCAGCAAAATTAGGGTCGTGATGTGCTTCTGAAAATTTAGTAGGTTTCATTTCAATTAGCTTTACATCTACTCCTCGCTTAAGCAGTTGATATGCACATTCACTGCCCGCTAACCCGCCACCGACAATGGTTACTTTATTGTTCTTTTTTGCCATTAGTTTTTGCCTCAATTTTAACAGAAACAGAGTAATCACAATTAGGATTGCTACATTTCTTTCTTAAATTATTGTATATTTTTTTACCCGTCAAATAACTTCCGCATTTAGGACATTTCTCTTGAAGTGGCATTTCCCAACTTACGAAGTCGCAATTAGGATAATCGCTACAGCCATAGAAGATTGTACCCTTTTTACTTCTTTTTTCAACTGCAGGTTTTCCACATTTTGGGCATACTCCACAATCTTTTCTCATCGGCTGAACATTCTTGCATGCTGGGAAATTACTGCACGCCAAAAACTCACCAAATTTTCCAGTACGGATAACCATAGGGTGACCACACTTGTCGCACTTGATATCGGTTTCTTTTGGTGGAATTTTGTATTTTACACTATCCTTATCAGCCACCGCTAGCAACTTCACAAAACTAGCATAGAAATCCTTTACAAAATCTTGCCAAGGAATACCATTAATAGCAACTTCATCAAGTTTATCTTCCATTTCAGCGGTGAATTTAATATTTATAATATCACTAAAGTATTTTTCAAGTAATTCGTTGATTTTTTCGCCCAATTCGGTTGGTTTTAAAAATTTCCCGTCCTTTTCAACATATTTTCGACTGCTTAGTAGGGTCACAGTAGGCGTATATGTTGCGGGACGGCCGATGCCTTTATCTTCCATTTCTTTAACTAAGGTTGATTCAGTATATCGTGGGTCGGGCTTTGTGAATTTTTGGGTAGGAACCAAATTTTCCAAATCCAACTTATCACCTTCTTCTAGTGGTGGAAGTTTTATATTATCGTTATTTTCTTCATCTTCGGTAGGCTCATTTTTGGACTTCTTATTAGCATCAAATACTCTTAAGTATCCGTCAAATATAGGGGTTTTGCCCGACGCTTTAAATTCGTAATCGCCATTTTCTATAAGTGCAACTACCGAATTAAATGTAGCGTCTTCCATCTGACACGCTAGGAATTTGTTGTAAATAAGTTTGTATAATTTATAATTATCGGCACTAAGCAACCCTTTCAACTTCTCTGGTGTACGGTCAAGATTGATAGGCCTTATCGCTTCGTGGGCGTCTTGTGCGGACTTCTTTGATTTGAATACATTTGGTTGTTTTGGTAGGTATTTTTCGCCAAAATTCTTCAAAATAAAGTCACGAGCCATTGTAACGGCACCAGGGGCAATACGCACACTATCAGTACGGATATATGTTACTAGTGCGACTTTACCTTCCCCAGCAATCTCAACACCTTCATAAAGTTCTTGTGCACAAGAAGTAACTTTTTTAAGGGTCATTCCTAATTTATTCATCGCTTCTTGTTGCATACTAGATGTGGTATATGGTGCTGATGGGTGCGATTTTGCAATAGTCTTTTTAACTTCTTTTACTTTAAAATCGTTAGCCTTTAGTGACTCAAGGGCACTATCCATCTGCTCTTTGTTACTAATATTTGCCTTTTTGCCTTTAAATTTACTTAAAGTCGATTTAAATACTTCGCCTTTTTTCAAATTAGCAACAAGGGTCCAATATTCTTCGGGCTTAAATTTCCTAATAGCATTTTCTCTATCGACAACCAATTTTAGTGTGGCACTTTGAACTCTACCAGCAGACAACTTTGGCTGAATTTTCTTGCATAGAATTGGAGATATTTTATAACCCACTAGCCTATCAAGTACTCTTCTAGCTTGCTGAGCATCGACTAGATTTTGGTCTATCGCCCTAGGCTTAGTAAGTGCTTCGTTGACTGCATTTTTACTAATTTCGTTGAATGCTATTCTTATTGGAGAATTTATATCCATATCAAGAATATGTGCTAAGTGCCAACTTATCGCTTCCCCTTCTCTATCGGGGTCAGTCGCAAGATACACTTTATCGGCTTTTGCACTCTTTTCTTTAAGCATTTTCACGATGTCTTTTTTGTCGGGCATTATCTCGTATTGTGGCTTAAAATTGTCAAGCACATTCACGCCTAGTGATTTCTCGGGCAAATCCCTTACATGCCCCTTGGTCGCAACAACTTCATAGTCCGATCCAAGATATTTTTTTATAGTTTCTCTTTTTCCAAGACCTTCTATAATAACTAAATTCATTATATCTCCTTTTATTTGCTATAATAATTGGCTTCTTTTTTGATTAATCCTTTTAGTTCCATTCGCATAAGCAAGGTGTTTAGGGTTTTGGCTTCCATTCCGCTACGTTCCAAAATTTCGTCATAATGGACTTCACTAACATCCAAAATGTCAAGGATTATTTGCTCGTCCATATTAGTTTGAATAACTACACTTTCGGAATTGGTGCAAATTTCCTTGCCGTATGCATTAATGATTTCGTCAGGCGACAAGCACATCACACCTTGGCAATTTTTTATAACCGCATTACAACCTTTACTATATATGTCAGTAATTCGACCTGGAACGACATATAAATCACGATTGTTTTCTAGTGCGTATTCTTTGGTGTGCATACTTCCGCTCTTCTCTGTTGCTTCGGTGATTAAAACACCTTTGCTAAGCCCGGCAATTATTCTATTCCTTGCGGGGAAGTGATATGGCATAACTTTGTCGTTGGGCTTATACTCACTCACAATCAATCCGCCGTTATCAAGAATTCTATCATATAGCGGTTGATTTGTTGCGGGATAACAATTGTTAATTCCCGACCCCAAAACCGCAATAGTTTTGCCTTTTGCGTCCAAGGTGGCTTTATGCGCTTGGCTATCTACTCCGTCGGCTAGACCGCTAACCACAGTCAAACCCGCATTTGCAATTTCAAAAGCGAATTTGTAGGTAATTTCCTTTCCGTACTTGCTTGCTCTTCTTGTTCCGACAATGGCTATGCAAGTAGTTTTTAGCAAATCAACATCACCTTTGCAATATAGTGCTACTGGCGGGCTTAATGTTTCTTTCAAGAGTTTTGGATACTTGTCGCTTTTGTAAGTTACGATTTTCACTCCAAGATTGTCGTAATTTCTAATGTAGTTATTTAGAAAATTCTCGTCCCAAGAAAACAACATTTTAGCATAATTTTCTTTGCCAAGCATACTTTCCAAATATTGGCTATCTTTCTCAAAATTATTCCAAAAATCTGTTAGTTTAGGATAATGCTCTACAATATCCATTTTCTTTTTAAGACTTAAAAATTCAAAAAGGTCAAGCCATATTAAAATCTTTTCTTCGTCGTTGTACATAATCTTAATCCCAATATTTTTTGTCGAGTGTTCTATATGATATTGCTTCCATCACATGGTCGTCGGTAATGTATTCGCTCCCGTCCAAATCGGCTATTGTGCGGGCGACTTTCAAAATCCTATTGTATGCTCTGGCACTAAGTTTTAACTTTTCAAATGCCGAACGCAATATGATGTCACTGTATTCGTCCAACTTACAATACTCTTTAAGTTGTTGGTCATTCATCTTCGCATTGCTATATATTCCCGTATCCGCAAACCTTTTCAATTGGATTTCACGGGCAATATCTACTCTTCTTTTTATGCTCTCGGTAGGCTCTTCGGTGGTTGTGCTTCTTAAGTCATCATATGTAACATTGTCCACTTCTATATGGATATCAATCCTATCCATTAATGGGCCTGACAATTTATTTAAGTATTTATTTATTTGCTGTGGAGTGCACTTACACTCTCTATCCTTGCTTCCATAATATCCGCAAGGGCAAGGGTTCATACTCGCTATAAGTGTAAAATTAGCGGGATATTCCACAGACGCTTCCACTCTACTTATGGTTATTACGCCATCTTCAAGCGGTTGTCTTAGGGTTTCTATGCTATTGCGATTGTATTCGGGCATTTCGTCAAGGAACAAAACCCCGTTGTGCGCTAGGCTTATTTCACCCGGTTTTGCTAGTCTGCCACCGCCGGTAAGTGCAAGGGTTGTTGTAGTGTGGTGGGGTGACCTAAATGGCCTAGATGTGACTATTCCTTCTTCGTGGTCCAGCACTCCCGCAACACTATGAATCTTGGTTACTTCCAATGCTTCTTGGAAAGTAAGTTCGGGCAAAATTCCTGGGAAGCACTTCGCTAGCATAGTTTTTCCGCTACCCGGCGGTCCAATCATAAGCACATTGTGTCCACCAGCAGCGGCAATCTCAAGCGCACGCTTTGCCTTTGCTTGCCCTTTAACATACTTAAAGTCTAGCGACTTTTTGTTGCTTTTTTTCGCGTCAATAAAAGTATTTAGTTTTACGGGAACAATTTCAAGTTCGCCATTAAGAAAATCAACCGCTTCCTTAAGCGTGCTTACGGCATATACTTCTAGCCCGTCTATAAAACTCGCTTCTCGTTCGTTTTCTTTAGGAATTATAATTTTGGTGTACCCTGACTGCCTTGCCGCAATAAGGATAGGAAGAACACCATTAATTTTTCTTACTCCGCCATCTAGTGACAATTCGCCTAGAAATATATAATCTTTCACTCGCTCCACGCTAACTTGCTCGCTTGCTGAAAGGATTCCCATTGCAATTGCCAAATCATATATCGGGCCATCTTTTTTCGTATCTGCTGGGGCAAGGTTGATGGTTAATTTAAGAATTGGGTACTGAAAACCGCTATTTTTGATAGCACTTTTTACCCTTTCTTTGCTCTCTTTAATTGCCGTACCTACAAGCCCGACGATGTCGTACGACGGAAGCCCTTGATTGATGTCAATTTCAGCTTTAACTAGATATCCGTTAATTCCAGTCAATCCATAACTTTTAATGATTGATAACATTTGTTATCCCCTTTGCACATTTTTTTTGATTATAAACTACCTAAAAAAAATATTCAACTAAATCTCGTTATATTTTTTAAATTGTTCTTATGTAATATAATATACTTTATTATATTACTAATTATAATTGTAAATTTTTGTATAAAAAGCACATAAATTTTTGAGTCATATATTCTCTATTTTTTCAAACAAAAAAAGTATGTGAATAACCACATACTTTTAAAATTACTATTTTGCTTCTTTGATGTTAGCAGCCTTACCGGTACGATTGCGTAGGTAGTACAATTTTGCTCTACGAACTTTACCTTTCTTAACCACTTCAATCTTATCAACTCTTGGTGAGTGGATAGGGAAAGTTTTTTCAACGCCAACACCGAATGAAATTCTTCTTACAGTGAAAGTTTCTCTAACGCTACTATTCTTTCTTGAAATAACAACGCCTTCAAATATTTGAATTCTTTCTTTGTCCCCTTCAACGATTTTGTTGTATACTTTAACAGTATCACCAACATTAAATTCTGGAACTTCAGGTTTTAAATTTTCTCTTTCTAATGCTTGAATAAGTGTCATCTGACTTTACCTCCTATAATATACTTGACGTTCATGCAATAATAATCACAGCGGACCGTCCGAAGTCACTACGATATACTATCACAACTTGGAGAAATAATCAAGTGTTTTTTGTAAAATTTTAAATAAATAACTAATTTTTTAATTTTTTGTCGAAAAATCAACCTAAAGTAGGTGAATTATATATATTATTTCATAACAATAAATTCTTTAGAATTACATTTTTACATTATATTTTATGAGATTTGAACCAAAAATATAAGTTAAAAAGCATTTTTTATGTGAGTAATTTTTTCGCCTACAATATCAATAACATCAAATCTGACCGCCACTTTTTCATACAGCCCCTTAAACTTTAAATATCCCGATGCTACATTTCTAATCTTTTGCTGTTTGTAATAATTAACCGCTTCTCTAGGATAGCCAAATTTTATGCTTTGGCGGGTTTTAACTTCTACAAACACAAGCACATCTTTATCTTTGCAAATGATGTCGATTTCTCCGATCTTATTTTTGTAATTTGTTGCAACAATCTTATAGCCTAAATTTTCAAGATATTCTTTTGCGGTTACTTCGCCCTGTATTCCTAGTTCTTTTGCCATATATTACCCCACAAAATGGCCAATAAACGAATCGCGATGAATATCGCATTTGCCATATTTTTTTAGCGCTTCAATGTGCTCTTTTGTGCCATAGCCTTTGTGTTTTTTAAAGTTGTACTCGGGATATTTTGAGTCAAGTTCTATCATTAGTCTATCTCTCGTCACTTTCGCCAAAATGCTAGCGGAAGCAACATTATAACTCACCGCATCGCCCTTAATTATGCTATCGGTCGGGATATTTGTATTTATTTTAACGGCATCAATTATCGCGATTTCGGGGACGATATCGAGCCCTTCAATACACTTTTTCATTCCCAATTTTGTCGCATTTAGGATGTTAAGTTCGTCAATCGTCTTGTTGTCTATAAGTTCGATGTGATAACTTAGTGCAGTATTGATAATTTGCTCGTACAACGCGTCCCTTTTCTTTTCGGTCAACTTTTTGCTATCGTTAATCCCTTCGATAATTGGTTCGGTGGGCATTATTACGCTTGCCACACATACCGGTCCAGCAAGCGGGCCCCTTCCGGCTTCGTCAACGCCAGCCACCAAAACTACGCCTTTATCGTAATATTTTCTTTCGTAATCTAACATACATTCACTCGCTAAATACTTAGTCTTCCTTTTTTATGACTCTATCTCGTTTTGTCAGTCTTTTAATGTCTTTGGTTGTTTCTAGAGTGATATTGCCCAACTTCCCTGATTTGAAGTCGTTTATTAATGCTACACTACCCCTATCGTAGTCAATATCTCCACCCCTAAGAACATACTTCCTTGACTCGCAAATCTTGTCGAGTATGTTTATAGGCTCGTCGGTGTCGTCTATGGTGATGTTATAGCGATTTTCCAAACACGACTTATCTATTTTTAAGATGTCGGATATAAAATCAAGGCTAAGTTCGGGAATGTCGAGAACTTCTTCCTTTATTGAACCTATATACGCTAGGTGTTTGGCAACTTGGTTGTTGTTAAAGGCTGGCCAAAGAGTGCCTGGGGTATCGAGCACTTCAATTCCGCTCGACAACTTCACCCACTGCTTCGTGCGAGTAACTCCCGCCTTGTTGCCGGTGGTGGCTTTTGCTTTGCCACATAGATTGTTTGCTAGCGTACTCTTCCCGCTATTTGGGACGCCTATTATCATTGCCCGCAAAATTAGAGTAATGCTTTTTTTGTCGTATTTCTCGATTTTGGATTTTAATAGTTCTCTTATGGCTTGCTCTATTTTTTTGCCACTGCCACTTGATGTGCTATTTAGGGCTATACATTTGGTATTTGGCTTTGAAAAATACTTCATCCAGTCGCTCACTTTTTGTGGGTCTGCCATATCGGACTTATTGAAAACATATATTATTGGCTTATCTTTCACAATGTCCGTAAACTTCGGGTTGACGCACGAAAAAGGTGCGCGACTATCTAGGACATATATAATCGCATCAACGACTTTGATGTCGTTTTCCATTATTTTTAGGGCCTTGTTCATATGCCCCGGATACCATTGAATTATCATCATTTACTCCGATTTTTTTAGTTTGTCAATTAGGTCGGGACGATATTTTTTTGTTTCCAATATCTTTTGTTCGTCCTGCCATTTTTTGATTTCTTTATGATTGCCATTGACAAGCACTTCAGGGACTGTAAGCCCCATAAATTCACGAGGGTGTGTGTATTGCGGATACTCTAAAAGACCATCAGAAAAACTCTCGTCTACCATACTGTGGTCGTTGTGCAAAACATTAGGCACATATCTTAATATTGCGTCGGTGAGTGCCATTGCGGGGATTTCTCCGCCAGTAAGGACAAAATCGCCTATGCTAATCTGCTCGTCGATGCAAAGTTTAATTATTCGTTCGTCAATGCCTTCATAATGCCCGCATACAAGTACTAAGTGCTCGTAATTTGTGGCAAATTCTTGGACGATTGATTGGTTAAGAACTCTCCCCTTTGGCGACAAATACACCACATGGGAATCGTCTTTTTTTACACTCATAATTGCGTCGTATAGTGGTTGTGGAGTAAGGACCATTCCGTCGCCACCGCCATATGGATAATCATCGACTTTTTTGTGTTTATTGAGCGTAAAATCTCTTATATCGACTAGGTTAATTTCCACTCGATTGTTCTCCACTGCTCGACCTATTAAACTGGTTTTAAGTGGCATAAACATCTCTGGGAAAAGTGTTAAAATATCAATTTTCATTAGTTATCGGTCCTTATTTCTTCTAGAATATTTTTATCAAGAACTATTTTTTTATCGGCCATATTGAAGTCAAGAATTACCCCCCTAGCATTAGGGAACATAATCTCCTTGCCACCCGATTTTACAGTATATATTTGGCTTGCGCCGTAGTCGTCAATCGATGTAAGCGTGCCTAATTTTTGGCCGTCGGAAAGCACTACATCAAAGCCGATAATGTCACTTATCAAGACTTCTCCTTCTTCTAAGTCATGATTAATTTCGGCAAAAATCGGCGTGTTTCTTAGCCTCTCAACTTGATTGCAATCGGTAATGCCATCTACTGAAAATATGACAAATCCTTCTCTAAATGTGACTTTTTTCACTTTATACATTGTGTGATTGATAGAAATTTCCTTCAATTCACTAATTTCACTTTTTGAAATGTTCATTCTAGCACGAAATTCTCCATTGATTCCTTGCGGTTTTGTAATAATTCCTATTTGTTCCATAATAATCTCTCTTTTAATTTGATATTGTATATATGATAACATAAAATTTTGAATATTGCCATACAAATTGACCATTTTCAATAAATTTAATTATTTTTAATTTGATTGTTTTTAAAATAAATTTGATTGATTGCGACAAATTTTCAAAAATTATTATTCAATAAATCTAAAAAACAAAAAACAATGCCCTTAATTTAAGTAGACATTGTTTTTTTTAATTGATTATTTCTCTGAGATTTTTACGATGTATCGAGTATTGTCTTTTAGCGAAATGCTTTTCACAAGCACTCTAATAGCATTTGCAATTTTCCCGTTGTGACCTATCACCTTGCCGATATTTTGCTTGTCGGCTTGAATTTTGATAATGGTGGTCTTTTCGCTTTCTTTGACGGTTGTGATGTCAAATTCGCTTGAGTCATCCGCCAATTTCGATACGATAAATCTTACTAATTCTTCCATTGACCAACTCCTAATTATTTATTTTCTTTTTTCTTTTTGTCGGTCTTAGGTGCACGCTTAGCAGGTTGAAGTAATCCCTTGTTTACTAGGATTGTTCTTGCTGTTTCAGTTGGTTGAGCACCAGTTGAAAGCCAATATTTGGTTCTTTCTTCGTTCAAAACAACTTCTGCTGGAGTTGTAAGTGGATTGAATGTACCAAGTTTTTCAATATATTCTCCATCTCTTGCCTTTCTTGAATCGGTAACAACTACACGATAGAAAGGTGACTTTTTGTCTCCAAGTCTTGTAAGTCTGATTTTAACTGCCATAATATTTTTCTCCTTTTTGTAAATTTTTTTATATATTTTCAAATTTTTATGAAGCTTTTGCTAGAAAAAATTTGCTAAAAACTAATTAAAACGGCATTTTCATACCACCAAATCCACCAAAACCGCCTTTCTTCTTGCCATTGAGCATTTTCATCATCTCTTTGGCTTGGAAAAATTGTTTTAGTAGGATATTTACATCTTGGATAGTTGTTCCGCTACCCATAGCGATGCGTTTTTTTCGGCTACCTTTTATAATATCTGGATTTTCCCTTTCTTCTTTGGTCATACTTAGGATAATGCATTTATTTTTCTCTAAAGTCTTTTCGTCTACCGAATACTCGTTGAGTTTTAGTTTGCCGGCACCGGGAATCATATTTAGGATATCGCCTATATTCCCAATTTTCTTTAGTTGATTGAACTGGACTAGATAGTCGTCCAATGTAAACGCATTTTCTCTCAACTTTTTCTCTAATTTCTTGGCTTCTTCTTCGTTGATGGTTTCTTGTGCTTTTTCAATTAAAGTAAGCACATCGCCCATATCTAGAATTCGGCTCGCCATTCGGTCGGGATAAAATGGTTCGATGTCGTCCATCTTCTCTCCAACTCCGCAAAACTTAATTGGCTTATTGACAACCGCCTTTATGCTAAGTGCTGCCCCACCACGGGTGTCGCCATCCAATTTGGTGAGAATTACACCGGTAATGTCGAGTTTGTCATTAAAACTGCTTGCAACATTGACCGCATCTTGACCCGTCATACTATCAACAACCAACAAAATCTCTGTAGGTGAAGTGGCTTTTTTGATGTCGTTAAGTTCGTCCATAAGTTCATCATTGATATGAAGCCTACCGGCGGTATCAATAATTACGGTATCGTAGCCTTTTTTGTCGGCATATTTTATGGCGTTTGTGCTTGTCTTTGAAGGGTTTGAAGCCCCTTCATCATACACTTCAACATCAACACTCTTGCCAACAACCTTTAACTGATTAATCGCTGCCGGTCTATAGATATCGCACGCTACTAGAAGAGGTTTTTTGCCTTGCTTTTTTAGATATTTTGCAAGTTTTCCACACATTGTGGTTTTGCCCGCACCTTGAAGACCACACATCAATATTACTGTGGGTGGCTTACTGCTAACTTCTAGTTTGCTATTTGTACTGCCCATAAGCGCGGTAAGTTCTTCATTAACAATCTTAATTACTTGCTGACCAGGGGTAAGGCTTTTCATAACCCGCTCACCCCTGCACTTTTCACTAATCCTATTGACCAAATCCTTAACTACAAGAAAATTGACATCGGCTTCCAATAGCGCAACACGAATCTCTCGCATAGCATTCTTTATTTCAAGTTCAGTAAGTGTACCATGCTTGGTAATTTTTGAAAATATATGATTAAGTTTGTCACTTAGTCCCTTAAATACTGCCATGCTAATCTCCTATTTTGTTGATGATGCTTATTAGGTCTTTTTTCAAATCCCCGTCAAGTTGAAGTAAAAATTCATTAAGTTCACTTTTAATTTCGTTTAACTTTAATTTGCTTTCAAATTCTTGCAAACGGTCAAGCGACAATCCAATTGAATATTTTACGGCCTGTTTTGTAATGCCAAGGTTGTCAGCAATTTCACTCAAACTATAATCATTTTTGAAATAATCGGTCATTATGTTTAATTGCTTATCGGTTAAAAAACCGCCATATACATCAATCAAATTATTAATCTCTAAGGTCTTATTTAGTTCCATAATTTCACCCCATAAAACCAAAATAAAAGTGTAAAGTATTTTTACTTTACACCAATTATACATATTTAAAATCAATTTGTCAACACTTAAAGTGAAAATAAATTTATTTTTTATTTTATTAAAATGTCTTATTAAAATTGTGATTTAATTATTTATATTGTACTAACAAATATTTTGTTTACGAATTATTTATAATGATTATATTTATCAATAAATTTTTACAACTATACTCACAATATTAATATTTAATTTCCGATAAATATGGATTGATAATATAATCACCCTTTTTATTAATCACGCCCAAGTTGGAGCCTTGCCTTATTACAATATATCCGTCATCGGTAACATCATTTGCTACAACTCTTTGACCAATCTCAGAATAAGTTTGTGGAATCACAACTTCGCCTACTTCGTTTATATATCCTACCGATTGATTGTCCTCGGTCGTAAAATAGCATAGCCCGTTTACAAAATTTCCAAGGTTATAATATTTTAATTCGGTTGTTAATGCTCCCGACATATTGATAAGCCCATATAATGTATTTCCATTAGTATTTGCTTTACCAACAACAGCATATTTATCATTGAAGTTTTTGACAATATCATACTCGTTTTTGACAATAAGTGAACCTTTCTCATCAATATATCCATATTTATTGTCAAATTTAACTAATGCTCTATCATTGTAGAAATTTCCAATAATGTCGTATTTTGCATCAATTACAACTTGTCCTTTCAAATTCAAATATCCATATTTGTATGTGGAATTATCTTTAAATGGGATAAGGTGGTCGTTAAGATTTTCAAACGAATCAAGTTCAATTGGAAATCCTGCGATTTGATATTCTGTTGTGAATAGTGGTTGTAAATCAGTCTTGCACAATCCATAATAAGTACCATTGAAAGTTATAACATACTTTTCTGAAATATATAATTTATCAAACATAAAGTCGGTTAGTAATTTCCCTTTATTTGATATGCAAGCATATTGCATTTTTCCCGCTACTTCTTTTCCTACTGCCGTAAGTTTTTTATTTGAAAAACTCTCCGCTTCGTCATATATAGGATTGATTACGAATTTACCTTTTGAATTAATAAATCCATATTTCCCGCCAATCTTAACTAGAGCCAAATCGTATGAAAATTGATAGGCTTCTTCAAATTGGCACTTAATTACTTCTTCGCCATTTTTATTAACATAACCATATTTTGAATTTCTTTTAACTACAGCATAGTCACTATTTCCATCAAACGATGTCGCTTGAGAATATATAGGATTTACTACAAATTCTCCATCGGTATTGATGTACCCGTACGAACCGCCAATAGAAACTAACGCAATCCCGTTATCTGCAAACGGATACGCCTTATCAAACTGACCTTCTATTTTAACTTTCCCTTTAGAATTGATGTATCCCCAACCCTCGTCAAATTTTACCGCTAAAAGATTTTTTGAAAATAGATTGTGGTCTTCATCCTTACTATTTACACTAACTAGTATAATTGGAATCAAAATAACGGCAACTAGCAATATACAAATAACAGAAATTATGATTGGCTTTTTAATATTTTTTTTCTTTGTTTCTTTTTCCATACTTTACCCCTCAATTATTCCATTTACAAAATCTTTAGCATCAAATGGAATTATATCGTCTAAGCCTTCACCAACTCCGACAAACTTAATTGGAATGCCATACTCTTTTGCGATTGCGAAAATCACTCCGCCTTTGGCTGTGCCATCAAGTTTTGTAAGCACTATCCCGTCAATCCCAACAATTTCATTAAATGCTTCGACTTGACTAAGCGCGTTTTGACCAGTTGTTGCGTCAATAACCAAATAGTTTTTGTGAACATAACCTTGATTTGTCCACTCCCTATCAATAACTTTATTTATCTTTTTAAGTTCTTCCATAAGATTGGATTTGTTGTGTAGTCTGCCAGCAGTATCTACAAGCACCACATCATCATTTTTTGCTATGGCACTATGGATTCCGTCATACACTACGCTTGCGGGGTCTACGCCTTCGCCATACTTTACTATTCGTACTTTTGCACGCTTACTCCACTCGGTCAATTGGTCGGTCGCTGCCGCACGGAAAGTATCGCCAGCAACCAAAAGCACCGATTTGCCACTAGACTTATAGTAGTTGGCAAGCCTTCCAATTGTGGTTGTTTTGCCAACACCATTAACCCCAACAAAAGTAATCAATTGCGGATACTCATCGTCATCTTCGTCAACAATTAAGATTTCCATCATCGCTTGTCTTAGCAGGTTATAAAACTCCGCTTCTGTTTTGACTTTTTGTTTTTTTGCAAGTTTTTTCACATTCTCTATAATTTCATCAGTTGCGTCGGCCCCGATGTCGCTCGAAAGTAACACATATTCAAGTTCTTCATAAAAATCATCGTCAAGTTCACCCACAAAAATATGCGACAACTTCGATGTAATGGCGTCTTTTGTCTTTTTAAGTCCGCCAAATATTTTAGAAAATAGCCCCATTCTATCGCTCCTCTATGTTTTTAATCGCTTCGCTTAGTTTTACTGAAACAATTTTACTTACACCCTTTTCTTCCATTGTAACACCGTACAACACATTAGAGTGCTCCATTGTAGGTTTTTTGTGGGTGATTACAATAAATTGAGTATTGTCAGAATAATTCTTTAAATACTTTGCAAATCTTCCAACATTGGCTTCGTCTAGCGCTGCTTCAATTTCGTCAAGCAAGCAGAATGGCATTGGCTTAAGTTGTAATATAGCAAATAAAATCGCAATCGCCGTAAGCGACTTTTCGCCACCACTAAGCAAAGTAATATTTGAAAGTTTTTTTCCAGGTGGTTCGGCGATAATATCTACACCCGCTTCCAAAATATCGTCCGACTGAACAAGTTCTAGGCGGGCTTTTCCGCCACCAAACAAGGTCTGGAACACCCTTCCAAAGTTCTCGTTAATCTTATTGAATTCGGTTTCAAATCTTTCAACCATCTCGTTGGAAAGTTCTTTAATGATTTGTTTTAATTCATCTTCCGCCTTAATAAGGTCTTGGGCTTGGTCATACATTGAGCCGTGTCGTTCAAGCAAAAGTTTGTAATCTTCAATGGCATTAACATTGACATTCCCCAATTTACTAATTTCTTTCTTAATTCGGCTAATTTCTGGCATTGCTTCTTTTAGATTAAACAAATCTTGTTTGTATTGCAATGCGGTTGTATATGTAAGTTCGTACTCCGTCCATACTCGCTCTTGCATTGTTTCAATGTCGGTATCGACCTTAGTAAGTGCCAAATCTTGTTGATATTTCTTGTCTTGCAAGCGATTAACTTCCGCGCTCAAATTCATACGCTGTTCTTCAAGAAGTCTAAGTCGGGCTTGTAGATTTTGTTTTGTTTCACCTTGTTTTGATAACTCATCTTTTAAGTTCTTCAATTGACCGTCTATCTCGTTTGCTTCGACTCTTGTTTCACTGCTCTCAACGTTAGATTTCATAACATCGTATTGTTGTTTGTTGGATTCAAATTGGCTTGTTAGTTCTATTATTGACTCGTTTACCAATTCCAATTCGCTATTTAAACGGACTTTTTCTTGCTCTAAGGATATAATTTCGCTTTCCAATCCTGCAATTTCAACCTTAAGCGTGGTGATTTGCGAACTGTACAATTCTTTCTTCGACTTCAACTCGCTAAATTGGTTGTTTTGATTGTCAAAATCTTCACCCAACGAATCATAGTCTTGATTAGCGAATTTTGCAAGTTCATTTTCTATGCTATACACCATTTGCTTTGCTTTTGAAATTTCTCCAGTAAGTTTGTTAACTTCGCTTTCCAAATCGTGAGAGATGATTGTATATCGGTTGCAAATCTCACTCTCTTGGGCGTGAGAAATCTCCAATTTTCTTAAAATTGATGTTTTGTCGTTAATCTCAGACACCAACTTTTGATAATCATTATTAAGTTGTGCCAAGTCACTCTCTTGACCCGACAACTCCGATTGCATCTTTGCAATTTGCTGTTCAGCCAATTCAATATTAGACTCTCGGCTAAGCAAATTCGCAACTTGAGTTTTTTTACTACCACCAGTAATACTTCCTTGCGGGCTAATTATATCGCCTTCAAGAGTCACTATCCTAAAGGAATAGTTACTTTGTTTTGCTAGGCTCACTGCAGTATTGATATTGTTAACAATTACAGTCGTCCCTAGCAAACTGCTTATGATATTGGTTAGATTTTTGTCATAACTAATTAAATCACTCGCTAGCCCAAAACAACCTTGAGAACTTAATAATCTTTGATTTGACCTATCAAAATATCTTGGCTTCACGATGTTGATTGGTAAGAAAGTAACTCTTCCGTATTGCATTTGTTTTAAGTAATTTATAAGTGCTTTTGCATCTTCATCGGTATTTGTAACGATATTTTGCACTGCATTGCCAAGCGCCATCTCGATGGCTGTTTGATATGTAGTAGGAACTTTAATAAGTGACGCCAAGACGCCGACAATTCTACTTTTTAATTCCCTATTTCGCTCGGCATCGCTCAAAAGCCTTTTTACACTGCCATTAAATCCTTCATATTCTCTTTGCATATCTTCAAGGAGTTTTTTCCTATTTTGCATACTAATTATATTTGAATTAATGGTGTTGATATTTGACTCATATTCTTTTATCCTAACCGACTTCTCTGTCTGCTCACTAATCAAATTGTCAAGTTTAACTTGCAAATCGGTCTTTTCTGAAATCATATTGTTAGATGCATCAAGGTGACTTCTCAATTCTTTTTCATTGTCCGACAATTTCCCATTGACAATTCGTAGTTGTGATTCGTACTCTTCAATACTTTTATTGTAGGTGTTTTTCTCAACATTCAATGCACTAATTTGAGCCTTCACATCACCCAATTTGCTAAGATTTTCAAACAACTTCTTTTGGGCTTCTTTTGTTTCGTTTTCGCCCGACTCCAACTGAGAAAATACGCTTTGATACTTATCTTCAATATCATTAAGTCGATGTTTTAATTCCACCAAATTAAGTTTTTTGCTATTCGCCGAATTTGTAGTAGTGTGCAAATTACTGGTTAATTCCGATTGCCTTGCTTGATTTTTTGAAAGTTCTTGTTCGCTTCTAGTCATTTCAGATTCTACACTTCGTAGTTTTTCTCTAATCAAATTGGTTTCACCAGTTTGCTTTTCTAAGATAACTGTCAATTCTAAAATCTTATCTCTAATAGCAGATATTGTGTCATCAAGTCCATTTATATCGCTATATGTTGTGTTGTAATCATTGATTGTTGCATCCAAATCCCTTTGACGAAGTTCCATTTCTTCCAAAATGGCGTCAATCTTTTCTTGAATTGCCGACTTGTTGCTCGCTGCGTAGTCGTATTGATAAATGTAAGCATTAACTTCAAGAAGTTTTAATTTTTCTTTCAAATCAAGATATATTTTTGCCGTTTCTGATTGCCTTTTTAATGGGGCAAGTTGCCTATCAATCTCACTAATGATGTCATTAATTCGGGTCAAATTGTCTTGGGTTCGATTTAATTTCCTTTCCGCCTCAATCTTTTTCGCCTTAAACTTCGCAATCCCTGCTGCTTCTTCAAAAATTGCACGCCTATCCTCGGGTTTGCTATTGATAATCTCCTCGACCTTGCCTTGCCCGATTATGGAATATCCGCTCTTCCCGATTCCGCTATCGTGCAATATTTCAATGATGTCCTTAAGCCTACAAGGTGTGCGGTTAATCATATATTCGCTATCGCCACTACGATAAAGTTTTCTAGTAATTACAATTTCATCATAATCGACTTTAAATATTCTATTTGTATTGTCAAAACATAGACTAACTTCACAAAAACTTAGGCTTTTTCTTTTCTCGGTGCCTTTGAAAATGACATCTTGCATTTCCGAGCCACGAAGCATTTTGCTACTTTGCTCACCAAGAACCCACCTAATTGCATCAGCAACATTACTTTTGCCACAACCATTAGGGCCTACGATTGCCGTAATGCCTTCTCCGAAAGTTAGTTTTATAGGGTCAGCGAAAGATTTGAAACCGACCATCTCAATTTGTTTTAAATTCATGGAAAATCCTCCAAGTACAAGTCTTCTAGGTTAATTATATCACAAGACATATTTTTAACCAATTATTTTGCTTCAAAAAAAATAAAAAAGCCCTATTTTATTGGGCTTAATTGTTAATTAAATTGGCTATTTGATAATTTTTCAAATGCTATTTTGCTTAGTTTTCGCTCGCACTCTTTTTTGCTAGGCTCAACAACGCAAGATATTTCTTTGCCGTCAATAGTTAGACTCATCGTGAAATACATTTTGTTGTTTTTTAACTCGCTACTATGTAGCACATACTCCAGTTGTGGGTGCGTAGCCATTGACTGAAGCAATTCTTGAAGTTCGGTCTTGTAATCCTTATCTTGATTGACAATTGTCATTATATGATTTTTATCAACAATCACATAATCCATTACATACTTTTTGGCGGGTTCCATCCCACCATCTTTATAAATCCCCGCAAGCACACTTTCAAACAAATCCGCCATAAGCGAATCGCTTACTTGCGTTAGGGCTTTGCCAATCTTAATGTATTTATCAAAATGCAGTTGTTTTGTGATTGAACTAAGGTTTTTAGTAGAAACTAGGTGCGAACGAAATTTGCTAAGTTCACCGCTCGTCAAGTCGGGGAAGTTGTTGTACAAATACTCGCTCACAACAAGTTGTAGAACACTGTCGCCCAAATACTCCATTCGCTCATAACTAGGAACGTTATTTTCGTTGGCATAACTTAGGTGGGTGAATGCGGTATTAAGCAAATTCAAATCCTTAAAACTATATCCGATATCTAAATTCTTTACATCCATTACTCTTCAACATCTACCTTAATACTATTAATTTCTTTTTCGATTATTCCGCACACATTCGCTTTGTACATCTCAACCGCTTGAAGAATGCACATACTCACGCTTTTCGCCTTGCTACTTCCATGGCCTTTAATAACAATCTTCTTAGTCCCTAGAAGCACTGCCCCGCCCTTGTTATTGTAGTCCATTCTCAACTTCAAATTTTTGAATGTTTTTCTCATAAATAAGTAACCGAATTTACTCATCACGCTACCGGATATTTCTTCTTTCAACATCCCAAGAAGAGTAACTATAGCACCTTCCGTTGCTTTTAGAAGCACATTGCCAGAGAATCCGTCGGTAACAACCAAATCATAGTCGCCACTCAAAATCTCCCTTGCCTCCATATTGCCGACAAAATTAATGCCTTCCATATCTTTTAGAATTGGAAGCACTGACTTAGTAAGTTCGTTGCCTTTATGGTCTTCGGTGCCAATGCTTAGTAATGCAACACGCGGATTGTCAATATGAAAAACATTTTTCATATACGCATTTGCCATAATTGTATAGTGAACAAGATTGATAGGCTTAGAATCAACATTTGCCCCACAATCGCATATCGACACAACTCCGCCAGTTTTGGTAGGCAAAATTGGGCACAATGCCGGACGACTAACCCCCTTAATTCTGCCGATTTTTAAGAATCCGCCCGTAAGAACTGCCCCGGTGGAGCCTGTACTAACAATCGCAACAACATCGTCGTTGTTTTTAAGTTCGTCGAATGCTTTTACAAGACTGCTCTCCGTCTTTTGCTTGATGGCAACAGTTGGGGTATCGTCGTTGGTAATCACATCTGGTGCGTTGATTATCGATATTTGATTCACATTATATGAATACTTTGAAAGTTCGTTAGTGATTGCTTTTTCATCACCGCTTAGAATGACATGCAAATCTTTGTCGGCATTAACTGCAATCACTGCTCCTTCAACTTGTGCAAAAGGCGAATTATCTCCGCCCATAGTATCTAAAACAATTTTGTACATAAAATTTCTCCTAATAGTAAAATAACTATAGTTATATTAACAATAATTTGTGAAAAAGTAAAATAAATAACCGATTAACAAAAAAAATCCGTGAATTTTCACGGACTTTAATCAATTATTTTGTTTCTTTATTAGCTTTTTCTTTTTCAACTACTACTTTTTGCTCGCCATCATAATATCCACATTTTGGGCAAACTCTGTGATTTGCTTTTAGTTCGTGGCAATGTGGGCATTCAGAAATAGAAGGTGTTGAAATCTTCCAATTTGCTTTTCTTGAATCTCTTCTTGCTTTAGAAACCTTACCCTTTGGTACTGCCATTTGGCACCTCCTAATAAATTTTCGATAACTTTTGACATTATATAGTAAAAAGCACTATTTGTCAATCATAAATTTGAATATTATTTACTTTTAGCAAATTATTTTTCGCAACTTAAATTATTTTTGGATTAATCTTTCAGTTTCTTTAGCAATTACATATTCTTCATCGGTTGGGATAATGAATACTTTAACTTTAGAATCGCTTGCACTAATCTCACAAATTTCGCCACGAGGAGCATTCCAGTTTTTGTCGTGGTCTACTTTAATTCCAAGATAATCCATATCGTTGGTAACCGCTTCTCTTACTTCTGGAGTGTGCTCGCCTACACCTGCTGTAAATACGATTGCGTCAACGCCATTAAGGACTGCTGCATAACTGCCGATGTATTTTTTAATGCGATAGTTGTACATATCAAGACTACGTCTTACATCTGGATTTTCGATATTTTCCAAAATTTCTCTCATATCGGAGCATACACCATTAGCACCAATCAATCCGCTTTGCTTGTTAAGAATATTAAGCACTTCGCTTACGCTTTTGCCTTCTTTCTTGCAAATGAACTCAATGATTGCTGGGTCAAGGTCACCAGAACGAGTATTCATCATAATGCCTTCAAGTGGTGTAAATCCCATAGAAGTATCTACTGAATGACCGTCTTTAACTGCGCTTATACTAGCACCACTGCCTAGGTGACAAGTGATGATTTTTAGGCCTTTTACATCTCTACCCATAATTTCGGCACATTTATTTGTAACATAGTAGTGGCTAGCCCCATGGAAGCCAAAACGACGGATTCTATATTCATCATAGTACTTTTTAGGAATAGCATAACGATATGCATATTCTGGAATGTACTTATGGAAGCCGATATCAAATACTGCTACATTAGGGGTATTTGGACATACTGCCATGGCACCCTCAATACCTGCGATACCGCCTGGGATGTGAATAGGTGCAAAATCAATACTATTGCGGAAATCTTCCAAAACTTCGTCGGTGATGATACATGGGTCAAAATACTTCTCGCCAGCATTTACAAAACGGTGACCAAATGCGTCGATTTCATTAACCGATTTTATAACACCAGTACTAGGATCGGTCAATTGATTAAGAACAAGTTCCATTGCTCTTTTGTGATCTTTGATGTCGTCATTGATAATTGTTTCTTTGCCATTTGCTTTGTAGCGAAGGAATGATTTGCCTTCATTAATTCTTTCAACATTTCCTTTTGCTTCTACTTTTCCAGTAGCAGTATTCATAAGTTGGAATTTTAATGTGCTACTACCTGCATTAATAACTAAAATCTTCATTTATAATCTCCTTAAATTTTTTAAACTAATATAATTTTACTCTTTTTCACCTAAAAAAGTCAAGACAATGCTTATACTTTTTTAAATTTGCAAAATTGTAATTGCAACGGCTAGTACAATCTCATCGACCGTAGTGCCACGACTTAGGTCGTTAATTGGCTTATTTAATCCTTGAATAATTGGCCCTACCGCTTTAAAACCGCCAAATCTCTGCATCAACTTGTAGCCGATATTTCCGCTTTGTAGGTCTGGGAATACTAGGACATTTGCATCGCCTTTAAGTGGTGAATTTGGACATTTTTTCTTTGCAACATTCTTGTCGATAGATGCGTCTAATTGGATTTCGCCATCGAACACGAAGTCAACGCCCTTCCCTTTCAAAATCTCAACCGCTTCACGCACTTTTAGGGCGCTATCGCCTTCTGCACTTCCCAATGTGCTATAACTTAGCATTGCAACTTTAGGTTCTCCCCCCACAAATTGTCTAAAACTCTCGGCACTTTGAATGGCTATGTCGGAAAGTTCTTCACTATTTGGGTCAAGCATAACTCCACAATCGGACAACACAAAAGCCTTGTCGTTGTCATTATTTGGAATCATTACGAAGAAACTAGACGCTTTGCCATTTTTTGCTTTTACCGTCTTGAATGCAGAGCCAAATACTTCCTTTGATGGGGCTTCTGCACCTGCGACCATTCCGTCCACTAGACCTAAGTCAACCATCATTGCACCATAGATATACACATTTTGTACTTCTTTTTTCGCATCTTCCATACTAATGCCCTTGTGTTGTCTTTTTAGATAGTATGCATTTTCCACAATAGGCGTAAGTTCGTGATTTGTTATATTAACAACCTTAATTCTTGGATTGTTCAAATCATATCCTTTAAGTTCGTTGTCATCTTTCACAAGTAGCACGATGTCGCAAAGGTCCGACGCACACTCGATTCCCGCTAGTACTGTTCGCTCAGAAAATCCTGCTTCTGGCAAAACTATTGTTCTATTTTGCTCTTTTGCCCTATTTATCCAGCCTTTTTCTAATGCTGATAATTTATTAAAATCCATATTCGCTCCTTATTCCTTTAATTTTATTTGCAAATAAACTATGGATAGTGTATAATATACTTGCAAATTGTTATCGGAAATATGATATATTATTTGCAAGAAAAAGTAAACTTAATTTTAAAGGTGTTGTTATGAAAATTTGTGCAATTATATGTGAATACAATCCATTCCATTTCGGGCATTGGTATCACATTCAAAAAGCGAAAGAATTAAGCGGTTGCGATGCGGTGCTTTGCATTATGTGTGGCAATTTCACCCAACGTGCTGAGCCTACTATTGCCGACAAGTTTGTTAGGGCTAGTATGGCACTTAAAGGTGGCGCCGATATTGTTGTGCAAATGCCTACTGCTTACGCTTGTTCTTCTGCCGAGATATATGCACTTGCCGGAGTAAAAATCGCAAATAGTTTTAAGAATGTTACTCACTTAGCATTTGGGTGCGAGAGTCAAAACTTTGAACTATTGAAAGAACTTGCCGAGTATCTTGCAAAAGAGCCACAAGAATTTAAAGACACTTTGAAAAAATACCTAGACGAAGGCAATTCTATGGTGCTTAGCCGACAACTTACAATTGAACAACTTGTAAAAGAAGGCAAGGTTAACTTTACAAATATTACCGACACCATTGACGCATTGCAAAAGCCTAATAACATACTTGCACTAGAATATTTGAAGGCACTTATAAAGACAAATAGTAGCATTGAACCCGTATTTGTAGCAAGGGAATGTAGTGATTATCATAGCGAAGACATTAACGGAAAAGACACTTCCGCTACTGCAATAAGAAGCAAACTTTTAAAGACTCAAAAGCCTAGAAAAATTAAGAAATTAATTCCTAAGTTCTCCTATTCGCTTCTTAAAGCGCATTTGAAAGATTTTGGGCTTCCAAGTCAAGAATTATTTAATGACATATGTATGTTTTCATTAAAAACCGCAAGCAAGGAAAAAATCCAGAATATATATGATGTAAGCGAAGGGCTTGAAAATAGATTTATTGAGTGCTGTAAAGACAAAAAAGTGCTTAATGAAGTACTTCTTAGTGTGAAGTCAAAACGATACACTTACACAAGACTAAAAAGGATTGTTTTAAGACTTGCGCTGGATATTGATAAGTCGGTTATTGAAAAAATATATGAGATTGACAAAATGCCATACATAAAGGTCTTGGGATTTAGCAGTGCAAACCCTGACCTACTAAGCGAAGTTAATGCCGACACCGATTTGATTGTAAGAAACAACAATGTCGTGAAAAATCCTAGCGAATTTTACAAGCAACTTGCTGGAATTGAAGATAGGGCAAATGCTTTTTACAACCTTTTACTTAAAAAGTCGAAGATTGTTCCAAAATATGCACCTGACCTACTTACAAAAACTATTAAATATTAATAATTCATATAAAAGAACCGAAGATTTTCGGTTCTTTTTTTTGTTTAAAAAAAGAAGAAAACTTAGTCTTCTTCATATTTCCCAAATTATTTTTTGAAAATAGCAATTAGTCTTTTCTAAAATTATTGATAAGTTCTTTAATCTTTGGGATTTTCTCAACGGTTGCAATTCTTCCTAATTCAATTATTTCTCTACAAGTTTCGCCCGAATAATCAGTTTGTCTACGCTCACCAAGGTCGGGCTGAATAAGTACGTTGTAGTATTTTTTCTTGTTCTTTTGCAATTCCTTTTGAGTAATTAGGCTTGCTTGGACGATTGTTTGTATTACATTTTTTACTTTATTCGGCAATACTGAATTAGTCACAACATCTACAGCAATGACAATATCCGCCCCTTCTTGTCGAGCGATGTCGTGAGCCATATTGTTCATAACTCCGCCATCGACTAGTAGCATATCCCCCATTTTTACCGGGTTAAATATTCCGGGGACACTCATAGATGCTCGTATATTGTCTATCAATTTTCCGTCCCTAAGCACAACTTCTTTGTTGGAGTGTAAATCAACCGCATTACAGATAAATGGAATTGTTGTATCCTTCATATCAATATCTGGAATATGTTTGTTTAGAAATTTCATCGCACCTTTGCCAGAGAAAAGCCCTTTAAACGGGAAATTTATATCTAGCAAATGGCTAGTTTTCATTTCGGACGCAACTTTTTCTATATACTCACATTTTACGCCACTTGCAACGGCTCCACCAACCACAGCACCCATACTAGTGCCGACTATTAGGTCAATTTTTATATTGTTTTTTTGAAGCACATCTATAACTCCTACATGGGCAAATCCTAATGCTCCGCCACCGCTCAAAACTAAGGCAACTTTTGGTTTTTTCATATATTAATCTCCATTTTAATATAATATTATGATTAAATATCATAAAGGGGCTATTTTTGAAAAATAAAAATAATTATTTATCCATACTTATTATTTTAGTTATAATATTGTTAATCATCGACCCAAAGACAAACATCGACTCGTGTCTAGGCGGGATTAAATTGTGGGCTAATGCCGTTCTTCCATCACTACTGCCATTTTTCTTCTTAACATCGCTACTTTTGAGTCTTGGATTTGTGCAAAAAATCGGCAAGTTCTTCGCTCCAATCACCACTCGCCTTTTCAAAACTGATGGGATAAGTGGCTACATATATGCTATGAGCATCATTTCGGGGTATCCCGTAGGTGCAAAGACAACTGCCGAACTTTATGAAAATGGCTTAATCTCTCGTGGACAAGCCCACAAAATCACCACTTTTACATCCACTAGCGGACCACTTTTCATAATTGGGACGGTCGGAATTGGAATGTTTGGAAGTGCAAAGTTGGGATATTTAATACTACTTTGCCACATCGTTGGTGCGGGGCTCAATGGTCTAATTTATAGAAACACATTCTTGAACAACTACCCTAGCCACATCGCCACATTTAGCAAGCAAAACCCACTAGAAGACAATATGTTTAATTCCATTAAAAGCGTACTTGTTGTAGGCGGATATATTGCCCTATTTTATATGCTTATATCTATGCTCAACAACTACAATATATTGTATCCATTCTGCAAGTTTTTATCACTATTATTAAGGTGCGACATATCAATTTGCAACTCGATTGTAAATGGCTTAATTGAGATGACTCGCGGGTGCTTAGACTTATCGAAACTAGCATTGTCAAATAGACAAGTTTTAGCGATTGCGACCGCACTTATTAGTTTTGGCGGAGTAAGTATATTTACTCAAGCACTTTCTTTTTTAAGCAAATTCAAGATTTCGCTTAGATTTTATTTTCTCTCAAAAATCACGCAAACCATTATTTCGGTGATTCTTGCGTTAATTGTTGGGGCGATATTCCTTTAGGTCTTATTCGTAAAAATTCATTAAGCACACTTTAAGGTCGTTGTAGTAATTCTTAAGATACTTATCCTTACTAATTGAGTATTCTAGCGGGATAATAAGTGCATTAATGAATATCAATTTTTCAATTGTGACCGCTTCTTTAATGGCTTTAATGATGATTATAAGTTCGCTTCGCTTGTCTTCTTTCAATTTTGGGTGCTTTTTAACGGCGCTATAAAGTTGGTTAAGGGCTCGCAAAAAGTCAGCATAACGAAGATTGATTTCGCCTTGTCTTGTCATCGTTGGTGTTTCGCTAGATTCAGTTTCTTCATCGATGCCATCCATCACCATCTGCTCACTTCCGTCATCAATTGAGCCTACATCTTCGCCATTTTCATTAACTCCTAGCAAGTTAGACACGCTATTTTTGAAAGGAACAAGCACATTAAGTGAAAAGTTGCTATAACTTATATTGTATCCGTCTGCGGAATAAAAATTCTCGTTAATAAAGTTTTGGAGATTAATGCGGTTGTTGTCAACATCTATAAGGAAGCAAAATACAAGTGCAATAATTCGTTTTTCGTCGTTAGGCAACACAAAATATCCGCCATTGACTTTATTGTTGACTTTGGCATTCCTAAATTCCAACTTATAGTTGAAGTCAATCATACACTTCGCAAAAAGGTCGTACAAAACTCCGCTATTTGCAATGGAATTAAGAATTTTCGCAATTTTAATATCGGACAAAATAAATCTGCCATTAATCATCTCATCGCAAGCGACAAAGAAACTTTTTATATTCTTCTTCTCTACATCACTAAATTCGGTCATTATTCTTTCTCCTATGTTTTAGTTTTATTATATTGCTTTTTCCAAATTTATGCAAATAATTATAAATATATTTTTATTATTAATATTTGTAAATTTTTTCAAATGATGTTATACTATTGTAGAATTAGAATAATGCACATTTGGAGAAAACTATGGACTTTATGATTGATAGCACATCAAACAAACTCAAACTTCTTTTCTTGCTCGACAAGATGGAGATTCCTTTGACGGAAAATAGCATAATCGACATATGCACAAGCCGTAATACTTGGCTTAACTATATGGACTGCAAGGAAGTACTTTGGCAATTGCTTGATGTGGGCTACATATTTAAGACCGATGGAGAGTTGGAAGAAGAGCGATACGGCATCACCTACGATGGGCGAAACTGCCTAAGCCACTTTTTTCAAAGAATTCCACAAAGCCTTAGAGAAGAGATAACAAACTTTGCAAAAGACAACCGAATGAACTTTAAGCGGACTCAAGAATATGTAAGCGAATACAAGAAGAACGAAGACGGGTCATATAGTGTGATTTTGAAAATAAAGGAGCCAATGATTCCCAATTCATTACTCGAAATTAAATTAAAGACCCCTACTCGACACACCGCAATTGCAACTTGCAAAAAGTGGCGAGATAATGCGCCTAATGTTTTTGAATATCTATATGACACAGTAATCGACAATTAATATAAGGAGAATAAAATATGTATCAGTACAAAACTAGCGGAGTGTGTAGTCAAGCAATTCTTTTTGATGTGGTTGACAACAAATTAAGAGATGTTAAATTTATAGGCGGTTGTATGGGCAATACGACCGGAATATGCAAATTAGTGGAAGGAATGGACATTGATGAAGTAATATCTAGGCTAGAAGGAATAAAATGCCGACCTACCACATCTTGCCCTGACCAATTAGCACAAGCATTAAAAAAATACAAAGCCGAACATCAACAATAATGTCGCACTTTATAGAAATCGAATTTTAATAAGTTAAATTTATTGATTTTTGATTAAGTTAATATCAATTATACAAGTAAAAAATTAAAAATATGAAATTTAGTCTTTGAATTTTTAATTAAAGATAAAAAAACAAGCAAATTAAATTGCTTGTTTTTTCTTTAAATATTGCTTATTTTAGTTTATCTAGCGCAATAAGTAGATTTTGTTTTATATTTGTGTATTTTTCAATTTTTAGTTTTTCTTCTTCAACTAGATTTGCTGGGGCTTTAGCAACAAAACCTTGATTGTTAAGTTTGCCCTCTGCTCTTTTAATTTCACTTTCCGCTTTCTCAAGTTCTTGAGTTAGGCGGATTTTTTCTTTTTCTACATCTACTAGACTACTTGATGGAATAAATGCTTTTATAAGCGTATTTACTAATGATGTGCATTCTTCCGCAATTTCACTTTCGCTAGTTATAAGTTTTATTTCTTTGGAATTGGAAAGTTTTTCTATCACTCTTAGGTTGCTCTCCACCATTTCTTTGTCGCTTAGTGGCATTACCAACAAATTAGTTTTTACGTTGTCAGCAACTTTCATCTCTGCCCTTACTCCACGAATTTGACGGATTATATCAAGTAGTAGTTCCATCTTAGTATGTTCGCTTTCAAACTCATACTTTTTGTTGTATTTTGGATATTCGCTTAACATAATTGTTCCTTCGTGATTTGGAAGTTCTAAATATATTTTTTCCGTAACAAAAGGAATGATTGGGTGAAGCAATTTCAATAATGTAGTAAATACATAGTTCAGTACCGATGCTGTCGCCGACTTATCGTCACTAACTTTGCTCATTTCTATATACCAGTCGCAGAATTTTCCCCAGAAGAAATCGTACAAATCATTTGCAACATTGCCAAGTTCGTACTTGTCGTATTTCTTATTTGTTTCTTTTATAAGTGTATTAAGTTCGCTAATTATCCATTTATCTGCAAGCGATAATTTAACTTTATCTATAGGCAAAATCTCTTCACTCGAAACTTTTGACAAAACATACTGCCCAGCATTCCAAATTTTGTTGATGAAAATCTTAGCATCTTTTGTTTTGTCGGTCGAATACTTAATATCTGTGCCCATACTCATTCCATATATTAGCGACCAACGAAGTGCGTCTACTCCGTAGGTGTCGATTAGGTCCATAGGGTCAATTCCGTTGCCTAGGTGCTTACTCATTTTTACACCTTTTGCATCTCTAACAATTCCGTTAATAAGAACATCTTTGAAAGGAATTTTGCCAGTAAAATGTAAACTACTAAATACCATTTTAGAAACCCAGAATGTGATAATATCGTAGCCAGTAACAAGAACATCTGTAGGGAAATAATATTTCATTTCTTCCGTTTCTTTTGGATAGCCCAGTGTACTAAATGGCCACAATGCACTACTAAACCAAGTATCCAAAACATCGCTATCTTGGGTCAAGTGAGTGCTTCCGCACTTTGGACATACTGTAGGGTCGGTATTTTCACATATTACTTCGCCACACTCGTCGCAGTAAAATACTGGAATGCGGTGACCTAGCCAAATTTGTCGACTTATGCACCAATCTTTAATGTTGTTTAGCCAGTTTAAGTAGGTCTTTTCGTATTTTTTTGGTACAAATTTTATTTCGCCATTCTTAACCGCATCAATGGCTGGTTTTGCTAGTTCGCCCATTTTTACAAACCATTGCGTACTGATTTTAGGCTCGGTCATTGTGCCACAACGGTCACAAGTTCCTACTTTATTTGAATATTTTTCAACTTTAACTAAGAAGCCTTGTTCCTTTAGTTCTTTCTCAATTTCTTTACGAGCAGTAACTCTATCTAGCCCTTTAAATTTGCCCGCAATCTCGTTTAGGTTGCCACTATCATCAATACATGTAATGATGTCAAGGTTGTGACGCAAGCATACTTCGTAGTCATTAGGGTCATGGGCTGGGGTTATTTTTACCGCACCAGTACCAAAATCCATTTCGCAGTAGTCATCGCCAATTAGTTTGATTGTGCGATTAGTAAGTGGCAAAATTAGGTCCTTTCCTATTTTGTCGCTATATCTTGGGTCTTTAGGATTAACCGCAACTGCCGTGTCGCCAAACATTGTTTCTGGTCTGGTTGTTGCAACTATTATCTCTCCACTGCCGTCAGCAAATGGATAGCGGATATGCCACAAAAATGTATTTTGGTCAACATACACATTCTCGTTGTCGCTAATTGATGTTTTACAGCAAGGGCAATAATTTACCACTCTTTTGCCTTTATATATAAGCCCTTCTTTGAAGTACTTTACAAATACATATCTAACCGCTTCGTTAAGATTGTCGTCCATTGTGAATGCTTGTCTATCCCAATCACAACTCACCCCGATTGATTTTAATTGGTCGCATATTGTGTGACTATATTTCTCAAACCACTCGTTTCCAAATTGAAGGAATGCTTCTCTTCCGATACTCTCTTTTGTTTTCCCTTCTTTTGCAAGTGCTCTTACCATAACTTCTTCGGTTGCTAGGGCTGCGTGGTCGGTGCCTGGAACCCACAATGTTTCATAGCCCTTCATTCGTTTTAATCTAATAAGGGTATCTTGAATGGTGTTGTTAAGTGCGTGCCCCATATGTGCTTTACCCGTAACATTAAGCGGAGGCATTGATATACTAAATTTTTTCTTGTTTGGGTTAGGGAACGAACTAAAATATTTTTTCTCCAACCAATTATTGTACAAATCCTTTTCGAAAGACGACGGATTATAATTCTTTTCTAACATTTTTCTTTCTCCTTAAAATTTTCTAAAAAAAGCCCATTAAACAATTTAAGGGGCTTCAAATTATTCAACAAATACCAAGATAACAACTGTCAATACTAGCATAACAATGCCCACACATTTGATTGTGACTAGCATCCTATCGTTATCAGCAATATCGTCCTTATTTTTTGCCACTCGTGTAATTCTTCTTGCAAGCAAAACTAGTGCGACTCCGACGACGCACAAAATCATTGCAATCCAGACCTGTGGCATGCTAAAATATCGTTTAAAACTTTCTAAATTCGTGTTTAATAAATAATTCAACATAACGATTCCTTCCTTATATTTGCTCTTATTATATCATCTTATATTTCAGTTTTCAAGTTAATTTTTAATAAAACATCACAAATTTCACCATTTTTTTGTAATTTTCATAAGATGACTTAGACTATTTGATGGAGGTTATATGAAAAAATTATCATTATTACTAGTTGCTGTTATTGGGTGTTTTTCATTTCTTTTGACCGGTTGTAAGAAAAACGAGAACCTAATTAGGGTCAATGAAGTTACACACTCTGTGTTTTACGCGCCTTTGTATATTGCCATTAATAAAGGATATTTTAACGACGAAGGATTAGAGATTGAACTTACAAATGGCGGGGGTGCTGACAAAAGTATGACCGCACTTACAAGTGGGTCGGCAGACATTGGGCTTATGGGTCCTGAAGCCGCCATATATGTAATCAAACAAGGCAAGAAAGACGCACCTGTAGTATTTGGACAATTGACCAAACGCGACGGAAGTTTTATAATAGGCAGAGAAAATATTAGCAATTTCACACTCAGCAACCTAATGGGAAAAGAAATCCTTGGCGGACGAAAAGGCGGAGTTCCCGCAATGACTTTGGAATATGCATTAAAACAAGCGGGGCTTATAAATGGTCAAAATGTGACAATTAATTATGATGTTGCTTTCAACAATATGACTGCAGCGTTCATTGGCGGAACCGCGGATTTTACCACCGCTTTTGAGCCGAGTGCGAGTGACATTGCCGATGCGGGCAAGGGGTACATTTTAGGAAGCGTTGGGCAATTTGCCGGTGAAGTTCCTTACACTGCGTTTATGGCAAATCAAAGTTATATAGACAAAAATCCCGAGAAAATCGAAAAATTCTTAAGAGCAATAATTAAGGGATACAACTACTTAGTCACCGCCCCTATTGATGATGTTGTAGAAGCAATTGCTCCGTCTTTCCTAGGGACTACAAATGCAAGTCTAAAGAAAGCACTACAATCATACATTGAGATAGATGCGTGGGTTGATAGCCCGGCAATGAAATCAACCGCCTACAACAATTTAATCACGATTATGATGGACGCGGGCGAACTTGACACTGCTGTAGAGTTTAGTAAGGTTGTCAACAACACTTATGCTGAAAAAGTATATAACGAATTTAAAAAAGTAAGTTAAAAATTATAAACATTCAATAACAGATAACATCGTTTTGCACTAGTTAAAGGCACTATAAAAAGTGCCTTTTTATTTCAATTTTTCACCAAAATTAGTGTAAGTAAATATAATGGAATAGGACTAATTAAGTCCTATAAGGGAGAAAACATGAGCATACTTAAATTTGATAATGTTTCTCTTGCATATTTTAGTGATGATGGAGAAACACAAGCACTTAAAAATGTAAGTTTTGACATCAACGAGGGGGATTTTGTCAGCATTGTGGGTCCAAGCGGGTGCGGAAAGACTACAATTTTGTCATTAATCTCTGGATTAATAACCCCCACTTCTGGCAAAATTATAAGAAATACAAACTCCACTTGCGGATATATGTTTCAAAAGGACCACTTATTTGAATGGCGGAATATTCTAAATAATGTTTATTTGGGCCTGGAAATAACACACCAAAAGACGAAAGAGAATATGGAATATGTAGACGCCCTACTCAAAAAATATGGGCTGTGGGAGTTTAGGCACAAGTACCCCAACCAACTTAGCGGGGGGATGCGTCAACGGGTGGCGCTTATTAGAACCTTAGCGTTAAAGCCAAAAATAATGTTACTTGACGAAGCATTTTCTGCTCTTGATTATCAAACTCGGTTAAATGTGTGTGATGATGTAAGTAAGATATTGAAAGCCGAAAAAATAACATCAATTTTGGTGACCCACGACATAATGGAAGCGATAACAATGAGCGACAAAATAATCGTTTTGAGCAAGCGTCCGGCAACAGTGAAATGTATTCACGACATTAATTTGTCACAATATGGCACACCGCTGGAAAGACGGGAGCACCCCGAAGTGAGTAATTACTTCAATACTTTATGGAAGGAGTTGCAATGATGAAAAATCCGACCAATTACAGCAAAGAATATACAATTTACAAAAAGAAAAAAGTCCAAAAGACTATATTTATTAAAGTAATGCAAGTAGCAATTCTTGTGCTATTTGTAGGGCTTTGGGAACTTTTTGCTAGGCTTGGAGTCATAGATACATTTACACTATCGAGTCCGTCGAGAATGTGGCAAACATTTGTGGAACTATGTTCTACAGGGTCACTACTTAAGCATATGTGGATTACATTGTATGAAGCGATTATTGGATTTTTTATTGCGACCATACTGGGCACATTAGTTGCTATTGTTCTATGGTGGAACGAAACTCTTTTTCGCATTCTAGAGCCATATGTTGTTGTGTTAAATAGTCTGCCTAAAATTGCGTTGGGGCCTATAATTATTATATGGATAGGAATAGGGACTAAAGCAATTGTTACTATGGATGTACTCATAATGATTGTAATAACCACCCTTTCAATGCTCAATGCTTTTCGGTCGTGCGACAACAACAAGATATTACTACTTCGAAGTATGGGTGCCACAAAATGGCAAATACTGACGAAACTAATACTCCCCAACTCGCTATGTGAGTTCATATCTGTACTGAAAATCAATGTGGGTCTTACTTGGGTGGGCACGATTATGGGTGAATATTTGGTTAGTCGTGCAGGACTTGGATATTTAATTCAATATGGCGGTCAAGTTTTTGACCTAGACCTTGTAATGACTAGCACTGTAATCCTTTGCATACTGGCAGGAGTGATGTATTTTGCAGTCGCTTGGATAGAAAAGGCAGTTTATAAAAAGCGAACTACTAAAAAAAGATAAGTTTCTATTATATTTTTAAAAACAAAAAAAATCCTCTTATTTTTGAAGATTAACTTCATTTTTGAAGATTTACTTCATTTCTTAAGGGGATTTTTTAAAACTATTTCGATGGCTTATATATCAATCTGCCACAATGTTCACAAACTATAAATTGTTCACTGGAAAGCTTGTTCAATTTCCCACTTGCGACTTCCATTCGACATCCTGCACAAGTACGCTCGTCCATTAGCGGAACAAACACTGGGAAGATGTTGTCATTTTTCATTGCCTTATATTTTTCAAGCAGTGCTGGAGTAATATCTTTTTCCAATGTTTTCATCTGTGACTTAATCTCTGCTATTTTTGGCTCGCTGTCACGAATTAGTTTTTCGTAATTTTCCTTACTAACTTTATGTTTGTTTCTTGCCTTTATTACATTGTTTTTGGTGTTTTCAAACTCTTTTAGCAGGTCCTTTGCTTTACTTATAACAATATTTAAGTTCCTTTCAATCATAAAAAGTTCGCTACTCAAAGTATTGATAAGTGCATACGCATTTTTCAATTCTTCCTCTCCACTAGGCATTGACGCTATCAACTTCTCCACTTTGCTAGCATTCGCATCATAGTTCTTTTTTAATGACATATAGTCGCTGACTACCTTGCTTGCTTTATTTTCTATTCCATTGCTAACATTTTGGGCATCTTTTACATAAGCAATCATTTTATTCATAATTTCTTTTTCTTGACTATTGTTTACCGTTCGTTGAATTTTTTTCAATTCACCATCAAGTCTTTGATATTGTAACATTGTTTTCATTTACTCTCTCCCAAATTTTTATGGCTTTTTTAATATCTTTCAACTCTTTTTTTATTTCTTTTTTCTTATTTCTAGGCAACTGCTCCAAAAGAGTTGTGTATTTTTCGTAACTGTACATCAAATACTTATAAAAATCAGCATTGCCATTGAAATTTCCCGCACCAAATTTCAAATCAAATAATTTTGTTTTTACTTTTTTAGCGTTTTTTTCAACATTTAAAACATTATAATAAATATGGCGGTCTTTAACAATCAAATCGTCAATAATTTTGAAATTATTTTTTGTAAGCCACATTTTTAGTGCTAATTCGTTGTTGTGGGGACATAATACAAATTTATCTAATCCAAGCGGATTGTTAGCCATTATTTTTATGATTTCTAGTCCGCCCATTCCACTTATAATCACTTGCTCAATATTTTGTGATGACTTAATGCCTTCTAACCCGTCAGCCACTACATAATCAAAATTGCGATTGTTGGCACTTAACAAAGCGACCGCTTTTTTTACACTTGGTTCACTTATGTCGCTTGCTAAAGCATAGTCAATTTTTGAATCAATAAAAAGTTGTTCCAATAATTTGCCATGGTCACAGCCTACATCTGCCACTCTTCTACATCTTACAAATTGGGCAACCAATTGAAGTCTTGGGCTAAGCAAATTAGTCTTCATTGTAATCTTCTAACTTCTTTGACCTATTAGGATTTCTTAATTTTCTAAGGGCCTTTGCTTCGATTTGTCTAATTCTTTCACGAGTAACATTAAATTCCTTTCCGACTTCTTCCAATGTTCTTGAGTGGTTATCGTCCAATCCATAGCGAAGTCTTATAACCTTTTGCTCTCTTGGGGTTAATGTTTCAATAACTGCCATTAGTTGTGCTCTCAAAATGTCGTGGGCAGCACTTTCAGTAGGGCTAATCATAGTATCGTCTTCAACAAAGTCACTAATTTTACTTTCATCTTCTTCACCAACTGGGCTTTCTAGCGAAACTGGGTCTTGAGCAATTTTTTGAATTTCGCACACTCTTTGTTCGGTAATCCCCATTCTTTCCGCAATCTCGGCATTGCTTGGGTCACGACCTAATTCTTGCATAAGTTGTTTGCTTACACGACTTAGTTTGTGGATAGTTTCAACCATATGTACTGGAATACGGATTGTGCGGGCTTGGTCAGCAATTGCACGAGTGATGGCTTGTCTAATCCACCAAGTCGCATATGTCGAAAATCTAAAACCTTTAGTAAAGTCAAATTTCTCAACCGCTTTAAGAAGTCCTAAGTTTCCTTCTTGGATAAGGTCCAAAAATTGCATACTGCTACGATTGACATATTTTTTTGCAATACTTACAACAAGTTTTAAGTTCCTTTCACTAAGTTCTTTTTTTGCTTGTTGGTCGCCTTCCAATATCTTTTTTGCAAGTTCCACTTCTTGCTCACTTGTAAGAAGTTCTACAGAACCGATGTCTTTAAGATACATTTTTACTGGGTCGTCCAATTTAATGGTACTCATAATGTCGCTTAACATATCATCTTTTGCTAGAGCATCGTCTTCATCTTCAACAACAACTCCTTCTTTCTCAAACATATCTATTACTGTTCTAAGTTCACTTGCCGACAAATCAAAATCAACTAGTGCCGAACCTATTTCTTGCTCCGAAATTGAGCCCGATTTTTTTGCTGATTTTAATAATGACTCAACAACTTTATCCATTCTTTCTTTCATAATGTACACCTTTTACCTTTTTAATTTTAATGTAATATCATTAAGTTCTTTAATTAATTTTTTTCTTTCTTCCATATCTTTTGTGTCACGAACACACCTTGTAATGTCAAGTTGTCGTTGTTTTAGACCAATATCTACAAAGTTTTTGACACAATCCTTATAATACACTTCGTTATCATCAGTTTCTAAAATCTCAAAAGAAATCAAATCTGACAAGTCTTTATTGTTCTCAACATCGAAGTATGTATATAATGCACTTATAATCGGTCTTTGACCATTATTATAACAATTTTCTATATACTCATAGATTTTCAAGTAATCACTATTAAGTAGATTTTGTTTTATGTCATCATCCAATTCCGCATATGGTTTTTTCTCAAGCAATGCTTTTAAAACAAATTTCACAGCCTTTACATAAGCATTTTCTTTTAATTGAATTTGTTCTTCTACATTAGTCACTGACACATTTTCCGTCTCAGTTTCTTGTGAATTATTTTCTAGGTCAGCACGCAAAATGTTCTTAACAATTCCACTTGCCGAACTCACCATATTTAGATAAATATCTCTTTCGCTCTCTGTTTCTAATTTTCTAATTATATTCAACGATTCATCTACATATTTTTTCTTTTCTTCGGGCTTTGACAAATCGTAGTCATTTTCATATTTGTCTATAAGATATGCAACCCAATATTTTGCATTATTTGCTAAATCAATAAATGCATCTTTGCCAAATTTATTGACATACTCATCAGGGTCTTGTCCATTAGGGATTGTCATACAATACACACTCATTCCACCGCTAACAAGGATTTCAATTGACCTTAGCGTCGCCTTAATTCCAGCACCATCGCCATCAAAACAAAGCACCACTTTATCACAGAATTTTTTTAGCTCCTTCACATGCATTGTTGTAAGTGCCGTACCCATAGTCGCAACAACATTGCGAATTCCACTCTTGTGCAAGGCGATTAAATCCATTTGACCTTCCACAATAATTATTTGTTGCAAAGGTTCATTTTGTTTTAATTTTTTAACAAAATTAATTCCATAAAGACATCGGCTTTTATCGAAAACAAGTGTCTGAGATGTGTTTTTGTACTTCGCAAAATCCGCTTTTTCAAGTATTCGCGCACTAAAGCCTATAACATTCCCATAGGTGTTTATTAAAGGGAAAATTAGACGTTTTGCATAGCAGTCATAGAAGTGTCCTTCGGCGTTTTTCTCCACGACTCCCGCGTCAATCATTTCTTGGATTGAGTACCCTTTGCCTTTCAAGTAATCAATCACTTCTTTCCATCCCAAACTGTAGCCTAATCCAAAAGACTGAATGATATCATTAGTAACATTTCTTTTAGCGAGATACTCTAGTGCAACTTTCCCTTCCTGACGCTTTAGGTTGGAATAATAATAATTTGCGGTATCTCGCAAAACATTATAAATCCTATCAATTTTCTTCTTTTTTTCTATGATTTGCTCATCATTTGTAAATTCTGGAAGTTCCATCCCCGCATTCTCGGCAAGCAACTTGCAAGCGTCGAAAAAGTCTATATTCTCGTATTTTTTTACAAATCCTATTACGTCACCACTCGCACCACAACCGAAACAATGATAAAATTGCTCATACTCATTCACCGCAAATGATGGGGTCTTTTCATAGTGGAATGGACAGCAAGCCCACCACGTTTTCCCCTTTCTATTTAAGGTGATATATTTGGAGATTGTAGTCACTATGTCATTGTTACTTTTTAGTTTTTCAATCCACTCTGGTGAAAATCCTTTATCCAAATTTCTTCCCCCGTAAAATCGTATTCAACTATTAATTACAAACAAATTTTTCGTTTTCCTTTATTTATTTGTAAAAATTTGTATATTTTTTTAATTATTATATACAAAAGTTAAGAAGGCAAAAAAGTGAACCCCGTAGGGCCACTCAAAAAAAATAAGACACTTTTTTTATAAAGCGTCTTATTTTAAAAAAACTATTTATTCAAAATTGCTGCTTGTGCTGCTGCAAGTTTTGCGATAGGAACTCTATATGGGCTACAACTTACATAAGTAATGCCAAGTTTGTCAGCAAGTCTTACGCTTGTTGGGTCGCCACCTTGCTCACCACAAATTCCACATACCATATTAGGTTTTACTTTTCTTCCTAGTTTTACAGTTCTTTCCATCAAATAACCTACGCCTTCTTCGTCGATTGTAACGAATGGGTCTCTTTCTAGGATATGTTTTTGATAATATGGGTCAAGGAACTTGCCAGCATCGTCACGGCTATAACCAAATGTCATTTGGGTAAGGTCGTTAGTACCGAATGAGAAGAAGTCTGCTTCTTTAGCGATTTTGTCAGCCAAGATTGCTGCACGTGGAACTTCAATCATTGTACCTACTTTATAACTAACTTTAACATTTGCTTCTTTCATCATTTCTTCTGCTGTTGCATTGATGATGTTCTTAACAAATACAAGTTCTTTAACATCGCCTACTAGCGGAACCATAATTTCAGGATTTACATCAATGTGATGTTTTGTCATAACTTCAATTGCAGCACCGATAATTGCTTTTGTTTGCATTTTTGGAAGTTCTGGAATAACAATTGATAGACGACAACCTCTAAAGCCCATCATTGGGTTAAATTCGTGCATGCTGTCGATAACTTCTTTAACCTTTTCAACTGTTATTTTCATACTCTTAGCAAGGTCCACAATCTCTTCTTCTTTCTTAGGAAGGAATTCGTGAAGTGGTGGGTCGATGTATCTAATTGTACAACTTCTACCATTAAGTGCTTTAAAGATTGCAACAAAGTCTGCTTTTTGATATTCAGCCATCTTGTCGATTGCTTTTTCACGAGTCTTTTCGTCAGTTGAAAGAATCATTTCTCTAACTGCCTTAATACGGTCTTTTTCGAAGAACATATGCTCGGTACGGCAAAGTCCGATTCCACAAGCGCCAAGTTCTACGGCTCTTAATGTATCTCTTTCAGTATCAGCATTTGCTTTTACTTTAAGTCTTGCAAATTCTTCGCTCCATTGCATAATTGTAGCAAAGTCGCCGGTAATTTTTGCTTCTTCGGTAGGAACAAGTTCGGCATATACCAATCCTGTGCTTCCGTCTATAGAAATTGGGTCGCCTTCTTTGTAGGTTACGCCGTTAAGAGTAATTGTCTTTTTGTCGTAATTAACAACAAGACCTTGACAACCAGCAACGCACGCTGTACCCATACCACGAGCAACAACTGCTGCGTGAGAAGTCATTCCACCAGTAGCGGTCAATACACCTTCGGCAACAGCCATACCTTCAATATCTTCTGGACTTGTTTCGCTTCTTACTAGCACGCATTTTTTCTTAGCATTAGCATATTTAACTGCTGTTGCTTTATCCAATACGATAGCACCACTTGCTGCTCCTGGGCTTGCAGGAAGACCTTTAGATACTGATTTTGCTTTCTTTAATTCGGTAGCGTTGAACATTGGGTGAAGAAGTCCGTCCAAACTTCTTGGTTCGATTTTTAACAATGCTTCTTTCTTTGTGATTAATTTTTCATTAACCATATCGATAGCAATTCTTAGTGCTGCGGGAGCGGTTCTCTTACCGTTACGAGTTTGAAGCATATATAGAGTACCTTTTTCAATAGTAAACTCCATATCTTGCATATCTTTATAATAATGTTCCAATTTATTGCAAATTGCTTTAAATTGTGCCCATACTTCTGGCATTTGCTCTTCCATATGACTGATTGGGCTTGGTGTACGAATACCTGCAACAACGTCTTCGCCTTGTGCGTTCATAAGATACTCACCAAATACTTCGTTTTCGCCGGTTGCTGGGTTACGAGTAAATGCAACACCTGTTCCGCAGTCGTCACCCATATTACCGAATACCATTGATTGAACGTTAACTGCTGTACCCCATTCTGCTGGGATGTCGTTCATCTTACGGTAGAAGATTGCTCTTTCGTTGTTCCAACTTCTAAATACGGCTTTGATTGCTTCATTAAGTTGAACTTTAGGGTCTTGTGGGAAATCTTCTTTCTTATTTTTCTTGTACACAACCTTGAATGCTTTTACGATATTTTCCATATCTTCCGCGTCTAGGTCGGTGTCTTTTTCAACTTTCTTTGCTTCTTTTACTTTGTCCATTTCTGCTTCAAATAGTTGACGGTCAATTCCCATAACTACATCGGCAAACATTTGGATAAATCTACGGTAGCTGTCGAATGCAAAACGGCGATTGCTTGTAAGTTTTGCTAATGTTTCAACAACTTCATCATTGATACCCAAGTTAAGAATAGTATCCATCATTCCTGGCATACTTGCTCTTGCACCACTTCTAACCGATACTAGTAGTGGGTTTGTTGGGTCGCCCAACTTTTTGCCTGTGATTTTTTCGGTTTTTTCTAGGGCTTTTTCGATTTGAGCAATTACTTCAGGAGCGATTGTTTCGTTGTCCTTGTAATACTTGTTGCAGGCCTCAGTTGTGATTGTGAAGCCTTGAGGAACTGGCATTCCTAGAGATGTCATTTGAGCCAAGTTAGCACCTTTGCCACCTAGCAAATTCCTCATACTGGCATTGCCTTCTTTAAATAAGTAAACATATTTTTTTGCCATTAAAATACCTCCATAAATATCTCTTTTGTTTTTTGGTCGTATCTATTATACGAGTATTTTGGCTTAAAAGCAACCAAATTAACGGGATTTCGAAAAAAAGTGACATTTTACCCACAAATTAAAAAATCTCAACATCGCGGGCGGATATTTTTACAAAAAATCGCCAACAAGAACAAAAAAAGAAAGGATGACTACAACCCTTTCTATTGATTCTAATTAATCCGACAAATCATTAAAATGTATTGAATTTGTGGTTAAAAATATTTTGAATATCATATTTTAGGATGTTTAGACAAGACCTTACAAGGTCGTCTTGCATTTTTATGGATTTTAAATTATCCCAAGTGGAATTATTGATGATTTTTAGGCTATTAAATTCTCGCCTTGGCACTGCCATTCCATAATTACCGCTACAACTCACACACACAAATTCGTTGGTCGAAGCGGATAGCATTATCTCGCCCAATATGGGCATATTACACACACCGCACGCCTTAAAATTAAGCCCGTAGCCTTGAGTTTGAAGGAGTTCGTCAACGAATTTTAAAAGGATAATATTTGGTGAAACATCTTCGTAGATAAGGCATTTTATGGCACTAAGCAGTGTTAGGAATAACCTTTCGTTAATAATATTTGGTTTCAACACTTCCATACAAAGTTCTGACATTGCACTTGCCACTAGGAACTTATCATAATCAGATGTTAAATCGTAAAATGTATCAATTAAGTCAACTTGGGTGATGTAAAAATATTCTCCCCGCTTTACCGCAATCCAATCGGCGAAGCAAAAGGGCTGACCGGCAAATTTTAGTTTTGCCTTTGATTGCTTTGCGCCACGTAAAACCGCCCTTATTTTGCCAAGTTCGACTGTGAAAAGTGTTATTAAAATATCCTTGTCTTTGTAGTCACTTGCAGAAAGGACTACCCCCTTCAATTTGTATTCGTCCATTGTATTCCTTTAGTTATAGGTGCTTAAATAATAGATAATAATTTATTTGACCGGTGAGCGCAAATAATTGCCAGCACACTTCTTTAATGCTCATAATTTCACTCCTTTTAAATTAGATTATGAGATTAAAATCAAATTATTCACACAATTACTTAAGTTCGTTTTTATTATATCCGTATTCGTTCATATAATTTTTGTTATTTCGCCAATTTTCTCGCACTTTCACATATAAATTAAGCATAACTTTTGTTCCAACAATCGCTTCTATCTCTTTACGACTTTGAATGCCAATTTTCTTAAGCATTTCTCCGCCCTTGCCGATAATGATTTTTTTGTGACTTTCTCTCTCGCAAATTAGGTCAGCGCTTATGGTGTACAATTCTTCCGTTTCCTTATATTCAATGATGTCGACTGCCACGCCATGCGGAATCTCGTCTTGTAATAATAATAAGACTTTCTCCCTTATGGCTTCAGCGACCAAAAACCTTTCCGACTTATCGGTAAACTCATCGTTAAGAAAATACTTCACGCCTTCCTTTAAATGCTTTTTTATAAGTTTTATAAGTTCATCAACATTCTTACCAGTCTTTGCCGACACCGGGATAATATCCACAACATTTTTTAAATCGTTAAAGACTTGAAGTTTTGGAAGCAATTGTTCATACTTTAACTCGTCAATTTTATTGACCACCAAAATTGTATTTTTGTCGTCAAAACTTTTTACAAATTCCACATCTTTATCTCGAATAGGTTTTGTGCCATCTATCACAAGCAAGATTATATCCACACTATCCATCGCGTTATCTATACTATCTTGCATATACTCGTCGAGTTTGTTGCGACTTTTGTGTATGCCCGGGGTGTCGATAAAGATGATTTGACTATCTTCACTATTTAAAATCCCCGTAATCTTATTTCTTGTGGTCTGAGGCTTTGGCGACACTATTGCAACCTTCTCGTTAATAATCCTATTTAGTAGCGTGCTCTTCCCTACATTTGGCTTACCTATAATTGTAACAAAACCAGATTTAAACATAATCTCTCCTAATAAAAAAATAAAAGCGAATTTTACTTCGCCCTTATTATAGCAAACTTAATTTAATTTTCAAATACATTTTTCAAAATTAATTCTTCTTTTTCTCGCATCACTTTTTTATCATCTTCAGTGAGATGGTCATAGCCTAGCAAATGAAGAAGTCCGTGCAAGCAAAGATACACAAACTCTCTTCTTATCCCCGTGCCATACTCCTTGGCTTGTTGTTTCATTTTTGGGAAACAAATGTACAAATCACCAAGCACAACATTGTTTGTTTCTGGATTGAGAAACATCATATAATTTTTCTTGGATAAGTTTTCTTCAATAAGTTGCATACCTGTCTTTTGGGGTTGAAGCAAAAATGGGAACGATAGAATGTCTGTCACCTTGTTGACATTGCGAAATTTTTTGTTCATTTTTTTTATGGTTAAACGGCTAACGAATGCAACATTTACTTCCAAATCCTTGCAATCAATATTTAAGTACTCTATAGCATAATCAAAAGTCTTTTGAACATCATTTAGCAAATCTAAAGAAACCTTATTTTTATTTAAGTTAATTTTCATTTTTAATCTCCATTGTTGTTTTTAAATATGTTTGGAAAATGTATCTATCGGACAAATCAGATACACTCTGAGTTATCTCATTTATTGTAACATTCTTCGGCAAAATTGTATAGGCATTTTGTTTACTTTTTTCAAAAAATTCATCTTTAGATTTTTCATAATCGAATATTTCAACAATTTTATCAGTTTTTATAAATGTAGTAGATGTTACATATATTGGCAAAAACATACTTTTTGACACACAATAGTTGTTGGTTTGTGACACAAAGTGCATATATGGTGGCATAAAGTCGGTTTTTGAGTTTTTAAAAAAACTTACGCTTTTATATGTTTTTCGTTCATTTGTTTCAATATATTTTGTAGTTTGTTTCATTGCAACTTCACTTCCACAAAACCACACATCTGCTACAATATTTGCTTTTGCCGGCACACTAATTCTTTCGCCATTGGATGAAATCGCATATGGTTCTACAAGCACATCTCCTTTCTTTACAACACTATTTTTTTCAACAATCGAAGTCCCACTTAGCACATCTATATCTTTTATAACCATATTGTATGGAGCATAAAAAGGAGTTTCTTCTTCATCTTTTTCTTCTTTTTCAACAACATTAATAAGAATTGAATTCCCTTGTTTTTTGACACTTGCTAGGCTTATTTCTTGCACATTATCGAGTAAAAATTGTTCCAATTCATCGCTATCAAAACTACATTTTTTGCCAACTTCCACACCGTAATTTTTAATCGCATTTTCTATAGAATCGTTAGTATAATGAGCGCCATAAATTTTTATATTGGCAACTATGTTTTTGTGCAAAGCGAACACGCAAATAACAATTACTCCCCCAATAACTAGTCCAAGTCTTTTTAAGAATGTTGAAATAACTCTTTTAAATCCACCAACTTTGATAATCGAAATGTTAAAATTAGGTTCACATTTTAAATACTTCTTATATTCCTTTTCACTCATTTTAAAAGACACTTCTCTAGGATTTACTCTACACACATTACTTATTTTTATATCGTGTTTTATGGCAAAATTTAGAAAAGATGTAAAATTCACACCATCATATTTTAACAAATATTCAAATTTTTTTAGCATTCTTTTCTTCCACCTTATATGGTTTTTCTAAAAAAATATTATTAAATTTACCCTTTAAGACTAATTCGTTTTTCTCTAGTAAAACGATTGAAATATCCACCCCATCAATTGTTAGTATATTGTTTTTAACTTTCAATCTCACACACTCGTCCGTGCACATCAATATTTTTATATAATGCGTTATCCACATAGCATTGTCATAAAGCACCATTTTAAAATTCGAAACATCTTTAATTATGTCTAATTCATCCACACCAGTCATATCATATCTCCTAATTATATGTATGAGTAAATTTGTGGAAATATTAAAAAAAATCTCGGAATTAATAAAGAATATCTCTTTATTAATTTCCAAGATTAGTGTTTCTTCTCTAAAATATTTGCAATTAACATCGCTTTCATTTCTTTTGATAAACCTTTATACTCTTTTGCAAGAGCACTCTCTTTTTGCCCATTTTCTTCGTCTGGCTTTAACTCATCATCTTCATAAAGTTCATCGTCAAAAGTCTCCGTTATGGAGTCAATTTCATCAATGTCATCATCCAAAATATCGTCATAATCATCACCAATGTCATCGATATAATCAAAAGCTTTTTCAATACTAGCATCCACAATGCCTTCTTCAGCATCATTTTTTGATTTTTCTTCGTCAGTTTTTATATTCGCATTTTCAATAATTTCAACATCATTTTCATCACTATTTTGGGCAATGTCGTACATATAATTCCCCATTGTGACATCTTTTATGATTTGCGGAATTTCATCTTTTACTTCTTTTTTTTCTTCTTTCTTTTCTGGCTCTTGTTTCTTTTCTTTTTTGTTCATTTTTAACAACAACCAAAGAAAAAAGATAAAAATACCGCACAAAAATACGATAATTATTATCTTTTCCATATGTTATTCCTCATTTTTATCGTCTGGAGCATTTAGTGAAATCATCTTGTCATTGCTTGGACCACGCCCTAGCGACTCTCTCATTTTTGTATCGGCAACCACATTTTGCATTTTGTAATAATCCATAACGCCAATATTCCCTTGTTGGAATGCTTGACTAATTGCTTTAGGCACTGATGCTTGTGCATCTAGTAGTTGTGCCCGTTTTTCTTGAGTCATTGCTCTCATCTCGTGTTCACTAGCAATAGCCAATGCCTTGCGTTCTTGTGCTCTAGCGTTAGCAATTTTCATATCGGCGGCAGCGCGTTGTGCTTGAATTTTTGCGCCAATATTTTCGCCAACATCAATATCGGCGATATCGATACTTAATATATCGTATGCGGTATTTTGGTCAAGTCCTTTAGACAAAATTTCTTTACTTATTTTGTCGGGGTCTTCCAAGACTTCAGTGTGAGTTTTTGCACTACCTATAGTTGTGACAATCCCTTCACCAACTTTTGCCAAAATTGTTTCTTCACCTGCATTACCTATAAACTTATTAATATTTGTCCTTACAGTAACTCGGGCTTTTACTTTTAACTCTATGCCATTCTTTGCCATTGCTGAAATTTCTTCGGTGGATATAACCATTGGTTTCACAACGGTTTTTACAGCCATAACAACATCTTTATTTGCCAAATCTATCGCTTTTGCAGTTTCAACCGACATATCGATTTTTGCACCTTTTGCAATAATTAACGCTTCAACGACTTTATTTACATCACCACCAGCCAAATAGTGTGTTTCTAGGTCGTCAATTGTTAGTTTTACACCCGCTTTACGAGCATTGATATAGCAATCGACCAACTTTCCAATTTCAACTTTTCTTAAACGCATCCCAATAAGTTTGAAAGCAGGGATGTACGCATTAGAGACCAATGCCCTAACCCAAATCCCGACTGGTACAAAGCCGACAATAATCGCAATCACAATCATTAGTATGACTGCAATGATTGTCCATACATATATTGAAGCGATTCCTAAAAAATTAAGCATTTTTATCTCCTTAAACTTTCTTTACTACAATTGAGTTGTTCTTGATTTCAACAACTTTAATTTTTTCACCCTTTTCAATGTATTCATTTGAAACGGCGTCATATATCTTTCCATCCAACTGCATTTTTCCGCTAGGTTTAAAAACGGTATATGCAAATCCTACTTTTCCTATCAGTTTTCGTTGTTCTTTGGTAGGCTTTTCATAGTCAACTGGAACAACCGTTTTGTCTTGCACCAAAGCACTTTTGCTCAAGATTCCCGCTTTAGCAAAAATGGTCACCAAAATCAAACTCACAACAACCACAGCAACTATCAAAATCAGCATCGATAGTATTTGAAGCCCAGTCGTCCCCATTATAATTCGTGCAACCACTCCGCCAAAAGTAAAAATTGTGCCAAGTATTCCAAATACTCCAAATCCAGGAATAACAACTTCAATCATACACATAAAAAGTCCAAAAAGCATAACAATCATAGCAATTAAGCCATAATCAGAAAATAGTCCTACAAATTGTTGCCACATAAAAGCCTCCCGTTCTTGAGTTTATTATATCATATTCTCATCAATATTTCAATATTTTATTTACATTCCCAAACAATTTATTGCTTATCTTTTTTATTTTTGCCACAATTTGAGCATTTGACATCTTCGTCAAATAATTGATAACCGCAATTTGAACAATGTTCTATATGTTCTTCTTTTGTCTTGGGGTAAATTTTATCCAAATCTTCTTTGGTTATAATATTTTCTCTAATCAAAATATCTTCCAATATTTTGACTTTGTTTATTTGTTCGTTTTTATATTTTTGCTTTTTATAAATATCCATACCACAAATTGTTGCTAGTGCAATTAATGATGAAATATTTATTGCTAACAACAAACAAAAGGTGCCATATCCCCCACTCGATGGGCGTGCAACTACATCTTTGTAGTCTTCGTTTACCAACTTGAATTTGCTTTTTATTGTAAACTCTTTTCGGTCAAATGTTAGCACATTGTTTTTAATATTATAATAAATAGTGCTTTCTTGCCCTGTAATACCTTTATAGGTTATGCTTGATTCTGTTGTCATATTAAAATAACCGACATACTTTCCATTTTCATAAACACTGTATTCGGTGTTATAAAACACTGGAGTGTTAAAACCAATCAATAAAGCCATTGCCGTTATAACAACAACTGCAAATAAAGAACCAATAGTAATTTTTTTCTTCATTTTACACCCCCTCCTAAACATTAATAGTATTGGTTTAGATTGTTCGCCAGCATTTAATACTTGATCAAAATAAGCAACCAACTATTATTATTGTTTAGTATATCATACCCTGCAGATTTTGTCAAAACTGTGATAGACTCAATTTTTATATGTTTATAATCACCGCTAGGTAGCAACAAAAAAGACTCGTCACAAAAGTAACAAGTCTTATGTTCTTAGATTATAATGCAGATTTCATATCTTCAACAATGCTTTGAAGGTCGATAAAGATTTGTCTTACATCGGCGTCATCGCTATTTAGACCTTCGCCCTTTTGGGTTTCGTCATTGATAAGTTGCTCCATATCACTAATCAATTGAAGTTTCTTATCCATATCGCTATTGTTAGAGAAATCTAGTTCGCCATAACGAGCAGTAATGTCGTTAAGACGAGCACTTAGTTCGCTATTGTCAACATCGTCCCCTACTGGCTCTTCATAAGAAGTTTCGGTAGTTGTAACTGTTTTGTTTACAGTTGGTTGAGGCATAACTACTACAGGCTCTTCTTCTTCAACTTCTTCATAAACCACTGGTCTTACAACCTTTTTAGGCGCTGGCTTTGTTTTAACTGTCTTTACTGTAGTTGTTTTTGTTGTCTTAGGCTTGTAAGAATCAACACCTGCGTTCATTGAAGAAATGTACATATGCATATCAAACATATGTGTATTTTGCTCTTGATACTCTGTGTTGATATCAATCAAAGTTTTGCCACTTGACTTCAACTCAACAAGAAGCGGAATCAAATCGCCATCACCAGCAACGATACAGAATGTGTTGATTTCTGGCTTAGAATAGTTAAGTGCAACTGCATCAACAATAATTCTAACATCTAGTTGGCTAATTCTCTTTTTAAATCTCATAAATGGGGCAGTCTCGTAACCATATTTTGAAATTACGTCGCTAAGATAGATGTGTTTTCTGTCGTTGTAACCATAGAACTTACAATATACAACTTCACCCACACCATTTAATTTCTTGTACAATTCCTCAAATGCTTCACTACTAATTTTTACATTATCAACATCCATCAACAATGCAATCTTTTTGTTTTCCATAATTTTAGAACTCCTTTAAATTTCTTTTCGCAAAAAACATATATTGCTGAGCATACCCCGACAACTGACCGAATCTTGCGGTATAATATTCACTTATTTTAATTGGCGATAAGTTAGTTGTCCCAAACTCGTCTTCATAAGCCTTTATTATCCACGTGTCGGTAGGAAAAACATCTGTTTTGCCGAAGCCAAAAAGCAACACACAATCGGCAACTTTTCGACCAACGCCTTTCAATTTCATAAGTTCTTTCCTAGCCGAGATAGTGTCCATACCATACAGCCTATCAATATCAAAATCTTTCAACTTTGCGATTGTGTCCACAAGATACTCCGCCCTATATCCACAGCCGATGTTCTTAAAGAACTCTACTGACACACTTGACAACTGCTGAAGAGTGGGAAACGAATAATAATCATCAATCTTTGTCCCATACCCTTCGCACAACTTCTCAACCGTGCTCTTAATCCTAGGGATATTATTATTTGCAGATATGATAAAACTTATTATCATTTCAAGCGGGTCTTGGTGCAAAATATGGATTCCAGCACCATAGTTTATTGCGTCAGATAAGTTTTGCTTATCTAATTGCGATTTTATTATAGCATAGTTTGTATCCAAATCCAAGTATTTGATGAAATATTTTTTGTTTTTGCAAATAATTTTTGTGCCACCTTTTTGACAATAAATATCCGCTTTGTGACTCAATGTATATATGGTGTAGCCAAAATCCCTAGGCCTATAACGAAAAACCTGTCCGCACTCAATGGTGTGTTTTGCATCAAAATCGGGCGTCGACGGAATGAAGATTCCATCGTCTAAAATCTCGTAATTCATATAATCTCCTAAATACAAAAAGAAGCCAACTAAAAGTTGGCTTCCAATTATTTTTCTACTGGATATACGCTTACAGCTTTTTTATCCTTAGAAACGTGTTCAAATTTTACAACACCATCAGTAAGAGCAAAAAGTGTGTAGTCTTTGCCACAGCCAACATTCTTGCCAGCATTTACTTTGGTACCTCTTTGACGAATCAAGATTGAACCAGCAGTAACCTTTTGACCGTCTGCTCTTTTTACACCAAGTCGTTTGCTTTTGCTGTCACGACCGTTTTTGGTACTACCTTGACCTTTGTGGTGCGCAAATAACTGAATCTTAATAAACATCATAGTCTTTTAACCTCCACTTTAATATTCGACGGATACCCACTTTGAATATCTTTTAGGGAAACGAATGCGGTTTTAAACAAAACTTGCGAATTGTCTAACACCCTTTCATCTTCAATATTGGGCAATCCTAATTCCAAATAGCCGTTGGATTCATCAACTTTGTAAGTCGCTTTGATTTCTAACACTTTCAAAATTCCAAGCGCTAGCGATTGCGTAATTGACGATACGGCCGAACATACAATATCTGTGCCATAATCCGAATATTCGGCATGGCCTTTACTCGTCAAGCCTACATAAAGGTCATCACGAGTTAAAAATGTAATCTTAATCATATTACTTTACCGAAACGATTTTTAAAGCAGTATATGGTTGTCTATGACCTTGTTTCTTTCTTTCGTTCTTTTTAGCTTTGTATTTGAAAACTAGAACTTTGTCAGACTTACCTTGTTCAACAACCTCTGCAACAACTTCAGCATTCTTAACATAAGGATTACCATTAACAACTTTACTGCCGTCAACAAGCATAAGAACATCAAGATTAACTTTATCGCCAACCTTAGCATCAAGTTTTTCAACATTAATAATTTCGTCTTGTGCTACCTTATATTGTTTGCCACCTGTTTGTACAATTGCGTACATAAGTATTACCTCCTCTACCCAAACTCACTGTTATTAAAGGCGACCATAAATGGTACTTAAAAAAGCCCAATACACGTGGAACTGACAATAATATACCAAAAAAACAAATAATTGTCAATGACTATTTGATATTTTTGAAAATATTTTTGTTCTTTAATATAAAGTAAATTATATATACTTATAATCTTTAATATAATTGCGTGATTATAATTGCGTACAATTGGTCACTCACTTACAAACTTTAACAATCGCAAAAATCCGCAATTACCCCTTACAAACGCCATCAAAAAAAATTAAGAACCTTATAAAAGGCTCTTAATTAATTCCTATTCTATATAATATGCTATAGTCAACTTGCGAAGTTTGAGTAATTGCGTCAGGAAGAATATTTCCGTTACTATCATATATTTCAGCCAACCACATATTTGTCATATGGGTTTTAATAAGAGTTCCCGTAGTACCCTTTACCATTTTGTAATTATGTCCAGTAGTGCCGTCACTCTCCACATACTCGCTTCCATTATAGAATGTTACATCCGATTTTGGGTCTTTATTCTTTAATATATTCCTAAACGACACAATTCCCACATTAGCCACGGTCGAACTGCCAGTCTTGTCAACATACAACTTAAATTCGTCGCTATTGAATGCATTTTTAATAGCCGACCTATATGTCAAATCATAGTCGTCTGATGTTCGGAAATTGTACACGTCTAATCTCCCTTTTACTTGAACATTTCCGCACTGATAATCCACAGCACACTGCCCGACATCATCGAATATACAATCTTCAAGTAGCACTGTCTGGTCGCCATCTGTACTATTCTCGCCTCTACCCATTTGAAGTCCACATTGTGCAGCGTTAGTAAACAAGCACTTATAGAAGGTGAAAAGTCCAGCATATGGGCCACAATATCCGGTTTTTAACGCATTAGAAAATTTAGAGTAACTAACGGCTGTATTTACATGGAACAAAATTGATTTTTCAAAAGACTCCTTACTAGAATCATTATTACATCCTTTCACGATAATGTTCCTTATGTTGCCGTACAATGTAAAATTATTGTTTGAAAGATTGTGCACATTTAATGTATATCCATTACCATATATATTTTGCAAAGTTTCTACTGCCGACCCCCCATTAAGTGCACTAAATGGCTTTGTAGGATCGTTATCTTCATCGGTGCCAAGATTGGATTGCAATACAAAAGCCCAGCCGACTTCAGCACCTCTAGCAAATACAAAACTATCTTGGTCAAACACATTAATGCTTTTTCTTATAACTGTCATATCATAACTACATCTAATTGTGCTTAGATTGTAGTCGGGCTCGTCGTGAATTCTAAGTGTAAGGATATTTTCCATACTTGGCATTGTGTCCTGATTAAAATAAATATTACCCGCTGTAGGGTCTGGAAGTTCTGCGAAATTAGAACCGGTGGTGATAGACCAAAACATCTTATCTTGAACATCGTGAGAAAGCACCGCAGTGTATCGGACAATTCCAACATGCAATTTTGTGGCATCACCCTCACTTTGCCAGTCATATGATGTGCTTCCAAACACGAGTTTTTGTTCATAACCATAATTTACATCAAGTGTGTTGTCTAAGACGATATTCTTACCATTGACAACATACACCATTTTTGCACTATCAAATGATAGAAATTTTACATTTATACTCGCCGACTTTCCATAACATCTAAATGTAATAGTTGATTTTATGGAAATTGAGAGCGTGCTAGGTCGAGAGATTGTAAATAGACCATTTCCATCACTTGTGCTTGTGATTTTGCCGTCGTTAGCCGAATCGTCGTTGGTGATTGCACATTCAATGCTTGAGTAGTCTAGCGAGTCGATAATGGTGTATGAATTATCCACCGTTAGTTTTACCCTATACTTAGGATTTGCCGACGACACGCCTACTGAGATGCTCGAATTTGTAATATCGGTAGTCGTTTCGTAGACTGCTATTTCTGGGACAATTCTACTAATATTTCCGTCATAATATATGCCAGTATCGGACATAGTCAATCTCACGGTGATTGTGCCATAGCCCGTAAAATTAACGGCTCCGCTACTCGACACGCTCGCATATTCGCTCCCTTTTACTATGCTCCAACTTACTTGCTTATTTGTAGTATTCTTCGGGGTGATGTTTGGGGAAAGTTGAACTGAACTGGTGGTTGTTATTGCCGAGTTTAAAGGAAGTCCTACATAACTTTCGCCGTCAAAATAGTCTATGCTAACCGCCGTGCTAAGTACATTGACTGTCACATTTACGGTCTTTTGGATATTCCCGATAATTGCAGAGATTGTAGTTGTTCCGCCATCAACACCGGTTATTAGTCCGTATACGCCACTTTCATCACTTCCCTTACTCACGATTGCAACGCTTTGATTTGCCGACACAAACGATAATTGGTTAGGGTCAAATGTGTAGTCGGACGGAGTAAATGAATTTGATATGTATATTTTATGGGTTAGACCCTTATTTGCAATCACAACATCGGAATAATCGGTAAGTTTAAATGTGTCTGGATAGCCAAATGTGGAAGTTATTGTGATTGTTTTTGTTATACAATCGTCCACATTTGGATGTTTTTTCACACTCATAGTAATTGTTACTGAGCCTTCCGAAATAAACTCCACCAGTCCACCTGCCGTAACGGTCGCAACTGAATTATTGCTACTGCTGAAGTCTATTACTTTCTCGGTAGCATCTACCGGATAAACGCTAGCATTTAATTTCCAAGTTTTTAGGCTAGTTTTGATAGTGGTGTTTGAAATAGGCTCGCCGCCAATATAAATGTCCTGCCCCGCTCTCAAAACAGTTATATTGAATTGCTTTGACTCCGAATCATCGAAGTTTGCGGTAATTGTTGTACTGCCACCCTTAACAGCGGTTACTATCCCATTAGAGATTTGCAATATATTGGAGTCATAGTCAGAATATGAAGTAGGAACAAGTCCGTCATCATACAAAAATTCATACTCTCCAAGTTCTAGCGTTACATTGTCGGTTACGGTGCAAGATTGTGCCGAGCCGGTATAAACAATCTCAACTTCTCTTGAAATATTGCCAGCAGTAAATACGATTCTTGCCGTACCGCCGGTAAACTGGATGTGGCACTTTCCGTTGTTTAACTTGGCTTCACAATTGGTGCAAGTTATTGTTAGTTCGTCGGTGCAGTCGGTCGTGGAGTCTTCTGTAAGAACACTATAGGCAATTTCGCCAGTAAAAGACGGCATATTGTATGTATATTTGCCTACTCCATTGTCGTCGTTAATTGTAATTGCATATGCTGGTCTAAGCACGTTAATAGTTGTTTTTGACCTTATTTCTTGTGTTTCCGATAATTTTGCGACAAATGTAATCACTGCCGAGCCACCGCCAACGACTATCAATTTTTCATCTTCAATCTTCACAACATTTTGATTGTCCGACTCCCAATAGGTGTTGTTGATATGGGATAAGTTATAGTCGCTAGGTGCTATCGTTACAGGAATGTCTAAAATTTTGCCGTACTCAAAATCAACGCTTATTATTTTGTCCAAATATTTTTCCGACATCGTGGAACTAGTAACATATCCGCCCGTGTAATTAATTATATAATCAACTGAATAATTGCCGTCAACCGTTGTTGCGGTAAAGGTGACGACTCCCGCCTTTAAAAGCGAGATATGTCCGTCACTTGTGATTTCTCCCACCGAAGCATCGGACGAAGAATATGTAATGCTTTTGTTTGTCGCATTGCTTGGAGTAATTGTAAGTGACGGGAATTGTACAGTATTTACTGCAGTTGTAATATTGCTTGTGGCACTCATCGACAAGCCTTTTACTGGGGCGGTGACAGTGACCCAGATGCTATCTGTCTTGCCATTAACGGTATGTGCGGTTATCTCCGCTTCCCCGCCATCAATTGCGGTTATTCTACCATCTAAAGCGACCGCCACCACTGACTCGTCCGAACTTGAAAAGGTTACATTTTTATCTAACGCTTCCTTCGGGATTATCTCGGTGGCAAGATAGTACTCGTCGCCTTTAATTAGATTAAGCCTATCATCCACATTTGTAATATTGATGCGGTGGGCTTTATCGTCGGTAACTAGGAATGTTACGGTGTCTTTCACCGAGTCAGTAAGTGCACTTCTCACTGTAATAATTACTTCGCCAAAGTCTTTAAAGGTAATGACGCCCTCGCTACTCACTGTTGCGATTGCTGGATTGGAAGATGAATAAACCACATTTTTATTTGTAGCCCCCACTGGCGACACTCGTGCGGGATAATTAAGCACAATGTCATTTTCGTCCGGCTTAGTGATTGTCAAATATTCATCAGCAAACGACACTTTATCTACGGAGATGTAGTTGTTGAGTGCTATGTAATTAGTTGTTACTTGCACAGTAAAAATTAACGCGATAGGTATAAGTGCTACAAAAAACAACATTAATTTTTTCATAATCACGCCTCCATTTTATAGTATAGTTTTTTGTAATTCGGGATTAACAATGCGAGCGACACGCCTAGCACGACAAATGATATTATTGTAGCCCCAACAAACGCAATGATTAGCGACCTTTTTATGCTTTCAATCATAGCAAATATTCCGATTATTACACCCAAAACAAAGCCCAGAGTCATCAAAAGCACCATATTGCCGTTATTTGTTGCATTCAACTTTGATATATCGGAATTATTTAGATTAATAAAGAGCCCCATTGTGATAATTGCGAGCATAAAAACATATGCAATTGCCAAAATCATCAAGCTTTCTAATATGGTTGTGTATTGAAAGGCAATAAGCACAACAAGTGTGAAAACAAGCGCGAATGAACTTGAGATTACTGCAAATAGCGATTTTGCGAGTAGCGGAATGGCTATTCCCCTAGGGCTGGTTTTTAACATCCACAGCGAATTTCCTTCTTTGCTTATGAAAATAGCACTTGGCGAGCAAATCATTGCAATGAACACCAAGACCACTAATAGTGTTGTGCCAAATATAATTTGCGAGCCCAGTTTTTCTACGGAAAATTCCACCATAAATGAATTGCAAATCCATACCATTATAGGCATTGCAACCGCCATTCCAAAATATGTAAACAGGTAGTTGGAGTTACGGAAAATTTCCTTTGTTTCCTTTACAAAATAGGAATTAAATACACTTCTCTTTTTTGTCTTTGTTTTTATAGTTCGAGAATATGTATTTAGGATGGTGGATTTTTTGAAATAAATCCCGAACGTTAGACCGCCCAACACACTCCCCACAAGCGGAGTAATGAAAGACACAAGTACGGCAAGTCCCAAATTCTTTAGCACATCGGAAGAAAATACAAAATTTGCCAGCCAAGTACTCGCAATTTTATCGGAAGCAAATTTATTTGCAACTTCAATTAAAATGTTCGATTTTTTGTACTCAAGTAGCATAATGTCGGCAATATTGAATATGATTTTGCTATACACATAAAATCCAACAATTGTCAACGCAATGGAGATTATAAGGCTTAACCAATTTTGGGGTTTTAGCCAAATTCTAATGTACATAATTGGAACCGCAATAATTAAAGCCAGACCCATAGGGAAAAGGGACAATAATATAATTGCAATTATGCTATATGGGATGTACAAAATACTTGAAGCAAAAGCAATCCCAAATGAAACAAACATAGGGACAGATATAACTAATGACATTAGCAATATTTTCTTAATGCAATTTATAATTTTTGCGACATATATTTCCAACTTCGATATAGGCAAAAACGAAAGCAATTGCTTATCGGTGCAAAGGTACACATTTTTAATAATTAATGATGACGAATAAAATAATAGTATGATTTGAATAATGGTCAAAACAAATGACAAATAATTAGCCCCGTCTTCAACTGAGCCGAAAAACGAGAAGAATAATGCACACAATACTGCGATGATGGACGACAAAAGAATACTCCCAAACAGTGACAATGCTTGCGATTTTTTATTATTCGATGCTACGTTTCTCGATATTGAAGAATTAAGTTTAATTAAATATCCAATATTTGCCATTACTCCCACCGCTATTTCATAATTTCACTAAGTTTTTCCATAAGCGCGTTCTTTTGACGGGTCACGCGGTACTGTGCTTTTATCTTGCCATTTTCCAAGACCAAAATTTTATTGCACATTTCAACAACAGTTTCTAGGTCGTGGCTTGTAAAAATAACCATATGTTTTTTGTTGTCAGAAAAATCCTTTATACACTGCTTCACCACTTGTCGGCTCTGTGGGTCAAGACCTAGGAACGGCTCGTCCAAAATCCAAAGTTTTGGCTCGTGGATTAGAGCCCCGATTATGCAAATTTTTTGATGCATTCCGTGAGAATAGCCGTTAATTTGCAAATCTAGGCTATCCTCAATATTTAGCAATTTTGCGTATTTATCAATTCTAGTTATTCGGTCATGTTCACTAACCCCATACACATCCGCCATAAAATTTATATATTCCCTACCCGTAAGGTCTTCATAAAGCATATGATTGTCCGGGACATAGCCCATTTGAAATTTCGCCAAATTCGGTTTTTTCAACATATCGTGGCCGTTTACGATTATGGACCCGCTATCATAAGGGATAATGCCCGTTATACACTTAATTGTGGTCGATTTACCCGCGCCATTTTTACCAATGATTCCAAAAACATCGCCCTCTTCCACAGCAAATGAGATGTTGTCAACTGCTGGTTTTTTTGCCTTTTTAAATGTTTTAACCAATCCATTAACTTTTAACATAATTCACCACATTCCTTTGTACATATTTTGTCTTAAATGTCGTACTTTTATGACTATATAATACTTTAGATATATTATATAACATAATTTTGTAAAATCAAATAATTTTGGGCAAATTGCACGAAATTACCGAAAATCCCGCTCATAAAAGCGGTTTTTATGGGAATACTAACATAAAAAAGGAGAAATTTATGGAAAATCACAACTCACAACTACTAAATGCGATATTTAAAAATGTCACTATGGCGACGCACGCGATTGACTCGATTCAAGACAAGATTGAAGACAAAAAACTTCTAAAACTGATTGAAAAGCAAAACTCAATATATGGGAGAATTACGAGCGAATGTAAAAGAAAAGCAAGCGAAATAAACGAAGACATTGACGCAATCAATCCCCTACTAAAAATGACGAGTAGTGCAAGTATCAACCTAAAAACCATGATGAATGACGACACAAATCACATAGCAGAGATGTTAATACAAGGCACAACGATGGGAATCACCGACATCTTAAAGTCGATGGGTGAATTTAAGACCGCGAACAAAGAGATTCGAAATATTGCCACCGACCTACAACACGCGGAAGAAGAATTTATAGACAGCCTAAAGACATTTTTGACAAAAAAATAACGCGAAATGCGTTATTTTTTCATAGCAACACAACCGTAACACCACTATTGAATCCACTCACTTGGCTATTGATTATTAATTCCGGGCATTCGGAACATATCAATTTACGGTCTTCGTTAAATTCACCCCATTCGTCGCCACGCACATATGTGCGGATTTTTTTATCTTTCTTGCATTTTGAAAGATACTCTAATGTCGCGCGCTTAATTTCTCCACCCACACCATGCGAGCCATATCCGTGTATAACAATTAGGGCTTTATCTCCCATCTTTTTGCTATCGGATATGGCACAATCAAGCAGAAATACCGCATAGTCGCTAGGTGGCATATTCTCCTTTATATTGACAATTCTAACCATTGTTGCACCCAATAAACGAAACTTTTACCGTCCCGTATTTTCTCTCGTCTACAACTTTTAATTTGTCCGTATTCTCGATGTTTTTCTCCAGAGAATGTTCAAAAACCACAACTCCATCGGAGTCCAACAAATCATTATCAAAGATGTAGTTTATGGCATTTTCTCCAAAATCAGAAGCGTAAGGCGGGTCTAAAAATATTATATCGAATTTACAGCCGTTTTTTGAAAGTTTTTTCAATGCGGTCATATAATCCATTTCCATCAAATTGGGCTTTAGTTTTGCTTTTGCGAAATTCTCTTTAATTAGTTTTACACTATTTGAATTATTGTCCACAGTGACAACTTCGCTTGCATATCTACTGACAAATTCCAACGACACAGCCCCGGTTCCACCGAACAAATCTAGCACCTTTGCCCCGCTAATATTAAACTGCAATTTATTAAAAATCGACTCTCGCACCCTATCTATTGTCGGACGAATGTTGGAGTACTCAAATTCATTAAGCTTTAATCCTTTATATTTTCCTGCAATTATTCTCATATTTTTCACCATTACAATTGTATATTGCGCCAAAAAAAATGTCAACTATGTACAAAAAGTTAACATTTTGCATAATTATACATTTTTTATAACAACATTCATTCGTCTACGCCTAAAATTAAGCAACACTTCATACGGGCTAAACGACAGGGCTTTCGCGTAATCTTCGAGCGTTATTTTTTTGTCCGCATTTTCACCCAAAATAGTGACTTGCGACCCCACAAACACACCCTTAATATCCGTAACATCTATCATAAAGCAGTCCATGCACACATTGCCGACAACGGGCGTGAATTGACCATTAATAAGCACTTTAAAATTATTGCTAAGGTTTCTCGCAAATCCGTCGGCGTAGCCCATTGACACGATGGCAATTTTTTCATTCCGCTTCGCAATGTGAGTGCGGTCATACCCCACACTTTCACCCCTTTTGACCGAATTTATGGCAAGCACCCTAGCGGTAACCGAAAGAACATTTTCAATTTTTAGCCGTTGATAATGGTCGGAATACATCGAAAATCCCACCCGCACCATATTGCATAGTTTCAATTTGTCGGTAGTTGCAACAAAAGAATTTGCACAGTGAACAAGTAGATTTTTCACTTTTATTTCCTTCAACATCTTTTCGAAAAAAGCGTACTGATAGTCGATAAAATCAAGGTTTTCCAGTTTTGTTGCGAAGTGCGTATATGCTCCGGTAATGTTAATTTTCTGTCCCCGTTTTATCTCCTTCAAAATTTCACGAAGCAAAACAACCGACTTCACACCATAGCGATTCATTCCCGAATTAATCTTAATGTGCACATCAATCGAACTACTGCAATATTTATTTATATATCTCACTTCATCAATATTTGATATTGCCACTGTAATGTTGTTTTTTGCACACCAATTTACATATTCTAGATTGAATGCACCGAGTATGAGTATGGGCTTTTTATCATCAATCAGCCTTAGTTCCATTGCTTCTTTTACACTAACCACCGCATAAAAGTCAACTTCGTCCGATATAATCGGGCACACATTTCTAACCCCCAATCCATACGCATCAGCCTTAACGACTGCACATATTTTGGTCTGCCTGCCCACATACCGCTTAATCTTCTTTAAATTAGATTGGAGCACCGCCCCATCGATTATAAATTCATTAAAATTACACATATTCTTTTATATTCACAACACAAAAAATGTGTGATTTTATATAATTCGCTTTGAGTATTTCTATGTATTATTTTGTATATTTATACACCACACAACCCAAAACACACAATAAAATTATTTTTTAAATTTCAATCAATAAGCCGACATCAAGCCAACTTAATAAAAAAAATGAAGCAAACCACATATAGTTCACTTCATAAATTATCAAGCCTTCTAATTATTACTTAAATTATTTGTTTGTGCTTCCAAATCCACCTTTTCTAATGGTGGTGATTTCTTCTTCATCATCAACTGTGTAGTATTTTATAAAGAAGCCCTGTCCTATCTTGTCGCCGACCTTTATTTCATAATCCAACTCACCAATATTGTGCAACAAAAAGCCCAAATTTCCGTCATTACTCTCGTTTCCATAATAGTCGCATTCAATCACACCTATTCCGTTTGCCAAAATCACACCGCGTTTACCCATTCCGCTTGTAACCGCCAAAATTAGCCCTTCGTCTTCATTAAACATCGCCTTTACATTAGTAAACAACAGTTTCGTTTCGTTAGGCTTTAAAGTATAATCTATAGGCGAATAAAAATCATAGCCCACGCTATGCTTCGTTGCCCTTACCGGTAACTTAACATCTCCATTATCATATTTTAAAAATTCTTCTTTTACAATTTCAAATTTTCGCATTATCAATAACTCCTTTTTCGTCTTTTTTAGTATATCAAAATTTGCAGTCAATTCAAAATAATATTCACACATTTTACAAGCAAATATTTCATAGTTCATAAAGCAAAACCACAAAAACACACCCAGCACTTTTATCGTCATTTCCAAAATCCCCAACCTATTTCGCAAAAAATCCGCACAAACTTCATTTTTTTATTTTTTGTAAATATTATAGTTGACAAACCTTCAGTAATGATATATAATAACCATAGTTTTGGACCATTAGCTCAGTTGGTAGAGCAACTGACTCTTAATCAGTGGGTCCAGAGTTCGAATCTCTGATGGTCCACCAATGACAAGTAGCACAAAATAATGTGCTACTTTTTTTAACCGATTAGAGTTACATCGACCCCTGAAAAGCCCTTTATTTGCAAGGGTTTTTTCTATTTCCAAAATAAGTCAAGTGTCTAATAAATTTGTAAAAAGTGTCTAAAATTTCACTTTTAAGGTTAT
>CAZNJK010000004.1:0-74775 GCA_964573405.1 uncultured Christensenella sp. | reverse complement strand
GGCAGATACGACACATGCAAGCATAAATGCAATTATTGTTATGCACGAAAGAAAAAACCAACTACAATGTATGAAACTCCACAGGGCGAAATCTACGACCGCAAAACTGAACTTGAGTTTGAGTATAAATAAAGTAGAAATACAAAAGTTTAAAATTAGTTTTAAAAGCCATATGTTCATTTTTAGGGTATATGGCAATTTTTTTATGTTGTGGGGAAGTATTCAAGTTGTGGTAATTAAAAAATTGGGGATTTGTGGTTGAATTTTGCTTTATTAATGACGGACGATGTGATATAATCAATCAGTAGGAGAATTATGAAAAATTTATTTGAAATTGATTACTTAAGTGAAGAAGAAGCGAGATTAAAAAATCCGCAAGTATTGGCATTTTTGGGTGACGCGGTGTATTCGCTATACATCAGAAATTTGATTGTCCGAAGTAGCGACCAAAAAAGTGGCGAACTACATAAGGAGTCAACAAAGTTTGTAAAAGCAAAATCCCAAAGCGATACAATCGAAAAATTGCTCCCACATTTCACCGACAACGAGATGGCGGTATTTAAGCGTGGCAGAAACTACAAGACGCAGTCGGTCGCAAAAAATAGCAGTGTGCAAGAATATCACCGTGCCACCGGATTTGAAGCGGTGCTTGGCTACTTGTACCTTAGCGGGCAAATCGATAGACTTAATGAAATACTAAATTACGGAGTGGAATTATGAAAATTGAAGGCAGAAATCCTGTAAGGGAAACTATTTTGGCAGGTACGCAAATAGCGAAAATATATGCGAGCAACAATTGTAAAGACAAGGTGTTTAACGACATAATATCGCTAGCGAAAGAACACAAAATCAAAATCCAATTTGTTGCAAACGACATATTGAATCGCGAAAGTGCTACCGGACACCATCAAGGGCTTGTTGCGGTTACGGAAGATTTTAAATATTGCCAACTTGACGACATTTTAGAATACGCAAGGTCGAAAGGCGAACCACCATTTATTTTGATTTTGGACGGAGTGGAAGACCCCCATAACTTAGGCTCGATTATTAGAGTGTGTGATTGCCTTGGGGTGCATGGTGTTGTAATCGGCAAAAATCGTGCTTGCGGAGTTAACGAGACGGTTATAAAAACCAGTGCGGGAGCGACAAACTATGTAAATGTGGCAAAGGTTACAAATATAAACGACGCAATAAAGAAATTGAAAAGTCTTAATGTGTGGGTGTATGCTTGCGAACTTGGTGGGCAAGACATCGCTCGCACCGACCTTACCGGCGCAGTTGCTATTGTTATGGGAAGCGAAGGAAGTGGAGTAAGCGCACTTACTAAAAAGTTGTGCGACGGAGTATTTACCATCGATATGGTGGGTAAAGTTAATTCGCTTAATGTGAGCGTGGCTACGGGAATTGCATTGTACGAATCATACACCCAAAGAAAAGGTAAAAAGTAATGAATGAATTAGAATTAATCAAATCGGCAAAGGATGGCGACAACAAATCACTTGATGAATTGTATAGCAAATACAAGCACAACATACTACTTATTGCCAAAAAGTACTACCTTAATGACGGAAACAATGACGATATTGTACAAGAAGGTATGATGGGATTTTTAAAAGCAATCAATACTTTTGATGAACATAAGGGGAATTTCTATTCCTATCTTACACTACTTGTAGAACAGCAAATCATTAATGCGGTACGAAAATCACACAACTTAAAAAACACCCCGCTTAACGAACGCTACAACCTTAACAATCAGGGCGAACTTGAACTGGGTGTTGGTGAAGACAAAGTGCTTGGGATTCCTAGTGACACATTGTCCCCAGAGAGCAGTGTGCTTTTGGAAGAAGATAGGCGAGAACTAGACGAGATGATGTCGGACAAACTTAGCGAATTTGAAAGGGAAGTGCTCGAACTTTATTTGTCAGGCTATTCCTATTGTGATATAATAGAAAAACTTAATGTAAACTACAAAAGCGTAGACAACGCACTAAGTCGTGTAAAAGTAAAACTACACAATTTTAAAAAAGGAGAGTAATGATGTCATATACTGCACTATATAGAAAATACCGCCCGAGCACATTCGATGAAGTGGTGGAGCAAAAGCACATTACAACATCACTTACTAATCAAATTAAAAACAACTCCATCAGCCATGCGTATCTATTTACCGGCACTAGGGGAACTGGAAAGACGAGTATCGCAAGAATATTTGCACGAGCAATCAACTGCTTAAGCCCAGTTAATGGTAGTTCTTGCGGGAAGTGTGATGTTTGCAAAATAATGTCCGACCCTAGCAATATGGACATTGTTGAAATCGATGCAGCGAGCAACAATAGGGTGGAAGAAATTCGTGACTTGCGAGAAAAGGTGAAATATCCGCCAGTAAACGGCAAGTACAAAGTATATATTATAGACGAAGTTCATATGCTTACCGATAGTGCTTTTAATGCTCTTCTAAAGACTTTGGAAGAACCGCCAGAATATGTTGTGTTTATTTTGGGTACAACCGAAGTGCAAAAACTTCCAGCGACCATATTGAGCCGTTGCTTGAGATTTGATTTTAAACTTATAAGCAATGAAGCACTTGAAAATCATATTAAAAAGATATTTGCAGATAGCGGAATAAAATATGAAGATGAAGCGGTGAGTCTTATAGCAAAACTCGGTCAAGGTAGCGTGAGAGATAGTCTTTCAATTGCCGATATGTGCGTGGCGTACACCGATAGGAATGTAACATATTCATCCGTCGTAGAAGCGGTGGGGACTACCGATAATGTGGTCTTAAATAACCTTGCAAAAGCAATAATTGACCGTAGTTCGGCGGATGTGTTGTCACAAATCAACGACATTGCAAAAAGTGGCAAAAATTTGAGCCAACTATCAAAAGACTTGGTGGGATATTTTAGAGATATTGCGGTGGTGAAAACTTGCAAAAATTATGCGGAAATACTTAAATATCCAGTGTCAATTTTGGGTGAACTTGAGGAAGTTTCTAAGTCGGCAGACAATGATTATGTTCTAAAGGTTATGAGCACATTGGGGGCTTTGGAACAATCTTTCCGATACACCCAAAATCCACGCTCGTTGTTTGAAATTGCAGTACTTGGACTGCTTGTAGAAGATAAAAGTGAGATTGCTCGTCTAGAGAAAAGGGTTGAAGAGTTGGAGCGACAACTTGCAAGTCGTGGCCCGAAGGCACTTAATGTAACTCGTGACCCGGAGATTTTGGTAGAACCAAAACTAAATTTTTTTGACGAAAAAGAGATTTGGGGGAAGTTTCTTATTAAACTAAGGACATCCAACGAATTTCAGTTGTATGTAATGTGTGAGAAAATAAAACACGAAATGTTAGACAATGTTTTGTCGCTTTCCGCATACGAAGAAGAATACAAAATACTATATCAACATAAAGATGATGTGGAGAATATTTTAAATAGTATAGACAAACGAATCAAATTAAAGATTGTCGAATTAAAAAAAGAAAAAGAGTTTAATTTGATTGAGTTTTTAAAGAAAGAATTTGGCAATAAATTAGAAATAATAGAAGGAGAGAATTAATTATGTATAAAGGATTTGGTGGCGGAAATATGCAAAGCCTTATGGCTCAAGCACAAAGAATGCAAAAGCAAATGCAAGAAAAAATGGAAAAGGCGGAAGAAGAACTTAACAACGCTGAGTTAACGGGCTCGGCAAGCGGAATGGTCACAGTGGTTGTTGATGGTCACAAAAATGTGAAGTCAATTAGCATTAAACCCGAAGCGGTTGACCCAGACGACATCGAAATGCTTGAAGACCTACTTATGGCATCGTTTAATGAAGCATTTGCAAAAGCCGATGAATTGTCTAATTCTCTAAAAGGCGATGGTTTAGGGGGTTTATTTTAATGGCGAATAACATTGGAAGTATGCAAAAACTTATCAATGCTTTCACAATGCTCCCAGGGGTCGGACAAAAGACCGCCGAGAGATATGCTTATTCGGTGATTAATTTGTCGCAAGACGAAGTTGATTTTATGGCAAATAGTCTAAAAGATGTAAAGACAAATGTGCATTATTGCAAAGTGTGTGGAAATTTTACCGATATGGAAGTGTGTGATATTTGTTCTACTAGACACTCCGACATTGTGTGTGTCGTAAAAGACCCCAAAGATGTTATCGCACTAGAAAAAGCCCGCAATTTTAAGTGTCTTTATCATGTTTTGCATGGAACAATAAGTCCGCTGGACAATAGGGGTCCTAACGATATAAGAATTAAAGAACTATTGGATAGAATTAATGCTGGCGGAATTAACGAAGTGATTTTAGCGACCAATCCTGATGTTGAGGGTGAAGTCACCGCAAATTACATTGCAAAAATCCTAAAAACACTCGGGGTCAAAGTAAGTCGTCTTGCACAAGGTATCCAGATGGGTAGTGACTTGCAATATGCCGACGAAGTAACATTAACGAAAGCGCTTGAAGATAGAAAAGTTTATTGAAAATATAAAGAATTATTGGTATCATTGCATAAATATGGTTGACATAATGGGTTTTAGATAAAGTAGATTTTGGAAATGTAAAACTGTCCAATTATGCGATGGATTAAAAAAGATTGCAACATATGGTTGTAATCTTTTTTTGTGGCTTTTCATACATATACTTTAAGGGGAATTTAGATGGAGTATAATGACGAGTTGTTGCCCACTAGTGAGATTATATCCGCAATGAATAGCGAATATGATAGGGAGGTAAAAGTGTGTGAAGTGGGCGAATATAGGCAAATTGCGGAGTTGAAAGAAATATATTCGCTTTTGGATAATTGTGAAGAATTTTTCAAGTGGCTGGGCAAAACTGACGAAAATTTTACTAAGTGCTATGATTTTGTCAATCGCACAATCCAAGACAAAGTGACAACCGCTTGTTGTTGTCGTGGCGGGCTGGACTATAGATATTGCGAAGATGTAATGCGTCCACCATGCGACAAAAAGCCCGAAAAACCAAGGCACTGCGAAGATGATTTTAATGACAGATGTTGTGATTATTGCAAGTGCGAACTTGAAATTCTTGACCGAATTCTTAAACTTTTGACGCTAAAAAACTCGATGGCTGACAAGGAGTGTATGATTAGACTGATTAAGAGTCGTACAGATATGATAAATCTAATTTTCAATAATTATTGCAATAAAGATTAATTGTTGTTATGTAATTTTGCTAGGATTTGTCTTAAAAATTTTATTTTCGTAAACAAATTTATTAACAAAAAAGTTTTTATGGAAAAACCGCTCGTAAAAAATAATATTTATATAAAAATAAATATTTCTTAGTGTTGTAAAATCGTTTTTAATTAGACGCCGTATTATGCTATAATGTAGTCAAGGAAAAATGGAGATTAAATATGAGAATTTTACACACTGCCGATTGGCATTTAGGTAAGAAAACCGACGACCTTGACCGAACCGAAGAATTGAGAGATGTGCTTGGCCAAATTGTAAATATCGCAAAAGAAAAGCAAGTTGATATGGTGATTATCGCTGGCGACATTTACGACAATTATGTTCCGTCAAGTGAAGCGGAGAATTTATTTTATAAGACGATTAGCGAACTTTCCAACGATGGCAACACCGCGGTAGTTGTTGTTTCGGGCAACCACGACGACCCCAAAAGATTGTCAAATGCGGGAGTTTTTGCGAGCAAATTTAACATATATTTGGTGGGCGATATCCACAATATTGCTATCAATAAGACCGCATTCAAGACAAAGAATATATATCCTACCGAGTGCGGAGTGGGGTACATAAAGTTTAAGACGAAGCAAGGTGAAGAAGCGGTTGTTGCGTGTTTGCCATACCCTACATATTATCGATACAACGAAATCAAGCACGAAGGCGACAACATTAACGACAAGGTTAAAGAGTGGATTGAGCCCGCAGTTAAGAAATTTAGTGATAAGTCTATTAATATTTTGACGGGCCACGTGCTTACTTATGGAAAGGATTTGACCGCTATTGAATCAATGGAATATAGTACCATAACAAGCAATATTTCGTATGTCGATGAAAATACGCTTAATGTAAATGCTGATTATGTGGCACTTGGACATGTCCACACAATGGTAAGGCTTAACAAAACAAGGAATGAGTTTTATTCGGGGGCAATAATAAATACGACTTTTGCCGAGAATATGGATACGGACAAGTATGTCATCATTGCAGACTTGCATGTTGGACAAGAAGCGGTGATTGAGCCGGTTCAACTAAAATGCAAGAAAATGGATATTTTTGAGTCCGACAGCATTGAAGAAATAGACAAGTTTTGCCAAGTCGTAAAAGACGATTATGTAAAGGCAATTTTGCACAACTCAAAAGGCGTAGACTACGAAACATTGAAAAATTTACGGGCTCGCAACAAGAATTTGATTACATTTAGCGTAGTTAACAAGGAATTGCTTGAAAATACATCATATGAAAGCAAAAAAGACCTTACTAATAGCGAACTCTTCGACAAGTATGTGAAAGATGTTACTGGCAAAGAGCCAGATGCCGAAGTTAAGGAGTTATTTTTGCAATTGATGGGGGAGGCTATGTATGAAACCGATTAATTTGAAAATTCAAGGAATCAATAGTTATGTTGCCGAACAAGAAATATGTTTTGATAAACTTACTGAAGGTAAAATTTTTGGCGTATTTGGTGAAACGGGAAGCGGGAAAACAACAATTTTGGACGCTATTATAATCGCACTTTATGGCTCATCCGATAGAGAGATTATTCCTAACATTATAAATGTAAATTGTACAAATGCACACATTTATTTTAGATTTATGGTCGATGACAACGACGGAGAAAAAGAGTATTTTGTTAAGCGTGATTTTGTTGTAAGAAAGAGCGGGATTAAGAGCGACGCAATACTAATGGATGCAAAAAACAAAGTGCTTGCCGAACAGCCGGAGCAAGTTAATGAAACAATATTGTCAATTGTTGGAATCGGCAAAAAGGAATTCCAAAGATGTATAGCATTGCCACAAGGAGAGTTTGACAGATTTCTTAGCGACACTCCTGCAAATAGGAAAAAGACAATTGCAAAACTTTTCAATCTTGAGATGTTTGGCAGTGAGTTGCAAGAGAAAATAAAACATTATAAAGATATGGCCAATCTTAACAAAATGAACATTGATGATAAATTATCTAATTATGCCAATGTTAGTGATGAAAATTTGGAAGGACTAAGGACCAATCTTAATGAAAATCAGCGTCTATTAAATGTAACAGGCGAAGCACTAAAAGAAGCAAAAGACCAACTAGAAGTTTTGAAAAAGGACTACGAAATTAGTACAAAGTTGTCCGATTTAAAGTACAAAATGTCGGTTTTAAAATCGGAAGAAAAAGAGATTGCCGACTTAAAGCGAAGCCTTGAATACACTAAAAAATATGGCGAGTATGACACTCTTCACACAAAACAAGTTGTGCTAGAGCGTGAAATTGCCGATATTACCGACGACCTTTTGGCAGATAAGAATTTGCTACTATCCAATGACGAAAAATTAAAGGAAACCGATAGCAATATCTCAATAGTAACCGAGTCGTTAAAAAACATAAAAGCAAACCTTAATTTGATTAATCAAGATGTTGAAAAGCATCAAAGATTGATTACCAATAAGCAAGTGCTTGACGATTCAAAAGAATTAATGGAAGCCGAGATAGAAACAGTATCGCAAAACATTGCGGAACTAAAAGAAAGCCTTATTGCTTACAAAAAATCCAACGAAGAACAACAACTTACATCGGCAAAACTTACAAAGTCGATTGAGGCAAACGACGACATATTGTCTAGATTGAAAGAAGTAAAAACTGTTAAGACGATAGAAAATTTTGTGGATTATCTAAATTATCTAAAGAACATCATTACGCCCGATTCATTGCAAGAAGTGTATCAATTCCAAATTCATAAAGAAGTAAATGAATTGCTTGACAATATTTTGGATTATGAAAACAAATCCAGAAGTTCAATTATAAATTTGGAGAATGATTATAAGGCGCTACTTGCATATAGTGATGACATTGACAAACTTCAAGAGAATCTAGAAAGTACCAATTTGGAATACAAAAAGGTGCTTGCAAAATCACTTGCTAGCGTGAACGATTGCAAAAACAATATTGCAATTTGCACTGCTAAAATTGAAGAAAAATCTCAACACTTAAGCAATCTTAGACAACAATTAAGAGAACTTAATACAAAGATAAAAATTAACGATAGTGAAATAAAATCGTTAAAAGACATTTCTCAATATGAGACCTTGTCACAATCTTTAGAGAAAAACTCTAATGAATTGGAAGAGTATTCAAAATACAAATCCGAATTGATAAACAACAAAAATGAACTTGTTGTATCTATTGAAGTTGGAACTGTTCAACTTGAAAACCTAAAAAAGAATTTGTCAGAAATAAGTAAAGAAATTAACAAATTAGGTATACATTTTGACAAAAACTCAAAAGATTTTGACAATAACTCCATAATTGCTAATGATATGATTGAAAAGGTTGAAGAGAAAATATCAGCATACAACAACAATGTAAATGTGCTTGAAGCACAAATAAGCGAATTGAAAAATACGCTAAAAAATGAAAATGTTGATATAAAAACAATTCAACTTGCTATGGAAAATATTAGAATGCTTGAGAATAAGGAAAAGGATTATTCTGTTAACATTGCACTTTGTAATCAATTTATCTCTCAAATGAAAGACAATATTATAAAAGTGGGTCAAATAAAAGAGCAAAAGGCGGTTGTTGAAAAACAACTTGCAAATGTTAATGAATTGAGCCGACTTACGGCCAATGGTAAATTGCTTGATTATGTGAGTGAAGAATATATGCAACTTGTTACTCAATTTAGCAACAAATTTGTATACAATATAAGCAAGGGAAAATATATGTTGAAGTATACTGGGGAGTTCCATGTTGTTGACAATTTCAACGGCGGAATTTCAAGGAGTGTAAAAACTCTAAGCGGTGGTGAAAGATTTATAATCTCGTTAAGTCTTGCGCTAGGAATTTCACAAAGTATAGCAATCAACAACAATAAGAAGATGAATTTCTTCTTTATAGATGAAGGTTTTGGAAGCCTAAGTGACGAGTACATTGAAACTGTGCTTTCAAGTCTTGATGCACTTGTTAAGTTGAAGTTTACAGTGGGCTTCATAAGTCACGTGGAAAAAATGCAAAACTACATTAACAATAGAATCATTGTCATAAAACGAAACAATGATGAAGGTTCAATTGTAAAACAATACTATTAAGAATAATCTACAAGGGTTGTAAATATAAATATTTTGACTTTATCTCAAAGGTGGTGAAAATATGAAAAAATTTACAACTCTTTTTTTAGTGGTGTGTGTATCGGTCTTGTCTTTTACGGGATGTTCCACATCGCTTGAAAGAAAGATTGAAAAAAAGAGTAAAAATCTTACAAATTATTATATGGACATTAACTACGATAATTACTCGCTTAATGTAAATCAAACTATTGATTATATCAATTCCAGCGACATCAATTTTGATAAAATATATTTGCATTTGTATGCCAACAACTTCTCTTACGGTGCAACCAACTCCCCAGTGAGTTCGTTAAATTCGGCTAAGGCATATCCGAATGGATTTAGTGAAGGAAATATAAAAATCAATAGCCTTTCTGTTGACGGAAATGCTCAGTCGCCCGTGATTAGCGGACAAGATTATGACATTTTGGCGGTGGAAGTGGGTGGATTGGCACCATTAGATAGGGTGGAGATTAACCTAAATTATGTGGTGACGATTCCTAATTGTTTGCATCGATTCGGCTATGGGGACAACACTATAAATGTTGCAAATTTTTACCCTATTGTGGCAGTGTATGACGGGGAGTGGAATCTAGATAGTTATCATTCCAATGGCGACCCCTTTTATAGCGATGTCGCTAATTATTATGTAAATATCACAGTCCCAACAAGTCTAACTCTTGCCCATACTGGCGACGAACAATCCCAGTCGCAAGCAAATGATGTGACCACTTATGAGATTACAGCCAAAGTGGTGCGAGATTTTGCGTTTGTATTGTCGGACAAATTTAGTGTGGCACAAGCGAAGTGTGGTGATGTGGACATAAAATATTATTACTATGACGATGATAATTTTAGTCAAAGCCTGCAATCGGCGGTGGATAGCATTAGCACATTCAATAGGCTCTTTGGCGACTATCCTTACAAGTCATACTCGGTTGTCAAATCAAATTTTATTCACGGCGGAATGGAATTTCCTAATTTGGTGCTTATAAGTGACAGCGTAAGCGATTACAACGACTATGTTAATGTAATTATTCACGAAACCGCACACCAGTGGTGGTATGGGGTAGTGGGGAATAACGAGTTTGACTACGGGTGGCTAGACGAAGGACTAACTGATTACTCCACAGCATTATTCTATAAGTACAATCCTAGTTATGGCGTGGATTTTGACCAAATTATGAAAAATACGACCAATTCGTATGTGAATTTTGTGGAAGTATATACAAAAGTTTTGGGAAGTGTGGATACTACGATGAATAGAAGCCTTAATGAGTACAACACCGAGCCAGAATATGTGTATATGGCATATGTTAAAGGTGCACTTTTGTTTGAGAGCCTTCGCGAAAATGTGGGCGAAGATAAATTCCTTACAATTCTAAAAAAATATTATAGCGACTACGAGTTTTCCAATGCCACACCAGACGATTTATCGGGCGAATTTGAGAAGCATTTGGGGTACGGAATGCAAGGCTTTTTTAGTAGTTGGATTGACGGCAAAGTTATAATCAAAAGAATGGATTAAATGTTTTGAAAATGATTGTTTTTGTGATATTATATATTGCAAAAGGACAAAAGATGAAAGTAGTTACACTAGCAAGTTCGTCAAAAGGCAACTGCATTCTTGTATATAATGACCAAACAAAAATATTGGTCGATGTGGGCATTGCAATAAGCGAACTAGAAGAAAAACTTAATATGCTTGGCATTTCTCCGCACGAGATTACTGCCATTTTAAATACTCACGAGCACATCGACCACACCAAAAATATAGGTGCATTTATGAGAAAATATGGCGTGCCGTTGTATTGTCACATCGACGGATACGATAGGGTCGTGGCAAAACTCGGCAAGGTTGATGTGAGCCACATATACACATTTGTGGATATGCCTTTCAAAATAGACAATATCTTCGTAAGAGCATTCAAAGTTCCGCACGATGCCATAAGTTGTGTGGGCTATACATTTGACGATGACGGCAAGCGAATAAGTATTGCCACCGACCTAGGCCATATAGACGACGAGATTATTTCTAACCTTATAGGCAGTAGAGTGGTCATACTAGAATCCAATCACGACGAAAAAATGCTATTAAATAACCCCAATTATTCGTATTTTCTAAAACAACGAATTTTGGGCAAAAGCGGGCACCTTAGCAACAAACTATGTGCCGAAGCAATAAAAAAACTTGTCGGCAATGGCACAAAACAAATCGTCCTTGCCCACCTAAGCGAAGAAAACAACACACCCGAAATTGCGTACAACACGGTGTGCGAATATCTGTTTAACTATGGCATAATCGAAGGGGTTCATATCAAAATCGATGTCGCTCCCGCACATTATTTGAGCCACGTGTATTCTTTAAAATAGTCGGAAATTGTACTTCTTGATGAAAATAATAGACATAAATTTGATTAAAAGATGCAAACTAATTACATAGGAGTAATTATGAAGAAGTTTGCGTCTTTTTTTGTGTTGTCGCTATTTGTGTTGTCGGGATGTTCCACCAGTCACATTTCAAAATACACCCCGTCGGGACAAGGGTTAAATGAAGTCCTAATATCAAGTAAAATGTATTCAAGCACATCCGACCTTGCTGAGTCGGTCACTCCCGCAATAGTGGGAATAAGTGCAAGTTCTCCGTCGGGCACTAGTGTTGGGGCAGGTGCTTGCGTAAGGGAAGGCGGAATAATTATCACCAATTCGCATGTCATAAATGGTGCGGAATCCATTAATGTGTATTTGTCGAATGGTGACATAGGAAATGCTAGCACGATTTGGGAAGACACAATCCAAGACCTTGCTATTATAAAGGCGGATATATCAATTCCGTATTTGCCTTTGTCGAGTGACGAGAACCTTAATGTAGGCGAAGATGTTGTAGCAGTCGGAACTCCGCTAAGCCTTGTCCTAAAACACTCCTTCACCAAAGGAATCGTAAGTGCTCTCAATAGGACTTTAAAGGTCGAAACTGATTATGGCGAGAGTTATATGCAAAATCTTATCCAGCACGACGCAAGCCTTAATCCGGGCAATAGCGGTGGGCCACTACTCAACCTAAATGGCGAGATTGTGGGCATAAACACCCTAAAAATTTCGGGCGGTGAAGGGATAGGATTTGCCATTCCTAGCAGAACATTTTCCACGCTTGTAGATAGCATTGTGGCAAGCAAAACAAAATACGAAACGCCATATCTTGGCACATACGGGTTTGATGGAGAAATAGCCAACTATTTGAAGCAAACGGATATAAATAGGGGATTTTATGTGCTAGATATTGCCGACAATAGCCCGCTAAAAGACTCGCCACTCGTGGCTGGGTGCGTGATTACAAAATTCAATAACAAAGTGATTAATAACACTGCGGATTTGAAAAACGAACTATATAAGTTTAAATACGGTGACTCGTGCATTGTGAGTTATTATGACGGAGAAGGGGAACATTTTGTGAAAATAAAGTTGTCCAAAAACGATTTGCGATAACATTTTTGCGTCAAAAAATAGTAGATAATAAAAAATAAAACACATATTTGCATTATATGTGTTTTTTTAAATTTTCAAGGCTTGCTTTTATTTTTTAAATATTATATAATAAACATATGAGAAAGAATAATGAAAATATAAGATATAACTACAATGTTATGGATTCCAATAAATCATTTTTTTATGTGATACTACTAAATGTACTAGCACCACTTGTTTTTTATGTGTTTTTTATTGCGTTGATATTGCTAAAAAAACTTATTGGACAATCCCTTTATGAGATTATTTATGGCCTATTGATGGCGGTGATTATGCCCGCACTTTTTATTGCGTTTATTATCATTTATCACAAGAAAAACAATATTGATTTGAAGACGGCGACCAATTTTAGTTGGCGACTTGATTACAAATACTTTGGCCTTATTGTGACAATGCTGGCGGTGACTATTGTGGGATTTTTCCCAATTATAAATATGCTTTACTCTGCACTTAGTAAAATTGGCATTGACGCGTCGGGCTCGGTGAGTTTTGCAATGAACAACTGGTGGCAGTTAATTATTGGCGTATTTATATATTGCCTAATCCCAGCAGTCGCTGAAGAAATTATATTTAGGGGAATGATTTTAAAAGGCACAAGCGATAGAGCAAAACCGATTGTTGCAATCACCATATCGGCACTAGCATTCTTTATAATGCACGGAAGTATAGCCCAAACATTCTATCAAATCATCTTGGGTTTTGTACTAAGCCTAATTTGCTATTACACAAAAAATGTGTTTTATCCCATACTCTTCCACTTCCTAAATAACCTTGCAGTAATCCTAATGTCGTATTTTGGAGTCGGCGGATTTTTGAACGGATTTTCATTAACTTTCGGTGGCTTTATGGCAGGCATCGGACTAGCGGTGGCTGGAGCCGGGGCAATCTTCGGGCTATTTGTACTTATGAGATATTTGTCAAAAAAGAATTCGGGCAATCTTGAATTTGTTGTGACTGACAATAATATAATAATAGAAGAAAAACACGAAAAATTGGGCTTCAAAGCGTATTTAAATTCGTTTAGCATCGACGAAAAGTTTTATTGCTATAGTGCTTGGGTTGTTGCTATAATTATCTGGCTTTTTAATTCAATATAGGAGGGGCTATGCAAGAACAAAGCAAAAAGTCTATTTTTAAGACCTATCTAATTTATTTTATCTCCCTAATGCTATTTTGTGGCGTGAGAATTATTTCATCGCTAGGACTTCTAGACGGGGTCAAAGCCCCTTGGAACGACATACTTTTCACATCGATTATTCAAATAGGGATAATGTTCCTTATTCCATTTACACTATATATGTTGTTTCTAAGAGTCACACCTAAGCAAGTGTTCAAAACTTGCAATTTTTACAAACCTACATTCTCGGTTGTGCTTACAAGCCTTGCACTTGGCGTGGTGCTATTCTTTATCAATCTTGTTGTGTCGTCAATTTTTGGCGGGATTGTGGACTTTACGGGCTATCATACTCCCTTTTATTTCGGCGAAGTGGTTGAGAGTGACTATGGCATAGGCTCATTCTTTTTAAATGTCCTTTTGGTCGCAATTTTGCCCGCACTTTGTGAAGAATTTTTGCATCGTGGGTTGCTACTGCAAGGCACAAAGCACTCGGGATTTTATAGAGCAATCGTGATTTCGTCCATTTGCTTTGGGCTTATTCACCTAAATATCGGGCAAGTGGCGTACGCTACAGTTTTGGGGCTAATTATGGGTTTTTGCTCGGTGGTCGCAAAAAATATTTGGGTGTCTGTAATAATGCACTTTGTCAATAACTTTATTGCAATATATTTGGAGTTTGCCGTTGCTAACGGGTGGTTCCTTGGCGGATATACCGATTGGCTGGCACGACTTGGCGAACTTGACCTATGGCTTATATGTATTATTTGCTTCATAGCGTTATGCGTCATTGCAATTTTGCTATTTTATCTTGTGCTTGCCCTATATAAGCAATCTATTTTAAGGAAAGTGAATAGGGCAATTGAAAGAGTATACGATAAGGATGTAAATATTAGCGACAAGCCGGTTGCGGTAGATAAAAACCGAATTATTCACGAAATGTTAGAAAATAACACTATGATTAATCTTAATTATGAAGAGATGAAAAGCCCCATCGAAATGGTTATGCCCAAGCAAAAGGAAGTGTACAAACCTAATTTTAAAGACAATATTTTTCTAGTTTGTACCTTGTTTTTGGGCGGGCTGGTTACGATTTTTACATTTGTGTGGGGATTTATTTAATGGAACCTAAATTTATGCAAATGGCAATTGACCTAAGCAAAAAAGCATACAAAAATGGCGATATACCGGTAGGCGCAGTGATTGTGCTTGACGGCAAAGTCGTGGCAAAGGCATACAATAAAAAGAACAAACTCAAAGACCCACTTTGCCATGCGGAAGTGCTTGCCATACACAAGGCGTGCAAAAAAGTGCGGGATTTTAGGCTAGAAGAAGCGGAAGTATATGTCACAAAAGAGCCTTGCATAATGTGTTATGGTGCACTTTTATCAGCAAGAGTCAAAACCATATATTTTGGGGCGTTTGACAAAAAATATAGCATTTTGGAATTGAGTGAGCACTTTAATTTCAATCATTCGTGCCAACTTGTTGGGGGAGTGATGGAAGAAGAATGCTCAAGCATTTTGTCGGATTTCTTTGCCGAATTAAGGAGAAAAAATGCAAACACTACTAGAAACAGAAAAATTAAAAACCGTAAAAAATGATAGCGTAATCGTGTATTTGCTTAACGTGGATTATTTGGGGGTTAAGCACGATGCAGTGGCTTGCGGGCTTTCAATGACTGAGTGGGTGAAGCGTTCGTTAAAAGGCATTCCGTATGTGGAGTTCGACTATGACGGCAGTGACCTAATAGAGTTTTTAAGACCACGACTAGTTAATTCTAAATTCGTTGTCGTTTTGTTTTCTTTCACTCCGCTAATCACCACTCCCACCATACTTAAAATTATGGAATATTCGCTAGTGAAGGACATTAACGCGTGTAAGTTTAATGGCGGTTTTGCTTTCAAAGCGGAATATGTTAGGACCGCAAAAAAAGTGATGTTTGACGCATTTTTGCCACTTGATGATGAAGAAATGCTTATGGTAAGTAGCCAGAAAGACTTGAAAAAAGCGGAAGGAATTTTGCAAAATCGGATAATAAATCAACACTCGGCAAATGGCGTGGAGATTTTGGGCAATGTGCGTATTGACGCACAAGTTGAAATTGCACCTAAAACGATGATTTTTAGTGGCAATGTCCTAAAAGGCAACACCGTTATTGGAGAAAATACAATATTAAAAGAAAATAACATTATAGAAAATTGTGCGGTGGGGAGTGATTGTTGTATAGCAAATAGCAACCTTACAAATAGTAAAATTGAAGACAATGTATATATTTTGCCATATTGCTACCTAAATAACGCGACCATCCGAAAAAATTGCTATATATCGAGCAATTTAACAATTGAGAATAAAACAATAAGAAAGGGCACAAGGCTAAAGGAGAACAAATGATAGTAATAGTGGGGCTTGGAAACCCAGAGAAAAAATACGACAACACATATCACAATGTTGGTTTTAAAAGTATAGATTATTTTGCCGAAATGAACAACATCGAATTTACAAAGAAGAAGTACAATGCGTTGGTCGGGGAAGGAATGATAGAAGGGCAAAAAGTCATCTTGATGAAGCCCACCACATATATGAATGCTAGCGGAATAAGTGTAAGTCAAGTGGTTAATCAATTAAAATTACCGCTAGAAAAATTGGTTATTATATATGATGATGCCGATTTACCGTGCGGGACCTTGAGATTTAGAAAACAGGGCAGTGCGGGGACTCATAACGGGATGAGAAGCATTGTGAGTAGCCTAGGCAGTGAGAAATTTGCTCGTCTTAGGGTAGGGATTGGAAAAGATGACCGAATTCCGATTATTGACTATGTGTTAGCCCATATTAACAAGGAAAATTTATCAAAAATTGAAGAGTCTTTGCCAAAACTAAATGGTGTTTTGAAAGAATATATTAAAAGCGACGGGAAAGTCGAAAGTATAGATGTTAACAAATTTAAACTATGATTGACAAATTTTTAGATAAAAGTAGTATTGTTACTACTCTTTTCAACTCAATAAAACTAGGCGAAAAAATTACAGTTTTTGGCTGTGAAAAAGACGCAAAACTTACCCTTTTAAAAGAGAGCGGTAAGAGTCTTTTTTTTGTTACTGCCGACATAAAGGAAGCGGTGGGAATAAAAGAAAAACTATTGGAAAGTGGCTATAGAGTGGAAATGCTTATGGACAAATTGGACTTCAAACTTAGTCCATTCCAGTGCGACTACAACGCAAAAGTTGTTGAAGTCTTAGCAAAAATATTGCAAAAACAAGTGGATGCCGTAATTGTAAACCCTATGTTTTTGTTGTATAAGTTGCCGAGTGTGGATTACATAAGTGGCAAGACATTTACGGTTGAAGTAGGGCAAGTTGTCACTATGGATGACCTAAAAAGCCAACTTATAAGAATGGGCTTGAGTAGAAGCGATAGCCCCACGACTAACCAGTTTGTTGTAAAAGGCGATATGGCCGATATATGTTTTAATCGTGAAGGCGTTAGGGTGTATTTTGATTATGACACCATCGAAAGCATTAAGATTTACGATAGGGAAACTTTGAGCAACATTAATAGCGTCGATTCTTATTACATATATCCAGTGGAGTGGTTTAGTGATATAAATGTTCTTGATTGGGATATTAAAGATGAACAAATATTAGAACAATTGGAAATGTACAATAGTAAATTGGGCAATATTTTGTGGTGTGCACAATTTTTTGACAATATAAATTCGTCCATAATTGACTATCTTGACAACTTTGTTGTGGGCATTGCAGATACCAAAACTATATATAATTATATAGAAGAAGAAGTTAAAAATCACAATTCTTCAATAAAGGAAAACTTTATTAAGCCCAATAATTATTTGTTGTCTAGTGCGGTCGATTTTAAAGATTTGCCTGTTGTAGGGTATCAATATATAATCAATCAAAATAGGCTTTTTACACCTACAAAAGTCTTTAATGTAAAGACAATTCCTTTGACTAATTATATTGGAAATTTAAAGTTACTGGTGCAAGAGATTGCTCAGTTGCAATTAAAAAACTACACGATTGTGGTGTATGGAAAAGATAAAAATAATTCGCAAAAACTTGCCGACTTGTTTACCCAAGAGAAGATTAATTTTAATATTGTGGGGAATGGCTTTGGCGTAATTCCACATAGCGTAAATATTATAACTAGGGCAAGTGGAATGAGTATCAACTTGGAAGTTGAGAAGATTTTTGTACTTTCAAATCTGTATATTTTTGGAAAAACAAAACCGATTCTTAAAAAAGGCGAATCGCAATCATTTAATGGGTTTCTGCCAGAAAGTGGTGACTTTGTGGTGCATTCTACCCACGGTATTGGCAAATGCCTAGGGGTTGAGTGCTTAAAATTGTCGTTATCAAAAAGAGATTATGTTATTATAGAATATAAAAATAACGACCGATTGTATTTGCCTGTAGAAAATATTGATTTGATTGACAAGTACATTGGTGGTGACACTCCCGCACTTAACAAACTTGGCGGAACAGAATTCTTAAAGGCGAAAGAGAAAGTTAGAGCCACCGTAAAACAACTTGCCTTTGACTTGAAAAATTTGTATGCCGAGCGTAATTCTTTGGTGGGATATACATATCCAAAAGACGACGAAGTGATGGCTGAGTTTGAAGAGAGTTTTGGGTACGAAGAAACTGCCGACCAAATGCAAGCGATAGAAGATATTAAAAAAGATATGGAGTCGGGCAAGGTTATGGATAGGCTCGTGTGCGGAGATGTCGGGTTTGGCAAAACCGAAGTCGCAATAAGATGTGCGTTTAAGACAATCCTTGCGGGTAGGCAAGTCGCATTTCTTTGTCCTACAACAATCTTGTCACAACAACATTACAATACAGCCTTGATGCGAATGAAAAATTTTGGCGTAAGCATTGCTGTAATTAATAGATTTACAACAACTAAAGAATTAAATAAGATTTATGACGGGCTGGCTAGTGGAGATGTCGATCTGGTTGTGGGTACTCACAAACTTTTGAATTCAAAAATCAAATTCAAAAATTTGGGACTATTGGTGCTTGACGAAGAACAAAAATTTGGAGTTGGAGATAAGGAGAAAATAAAAAATCTTAAAAAGAACATTAATGTTTTGACCCTTTCTGCCACACCAATCCCGCGGACGCTTAATATGAGCCTAACGGGGATTAGGGACATAAGTGTTATAGAAACTCCGCCAGTATCGAGAATTCCTACTGCAGTGCAAGTGTGTGAATATTCGCCCGACATATTAAAAAGTGCTATATCTAACGAACTAAGTCGTGGCGGACAAGTTCTCATAGTGTACAATAAAGTTGAAAGCATATACGAATTTTCTAATGTTGTTCGCAATATGTTTCCAGATGTTGCTATAGACATTGCTCATGGTCAAATGGAGCAAGAAAAACTAGAAAATGCAATATATAAGTTATACAATTCCGACACGCAAATTCTTGTAAGTACCACGCTTATTGAGAATGGAATTGACCTTCCTAATGCAAATACTTTGATTGTAATAAATGCGGATTTGCTAGGGTTATCTCAACTATATCAGTTAAAGGGGAGAGTCGGACGGTCGGACAAACAAGCATATGCGTATTTTACATATGACGGCGGGAAAATCCTTTCCGACACCGCACTAAAAAGGCTTGAGGCCATTACGGAATACTCCGCCATGGGAAGCGGGTTTAAAATAGCACTTAGGGATTTGGAAATCCGCGGTGCAGGGAGCATATTTGGAGCCGAACAAAGCGGGCACATCGAAAAAGTCGGGTATGCAATGTACTTAAAACTTCTAAGCGAGAGCGTAAGTGAAATTAAGGGAGAAGCGGAAAAACAAAAGACCGAAGTGAAAGTTGAAACTTCATTAAATGCCTATATCCCTAACGATTACATAAGTGATTACAATCAAAGAATGTCGACATATCTAAAAATAAGTAAGATTGACTCGGCACTAAAACTATTGCAAATAATTGCGTATATATCGGAAATTTACGGTGAAGTGGCGGAAGAAGTCCTAAATCTTTGCAAAATCGCGCTTATTAAAAATTTGAGTGAAAGGGCGGGGATTTTTAGAGTTGTCTTAAAGCCAAAGCAAGTTCAATTATTTTTAAGTCAAGTTGGTGAGAAAATTGTTAACGGACTAGAAAATTTTTCCGATTATTTGGTATTAGAAACCAAAAATCAACCAATAATTACCTTGACAAAAGAATTAAATTTGGATGAAGTGGCCAATTTAATTATAAACTTTTTAGAATTTGTGGCTAATTAGTCGATTAATTTCTTGCCAAAATCTTGTTAACATAGTATAATAAGCAAGACTAAAATTTTATTTACTAGGAGAAAATTCGTGAAAACTAAAACAAAAAAGATATTGTTGACAGTGTGTGCGATGTTTTTGAGTGTGTTTATGTTTGCCGGCTGTAATTTGGTCGAGATTAACAAATATAAGTACTATAGCCAAAAAGTTGCCACAGTTGGTGTAAAAGACGGTTACGGGGCAGAGTATGACGCTTATAAGAAGACCTATACAAAGAAAGACCTTCTTAATGCTTATTATAATTACGCATATTCTTATGTTAGCCAAGGTCAAATTGATGCAGAAACTGGTGTTAATTATGCGATGAGCAATATGATTAACTCCGATATATTGTACACATACATTAAGACCAATTATTTTGATAATCCTAACTATGATGTTGAATTTACCGATGCTGATAAAAATGACGCAAAATTGGAAGCATTCGATAGTATGCAAGATAGCATCTACGAACTTGAAGAAGAGATATTTGAAGAGTGGGGTATGGAGTATCTTAGCGAAGACGAACTTGACGATGAAGAAGTTGAGTCACTAAGAGCAAGTTATGATGAATATTCTTCCCAACTAGAATATATTGAAGAATACGATAAAATAGTTTTGAAAGATGGCGCTAGTAGAACTCATGACAAACGTGTTGCTCCAGAGCACTTTGTACAATTAGTAAGAGATGAAGAAGTTAGTAAAGAAGCATATACAAGATATATAAAACAACTTCAAGACAATGCAAAAGCAGAAGGTGTAAGCACCGATGAAACAACTGTTCTTCATAACGAAGAAAAAAGATTGATAGATCTATATACTCGCTCGAAATATATGGAAATATTTGAAGATTGGTACAATAAGTACTACAACTTCACATTTGATAGCTCAATTGGTAAATATGTTTTAAATGAAGACATTCTAGATGATGTGGTTAGAACATTTAAGCAAGAATACACAACTCAAGAAGCAGAATATAAAGACGATATGGATGCATATCACGAAGCAATGGCTGGCGACGACATAAGCGGAATGTATTATCATCATTCTGGCGAATATGTGTATGTAAGTCACATTTTACTTAAATTCAGTGACTCACAAACTGCCCAAATTGAAGAACTTGATAAAAAATTAGAGAAAGGGCTTATTTCAGAGTCCCGATACAATGAATTAGTTAAAGACATTGCAAATCGTACAGTTGTTACTTACGAAATGAATGGCGAAACCTACACATCAAATGCAGTAAATGTGTACAACAGAATTGCAAATTATGTTAACAGGGGTGCTGACGCAACAGAAAAGGCAAAATTATTTAACGATATGATATATGTTTACAACGATGACGAAGGAATTATGAATTCTGACTTTGCTTATGTTGTAAATATTGACGAAAATGTTGAAGACAAAATGGTTAAGCCATTTGCAGACAAAGCAAGAGAAATGTATCACACTGGCTCAGTAGGTGATATGAGTGATATGGTTATTACCGACTACGGTGTTCATATTCTATTCTATTCGGGCGATGTAAAGAGTGTTGTAAACGACATCAACACACTTACCGCTTCGGACCTATTTAATACAAAAACTCAACTTAGTAGCAATAAGTCGTTATTTGATGTGCTTTATGATGATATAAGTAATTCAGCATACAATACTTCAGCAAGTAACTTTATCGTAGAAGTAAGAAAAGCCCTTGACATTGAATACTTTAAAAATGCTTACAAAGATATGTATAAATAATAATAAAATCAGGCTTGATATATAAAGTCTGATTTTTTTGTTGCAATATATTTTGCTTTAATATGGCTTATCTTATGTGTTAAATGCAATGGGTCGATTTAAGTGGTCATATACAAATTCACAGTCGAAAAGATGTTTGAATTCGACACTTTTCTCCCTTAAAGTATTGCCGTTAACTTGTTTTGCGGTTAGGTGTACTAATTCGCTCAATTCGTCGAATATTGGATTAAAATCGTTGCTTATGATTAAGTTGTAGCGGTAGGTGTTGAGTAGGTCCAACTTACTGTTCAAATCGGCTATTTGTGGGCCAATTTGACCGCCTAAGAAGAAGATGTTTACATCACTGTTAATTATTTTGCTCGGTCCATTTTGCCACGAATTAATACCACTTGCAAAGTTGATGTAGGGGCTTGATATTGAAGTGTTGTATCCACGCGAAGCGAATGTGTAGCCCATATTTTCAAGTCGGTTAATTATTTCCGTCGCTTTTTTAATTTGATACTTGCTTGTGGCATTTGTTTTGGCGGTGTCGTAGCCAAATATTCCATTGTGTCCATCCACAACAACTAATGCTTTTGCGTCATTAAAACTAAAGGTGGGGTGCTCGGCAATAAAGTTGTTTAAGATTGTTATGAAGTCGTTGTCGTGACCAATTCTCTCATTGATGGCTCTTTTGGGTGTGTATGTTGCAATGTTGTCGTCATTGTCAAGAATGAGTTTGTCTACACCGCCGAGATTTTTGCTGTAAGCCACGTCTTCAAGGATTAAAATGATAGGCTTTTTATTGCGTGGAAGATGTATTTTTCCCTTATATGGGTGCCCATTGGATGTGTAAAATACGCTTTTTGGAGATATGATTACATAGTTGTTTTCGTAAAGACTATGTAATATTTTTTTAAATTCCGATGTGGTTATATGGTTGTTGTCAATGTTGCTGGCTGAAGAATTCTTGGAACTAAAGGCTTGCTCGGGGTATGCTACAATTGGGGCAAAACTTAAAAGTTCAATGTCGCCATTATATTCAACTAGATGTTGTTGATTTTGGCTATTTAGAAAGTTATTGAGAGCCAAAAATTGAGTGTCGGAAGAGTATAAATAAATATATTCATCAAGGAGTTGTTTTGCAAGAAAATACTCCTTATTTTTTATGTGATTATTAATTATATCAATTAATTTTGACTTAAAATTAATTAAATCTTCTGTGATTTTATCGTGATTAAAAGCGTAATTAAGCGAATCGTCTGACACATTGTTTTTGAGTTTATTTATGATGTCAAAGTAGTTTATGGCTTCATTATTGGCAATAATCTCTGGCTGAAAATCTGGTTGTAAATTTGCAACAATGTAATGATTTTTAATTGAGAATATGGAGATAAGAATGCTCATTATGTAAACACAAATAATAAATTTTTTCATACTTTTATTTTGTGTGATTTTTAAGTTTTTAGTTGTATATTTTACATTTTTTCTGTCTATAATTTTGCTATGAAAAAGTTGTTGTGTGTTGTGTTTTTAATGTTATTATTGGTTGCAAGAAAATGCTTTTATTATAACGATGTTAATTCGTTTTTATCTCAATTTGATAATATCCTATCTATTCAACTTACATATCCCCAAAAAGAATCTTCTAACATTGATGGCGTGTTTAATGGCAATAGCGTAATAGTAAATGTCAAAAACTTAGACAAATTAGATGTTGAAAATCTAGAAGGAATTGCGATTAAGCTTAATTTAAGTGGTCTTGATATATGTAAATTTATTGACAACAACAATATACATATTGACAATAAATATATGGTTTTTGACAATATAGTGTATGATTGTCATTTTAAAAATAATTTGGTGAACGGCTGGAAGAGTGTGCAAATCGTAATTGAAGAAGATGTTGTAATATTGGGAATTCCGAGTGTTAATTGTTTTTGAAATTATGTATAAAATCAATTTTTGTTGGCAATCATTCTCATAACAAATTTTAAAGGAGGTCATATAATGACAAAAAAACAAAAGTTAATTTTAGTGTTGAAAAAGTATGGGTACTTAATGTTGATAGGTGTGATGGCTCTTATCCTAATTATTGCACTAGCAGTATCGGGGGAAAGGGGAGATACAACCCCCACGAGTGGTGGTAATGCAAATATAAATATTGACAATTCGGGGGCGATGACTTCAAGTGTTATGACTATGCCAGTACTAAATGCGACCGTTTCAAAATCTTATAGCAACACCGCATTGCAATACAATGCAACCCTTAATCAATTTGAGGCTCATATGGGAGTGGATTTTGTAGCAGAAGTGGGGAGTAATGTGTATTCGGTGCTTGACGGACAAGTGTTGGAAGTGGGGAGTAATTATTTGAAAGGAAACTATGTAGTGATTAAGCACAACAACGGGCTAAAATCAACATACTCGTCGCTAGGTGAAAATATTGCGGTGTCTAAGGGTGAAAAAATTAAGAAGGGCGATGTCATAGGTACGGTAGGGTGCAGTGCTTATGCAGAACTTGAAGAAGGTGGACACTTGCACTTTGAATTATTAGACAATGATAAGAAAATTGACCCCGCAGGATATCTTGACCTTGAAAATAAATAAAAAGTAACAAAATTCGCTTTACAAAAAAATAACTTTTCCGCTATAATCGTATTAGAATTTTTGTGAGGTGTTAAAAATGTTTGAAAAAGTTAAATCTATTTTGGCTGAACAACTAAATGTTAAGGCTGATAAAATTAAATTAGAAAGTAGAATTGTTGAAGACCTAGGCGCTGACTCTCTTGACGTTGTTGAGTTGCTTATGTCTGTTGAAGATAAATTCAATGTTTCTGTTAACGATGAAGAAGCAGTAACTTTAAAAACAGTTAAAGATATTGTTGACTTACTAGATAGAAAAGTTAGAAAATAAATTTGCAATTGTTGATGCGAATCCATTACGGGTTCGCTTTTTTGTGATTTTTTATTGGTTTTTAGACATAAATAGCAAAAATTCGACATATTATTTTAAAAACACCGAAAGGGGATAAAACAATATGTCAAATCTATTGCGGGCGGAAGAATTCGCCCATTACATTCTTGACCAAAAAACAACCATAAGAAAAACAGCAAAACACTTCAATATCTCAAAAAGTACGGTTCATAACGATGTGAGTAACAGACTAAAACATGAAAATTACGCACTCTACAAGCAAGTAAAGGCGGTGCTTGATAAGAATTTTAGTGAGAAGCACATTCGTGGCGGACTCGCGACAAAAAGAAAATTTGAAAATAAGTACAAAAAATAAAAAGACGGCTTTAATTGTCGTCTTTTTTGATGTCTCTAATTATTAATTCCGGTGGCAAATTAACTCTCTCGGGGTGGGTTATTGCGCCAAAAATTCGGTCTTTTACGCAAGGAATTTCTTGCTGAATAAATTTCACAATGCTCTTTACATATTCGCGTTTTGTATGTTTATCGGCTGGGCAGTTGCTCTTTACAATTGGCAAGTCGTGGCTAGCGGAGATTATATCTCGTTCGTCGGTCAGATATAGCGGTCTTATGACGGTCATCCCGGTTCGGTCAAGATACGACATCGGTGCTAGCGTACTTATTCGCCCTTCGTAGCACATACTTAGCAAATATGTGTGCACCACATCGTCCATTGAGTGGCCTAGTGCCAACTTATTGCATCCTAATTCCAGTGCGGTAGTGTTAAGCATTCCCCGTCGCAATTTACTACAAAGACTACAAGGGTTTTTCTCTTGTCGTTCTTCAAAAACTATCTTATATATGTCGCTTTTTACAATTTTGTATTCAATGCCACGGGCCTTGCAAAATTCTTCCACATTACTAAAATCGGTGTTGGGGAAAGTGTCTATGGTGATCCCCACAACGGAAAAAGAATATGGTGCGAATTTCGAGTAGTTGAAGAGTGCTTCAAGCAATACAAGGCTATCCTTTCCGCCCGAAACTCCTACGGCAATCCTGTCGCCGTCATTTATTAAATTGTACCCATCTATTGCTCGTCTAAGTGACGACAATATCTTTTGCTTGCTATTTATCATTTTTTTGCTCCTAATTGTTAATGATTGTATCATAATTTTTACTGTTCGGCAATGCCTTTTTTGAACTTAATTTAAACAATTTTGGATTTCGATTTTTATTGCAAAAAGTGTCGAAATTTACACTTATTTATTTGACTAAGATGTTATTAATTTATATAATATATTTAGTGAAAATACTTAAATATAATTTAAAATATAAATTATAATTGGTTTTTGGTTATAAAATATCACGAAAACAAAAATAATAAATTAACGGGGTAGATTTAGGAAAATGAAAAAACGAATCGGTATAATTTTTGTGTTAATATTTGCAGTTTTAGGTTTTACCGCTTGTAATAAAGACCCATATTCCAAGATGAAAATGACGGTCAATACTAACGATATTGTCCTTACGCTTACTGACGCCGACAATGAGATTGTGGGTAGCAGTACACTGGTCAATGTGTCTGTCGATGCTCCTAAAAACATCGATAAAGGCATTGTGCTTCCAAAGTACGGCTCAAGGTACGGCAATGAGTGTGTTGATGTGGAAATTGCATCTACCGATGGTGACGGAAATTACTCCTTGAAATTTACCGCATTGCAAGTTGGCAATTCCGAGATTCAAATCAAATCAAAAGAGGGCTATGTATCGCAGACGATTCGTGTAAATATAGAAGTTAAGATTGAATCTCTAGATTTCACTAGCGAGGCTTCAAATACCGGAATTGTTGTTGAGGCTGGTACGGAGTACAACCTAAATACCTATCGTGATTCGCTTATTGACTTCAAGCCATCTTACACTAGTCAAAGAGCGGTAAAATATACAATCGTTGAAGGCGAAGTAGAAAAGGTTGATGCTACAAAAAATAATTATTGCATTATTGAAGATAATATTTTGAAAGTAGGAAGCGGTTATTCTGGAACGGGAACAGTCAAGATTAAAGCCCAATCTGTAGCCAGCCTAGAGAATACAGAATTAAAAACCAGCAACACCCTTAAAGTAACTATTGTGAAATTACTAGATATGTCGTCTAATGTCATTGATGCGACACTTATTCCAGAAGGTTTGGCAGAATCAAAAAGCATAACAATAACACAAACTAGCAGTATGTCGGGCACAAATGTCGCTTATTATGACCTAGTATTTGCAAGTCCCGAAGGCGAACATAGTGCAAGTAGAGATGTATTTGGCGGTAATTTAAAATTCGGCCTATCTCGTCGTACCGATTATGAAATCGTATTAGACGGCGGACAATCGACTGTTGTAGATGTTAATGATTTAGGAAGTGAAATTATAAGCAAAACATACACAAAGTCTTTTAACTTTATGGCAAAGGAAAGTGACGAAAAAGAAGATGTTGTTCAATTTAAAGTCATATACAAAGGGAAAGGCGACTATGATGGATTGCAAACAAAATTCATAAAGGTGAGAGTTAAGATTGTTGCACTTCCTACAAGCCAAACAGTTTTAATTAATGGTACCCCTTATTCGCAAGCAAAAACATTTGCGGTGTATGATGGCATTTCTAGTGAAATGATTATAGAAAGTTCCAACAATAAAGAAATGACATTTAAATTGGCTGAAAGTGCCGGTTCGTTTGATATTAACTCAGATATTGCGGGTGCTTCTTACATAGAAGTTAAGAAAGGCAATGAGTTAATCGAAAAGGACGCTACTCTTACTAGTGGAGATGTTTTGTATTTTAAAAACTGTACAAAAGACAAAGCATTGGTTGACTTGAGAGTTACATTGACCGTAAATATATACAACGAACACTATTCAGAAGTCCAACAATATAGTATGGACATTACAATTAAAATCAACCTAATCACTGGGCTTAACGAACTTATCATAGACGATATGGAAGTAGATGTTGAAAATGATAAAGCGGGTGTAGTACTAGCGAAGAAAATCGGCGATACTTATGAGACCTATACATTGCCTGAAGGTGTACTTGCAAGCAGTGTTGTGGAAAGCATAAGCATAGGAAATTCTAGCCTATTTACATACGAACTTATTGACAACAATATTGTGATTTATCCACACCCATATACCGTGGGCGATACCACCATAAACGAAGGAATGACATCAATTACCATAAGGCTTAATAATGGTGTTATTTCAAAGACCTCTAGCGACGGAGTAACAAGAATTACAATAAAGGCAAGTTATGCTGAAAATAAAGAAGTTTCTTATAATGGAAAACCAGTTGTTGTTACAAATATCGATACCGAGAGCGACGGATTCTTCTCGTGGGGTAGTATAAAAGAAGGTGCGACATATACCGACGAGTTTGTAGATGGAAGTAATTATTATAGAGCGTCATCAACCAACTCAATAAAAGAATATGACACCGGCTTCGGCAATGTTAGTTATCCTAATGGCAGTAGTTTAATTTTATCTACCTACTCCGAACTAAGCCTTGAATTGTACAAATTGTTTGTATATAAAGACGATAAGGGTAGGGGACAAATAGGTAAAGTAAATGTAAATAAATTGACCGCTAAGTGTTATGATAATGAAGGTAATCAAACCGCGAACATCACTTGGGCTGACGGGATATTAAGGGTTGGCGAAAATACTTCTTGGAATGAAATCACAGAAAAACACGAGCCTTTCAAACTTAAAATTTACGACAATGTAGATGGCTCAGAGATTTTTGGAATTAATATATATGTCTGCCATAGAATAGGTAAAATAACCATAACTCAAAAGCACTTTGACTTGTACGATGCTACTGATGGCTATTTGAATGAAGTATATAGTAGCAAAGCAACAGCCGAGATAGAGTTAACAATATATCCGATTATTGAAAAAGACGGTAGAGTTCAGATATCTACTACCGGCTACAAAATTACAGATATAATTTCAGATGGCTTATGCGGTCAATATGGCAACTTGTACTTCTCTGCACAAATGCTATATGGCGATAGCATAGTTTATGGAGCATTAGCAAAGAGCAATTTAATAACTACTTATGAAGATGAAACATCAAGCGATTATGATCCATATAAGTTTATAGCACAATGCTCAGGCTCTGGAATAGAAGACTTAATTGCTAATGCATATTCATCCGGGAAAGTTCAAAAAGTTTCATATAGCGGAATACTTGAACAATTCACACAACAATTCCCAGTAGAATTTGACTTCTCAATCTCTAGACCTACTAAAATTAAATCAATCACAACCAATGTTTTTGACCCGGGAATATATTTTAAATTGGATTCTGCTGATAAAAAATATCAACTAAAATACAACTACTATCCATCAAACGCACAGTTGAATGATGTATATGTTATTGTTGAAAAATACAACGGAACGACTCTTGAAAAAACAATGCCACTGCTAGTATATGCTGGGGCTGATAGCGAAGGGGCATTATATAAGTATTATGCTAATGGATTTAATGTGGATACATTCCTAGGCGACGATGTAAAATCGGAAAATGAATGGCGTTTGAGTGGTGGATACTTTGTAGTAAACATATCGAAAAATGGATATATGACCATCACCGCCAGCGAGAAATGTGATGCGGGTTCGTATAAAGTTACTATTGCATCGGTTGCATCAGTTGGTGTGGGATTGACAGGTTCTACATTTGACTTCAACATCGCAGATGGAACAAGTGCAAATCCATATCAATTGATGGGTGTTCTAGATTTTGAAGAGTTTATGCTTAAAAATGCAACCGATGACCCTTCTGAACCTACTTTTGAAAAGGAATATTATGTAATTTCTAAAGACATTTATCTAAATAAAGTTTATTCGAATTTTAGTATAATAGGCAATACATTACTTCACAACCTTAGCGGGTTATACAATGGCAATAGACACTCCATATACAACCTAAAGATTTCTTTAAGCGGGGATGTTTCAAAAGATGTCGCATTGTTCTCTAACCTTAATGAGGGAGTTGTGTTGAGCAATGTGTCGGTGGAAAATGCTGAAATAACAATAGAAACAAACTCTGCAAGCCTTAATAATGTCGCTATCCTAGTGGGCAGTCTAGCCACTGGTCAAGTGTATGGATGTAGAGTATATGGAATTATCAATTTCACAAACAAAGGCAATAAATCATACAACATAGGCGGAATTGTTGGTTCGTATACTGGTGGGTCAATATCGGAAATCCCAAGTGAAGTGTCGATAAACAATAGCGATATTAGTTCGACTGTAAATATTAATTATTCAACAGAAAATGAAACATCATCAAACTTGGGTGGAATTGTAGGATATGCTAGCGGGGTTACATTGGACAACTTGCGTGCAGTGGCAACAATCGTCGCTAAAAAGATAGATTCCGAAACAACGAAAGAGACCGATTATGCTAAAGCAAATATTGGTGGAGTTGTGGGCAATGCTGAAGGCTCTACAGTAATAATAAATGTTATCTCTTATCCTATCCTAGTAGGCTATGGCAACATCGGTGGAATAGTGGGAAATGTAAGTGGTTCTTCTAAGATTGCTTATTCACAAACACAACTACTTTACAATATAAATATGAAAAATGTAATCGCTGGTGTGGGGAGCATTGGCGGAATAGTGGGGAATGCGGACGATGTTACCCTAGATTATGTATATGTAAGATCATATATTTCCAAGACTATAAATATTTGGAGTGGCAATAATTTAGCATTCTATACATCATATAAAAATCAATATTATGGCGGAATTATTGCTCTAAGTGGAAGTAGTAACATTGGTGGGCTTCTAGGAAATGGCGTAATTAATGCTACCAATTCCAACTTTAATTCGCATTTGGTGTCATTTGAATCAGATTCTTCTAGGTTAAATATTGGCGGAATAGTAGGCTCGACTACAGCAACAACATTGGCGGACTCTTATGTGAATGCAAAAATCTTGATTGTCAAAAACGACAAAACTGGATATTTAAAATCCAACAACATAATCACAGCACCTACGAACATTGAGCAAAAATTTGGCAATCCTACAGATGAGTCTATTGCTATTAGTGGAATTGAAACAATCTCAACAAGTGATAATAAGAAGTATTATCTTGCTAATGCCGATGATTATGTGACTATGGTCATCACCCGAAAATGGGAAAATGCTGTGGTTACTTATACAGCACACTATACTTCTCTAAATCTTACTAGATTCTATTCGTTTACAAATAACAATATGTTTGGTATAGATACTAACAAAGAAACTGCTATACCATCCACAACTTACTCATACAAAACATATTCCGACAAACTTGAAAAAATTACCCTTGTAATTTATAGGACCAGTGACAACAAGCTTAGAATGTTGGGCAAAAAAGAAGTACTTGAGAATACATCTAATGGTCAAGAATATAAAGAATATTTGATGAGTAGTGATAAGGATTTAGAAAATGACATTACGACTCTATCTGACGATGTAAAAGAACAATTGTTGGGCTTGGGCTTGTCATCAGTTAATTACAGTTCAGGCGCTAGCAATTTTGCGACGATTGGTAATAGTATTAATGATAAAACATATAAACTTGAGTATTCGGCTAAATATTTGGAATCTATAGATATCACAACATCTTCACATACAACATTATCATCAGAATCGACTCTTGATGATATAAAGAATTACCTTACAAACTTCAGTTCAAGTATGAGTTCAAGTAGTGGTGATATTATTGCTCGGATTTCTCAACAATGTTCAACTGAGCAACTGGGAAAAACAAATAACAATAACCTTACTTTAGTCAAAGAGTATGCAGGTACAACAGTAGCATACAAGGCTGATAGTGGTGATTTTGATGTCGTATTTGTTACAACTTTTGATGGTCTAGATGGCCTTACTGTTAAGACTGGTGCTGTTTCAGGTAGTTTTAACACAACAACCGAAGTGGCTAATTATAGTGCGAAGAATTATATTCTTAATGTTCCATCTGCAGTTAAAAAAATCGATGCGTCAGAATCTAGTGAGACTGATGGCTATACTGATTATAATATTAATGGCACTATTTATCTGTTGGGTCCTGTTAGTATAATTGTTGAAGATTATAATAATACATTTACTTATGATGATGAGACGAAAGAATATATTACAGCTGACGAGAAATATAAAGTGGATGTCGAAAATGGTAAGGTGTATAATCAAGATGGTACTGAAGCCAGTGGCAAGTGCTTTATAAATCAACAACTTGAAGTTGCAAGTAGGGATGTTGAATTAAACACCGACAATTTCAAGAATCTATATTCAAAAACAAATAGTAAAGATGTATTTGATGGCTTTAATTTTGTAAATAGTGAGTCAAAAGATGTATTAACGAATGATACATTCACAATAACTATTTTGGGGACAACCATTACTATAGAATCTTTTGATGTTTCCACTTCTACTGCTACAGGATATATTGAAGCCCTAAAAACTAAGATAAATGAGGCATATAGCACTGAAACCGGCAATGCTTTAGTCGACGCTTATCTTTACATTAAAAATAATCAACTTTATGTGCTAAGTAAAGACTATAGCGATTACACAATTGATAAAATTACACTTAAATATAAAGAAAATTATGTTGATGCTGACGGGAACTTTGTATATGAAAAAGTTGTTGACTCTGACGGAAACCCCGTATATGAAAAGGAAGCCGATGGCAGTAACAAACTTGACTCCGATGGCAACCCTATACAGGCAACAACAATTGTTCAAGTAGAGAAACTTTACACTTACAATGTAATTGGCAGAGCCACCATATCATTTACAGATGATTCATTGGCTAAATGGGTGATTGACGGAAATGTAAATAGTGGTTTGCCAACCAACGTGTTTGCTAATTCAAATGGCTGTTATGGTGATACAACTAATACGCCAGCATTGAGTCCTAATAATTTTGAGACAAATTATAAACTATATTACGATGAACTAATCAACCTTTCAGTAAAAGCACTTGATTTTAAGCAAAACACAACCAGTAATGACTACATAAGTGAAGATACACTTAATCCACATGGACACATAAAAGTTAACGATACAACAATTGCATTGATGTATAGCAAGCCATTGGATAATAACAATGTCAATAAAGCTAACGATTATTACATAACCTACGGCGAAGAAGGTGGGGTATATGTAGCACAATTAGACGGCGAACAAATAACATTAGATTATGTTGAAGTTAGTTCGGACCTTAGTTTATATATTACAAGTTCTGACACCGGCGTTGTAACAATTGAGCGCGATGGTGACAATAAGTTTAAATTAACAACCCAAGGCGAAGGCGTGGCAGAAATTAACTTCTACAATATGAAGGATGATAGCATTAAAGCCACATTAACAATATATGTTATTAAAGGTTTCACCAACTTCACTATAAATTCTGAAACAAATAGTACACAAAACATTGATTTGCTTGTTGGTGCTGAAGAATCAACCGATGCGGTATTCTCATTCATAAACGAAATAGATGGTCGTAATTATGAAGCAAATAAAGGCGGATTTAAATTAACCGTAACCAAGATTGACGAAAAGGACAATGGTTTTTGGGGCGGGAATTATTCTTCAATCATAATTAATAGACAAACAATCAATACTGAATTGTTCAAGAATGATAGTAAGGAATTTAATTTTGATGGTTCGGTCCTTAACTTTGTCGCAGTAAATAGGGGCAGTGTTGGGACAATGACATTTAAAGTTATGCCATATGTAATTATAGGTGGCGAAAAAGTATATATTGAGTCCCTTAATAAGACATTGGAGATAAATATCAACACCAAAGCGGAAAATATTGCCTTTATGGAAACATCCAGCGAACAACTTCCAGAAGAAGAAAAAGCGGTGACTGTTACTTTCTATAGTAATGACGCAGATGAAACGCTATGGATTAAAATTACGGGCACAGATTTAAGCGCAGAAGTATCGCACAATATAGGTGTTACAAACTATCAAGTTGGCGATATTGTAGATGTTAGTACATCATTACTTCGATATAGAGTTAAGGGTATTGAGCACAAACTTGAGAATATAAATGGCGTAAGTTTGTATAAGCACTCGTTTACCTTGGCATTCTATATGAATAGCAAAATATATCAAGAAAGAACGGAAAGCACAGGCTATAATGCAATAGCAAATAGCGTAAGTTATCGAATTGTGGCATATCCGCAGTCGCATTGCAACAGCTTAGGAACACCGTCTAGCGACGCAATCAATTCCACATACAGCCTAACAATCAATCCAGTAAAAGCAACTAGACTTGGTGCAAAGTTCTACCCATATCTTTCAACATATGATAGATGGGAAAATGTATCAAGCAATGTTAACGACATTGTGGGATATTCGCTTAATCAAATATATGATATCAATTCGTTACCGGTTGGAGAGTATGGATTGCTTAAGATTGAAACAAATCCAAAGTACAACAACACACTTATTCTTCAAGTCCAATTTGATAGCAAATACACGGGAATGGTTAACTTTAGACAAATTATTCCTTCAAAAGCAAGCAAGGATGTGCTTAATACATATGGGTTCTTTAAGACCCTAAAAAATACTAGTCTAGGCGACAATATTAATGTAAACAACACATTTGTATTGTGGGAAACACCTTATTATGAAGAATATTCAGGTGCATCAGGAGGAGATCCATATAAAGAATGGTACTTCAACGAATATTATGTGGCTCTACACTTAAGTAGCAATTGCCCAGAAAATGTTATTATTCCTATTACAATTTCTGCTTTTGATGCCAATAGAAACAAAATCTTAAGTTATACAATCAATTTAAAGACCGAAGCAATTCCACACGCATCTATTACCATAGACGGCTCGTCTAGTGTAATAAAAGGCGTGGATGAATATGTTCCACTAGAAATCAGTGCAAAGAATTATGGAACTTTAACCTTAACAGGAAGTGAAATATATACTCGTGATAGTAATGGGACATATACAGAAGTTACTAACATCAATACATCTTACAATAACAATACCCAGTACTATATTCATACATACTCTGATGGCTCTCTTTATAAGAATTATATAGGCGAAATTACTCTAAAATTAACTGCTACAAATACGATTAATGGTCAAAAAATTAGTGCTACATCCAAAGTGACAGTTCAAGTAGTATGGCTATTGCTTGAAAGTGTGGTTGAGCCGGATGTAATATCGGGCACAATTACATTAAAAACAGGTATGTATAAAGGTCTACACACAAGTATGTCCACAAATAAGTCGACCGCAGAAATCGAAGAAATAGTAGCAAATATGGCTACTAACCGTGAAGACATAAACGGGTTGACCTTAAGCGAATATCTACAATCTATTCAAAATCAGATTGCGGGTCGTGGAAGTGGCAACGACACAATCCACTGGTATTATAATTTGGGCTCAGGATATACGCTTTTGAGAGAAATGTCATACAACATATTCACATTCTCGCGATATGATGGTGCGGATGAACCTTATTATAGAATTAGCGCTATTCAAATAAGCACAGTACAATTTAAATTAGGCTTCTATTACACTTACAATTCTGATGGGTGCATTGTGATTGGCTCATCTGAAGCCGAACTTAAATCTTTGCTTGGCTCGGACAACATAAAAATATTTGCATATGATTATGAGTTCAAAATTGAAATTAAGGACAATTCCAACGAAGACCATCCAATTCCTATATATACTGCTGAAGATTTGAGGGCAATGGAAAAAGATGCCAATTACATTTTGCAATCGGACATCACGCTTAACGCGTGGAAGCCTATGGACTTCAATTCAACATATCTTGACGGAAATGGATATACAATCATATTAAAATCTTTCGATATGTCCGATTTAAAAGGCAAGGAAGAAGCATATGCCGGAATATTTAAGACCGTAGCGGAAGGAAGCATACTTAAAAATCTTACTATTGATGTGTCGAATCTTCTTTACAACGACACAACATTATCGTCGGTTAAAAACGACAAAACAACTCCTAACATCGACCTAAGAGAAACACCAACAGTGTATTTCGGAATAGTCGCAGGAGAAAACTTAGGCACAATTATAAATGCAAAAGTTGTCAATCTAAATTCTAGAAATTCGGGCAACACACTATATGTTGCGGTTACTAGAAATTACTTCAGTTATGACGAAGACAAAATTATGAGCCAAGGCAACATTGGTGGCCTAGTTGCAATCAACTCGGGTACCATCACCAATAGTTATATAGGCGTAAATTCAAATAGTAAAGTCGAAAGGACCGAACGAAAGAACGATGGCAGTAACGACTGTACAAATATATATTCTACAGTTAATCCTTTCAAAATTGAATCTTGCAACAATGTTGGCGGATTTGTATGGAGCAACAGTGGAGTAATAACAAATAGCTATATTAAAGGCATAAGCATTGTCAATGACGCAAGGGTTAGCGACAATAGTTCTACCGCAGGCTTTGTTATAAATAACTCCGGCAGAATATATTCTTCGGCAGTTACTACTAACAGCATCAAGGAGTTTAGGTCGGAAGACACCGTAATTACTAGTTCGTCTATTACTGGCGGATTTGCATATTCAAATTCGGGCACAATTGAAGATGCTTATACAAATATCCAAATCAACAACCAAAATGTTGAAACAGCGGGCTTTGTATATTCAAATGCAAACGGGAATATTAAGAATTCCTACACAACAAGCAAAAACACAAAAATTGAAGCGGGACTAGGCAACACCGACTCCCATAAGATGTTTGTATATGACAAAACATCATATGGCACAATCGAAAACTGCTATTATCTAATATATGGCGACGAACTTGGTGACAACATCAAGTCTGATGATGTCGAAATTCTAAAGAGTCTAGACCCAGCAAATGCCATAATCTTAGGTGCTAGTGGCACGGCGGAAAAGAGCCTATTCGATGGATTTAACTTTGCAAGTAGAAAAAATGATTTTGATGGAGTATGGTACTTTGGCACTGGCGAAACATTCCCAGAACTAGCGTACGCGGAAAATGTGGATTACTATTCCGCTCGTAGTCTAGTCAATATATCAAAAACATACTTCGAATTAGATACGACTTCAACAGACCTTGGAGTGGTAGTTTATCAAAATGATGGCGGGCGTAGAAAAGAGTTGGACTCGAAAAATTCATTGGAAGAGAAGACTAATGTGTGGTACTTCGGCGACGGCAATTACTTATTTGAAGTCGTTGGAAATATAATTACCGAAGTTAATTCTTCTACCAAAATGGAAACAACCCTACATATTGGAACGACAGAGAATGATTCTTATATTGAGTTTGAGTATAAGAGCAAAACATACAAGTGGTATTATAATGATACTGGAAGTGGCTTTAAAGTAGACATTGATTCAACAATACACCATATCAAAAACCTTAGCTTCAATTACTTAGGCTTTGAGTTTATTACTATTGTTGATAAGTATCAAGTTGCAACAGGTTCAACGACATATTCAGAGAAATACTCAATGGTTACTAATGACGGATTTAGTATAGTTACATTGTCTGAAGAGCCTGGAACAAGCAAAAAGACATTCTCTTATGGTGGAAATTCAACATATACTTACACATATGTGAAAAACAACTTGGGAACCAAATACAACCCAATTATTGTCACAAACCCATTAGAATTTGCCAAAAACATAGTAAATAATACTAATGAGTATTTGGTTGATGACAATGGAACAACTAAGAGATTGTATGTATTTGGCTTGACTGAGAATGACGGCGACGGGGCATATGCAAGATATATCCATGTTGCAAATAACATATCATTCCAAAATGATGGCACGGATGATAACAATACGGCAGACATCAATATTGCTTCAAAATATGAAGTAAATAACAGCACGGCGAAGATTACAATTAATGATGTTATATTCAATGGTGTGCTTATAGGTAACTCTATGGCAATTGACAACATTGTTCTTAACTCAACCGAAACTCGCGAAAACTACGGAATATTTAACGAAGTCGGTGTTAACGATTACAATCGTCTACTTCTAAGTAAGTCTGGCATCAACTTGTCAGATATGGCAACAGCACAAGTGTTTAACATCGAACTTAACTACAAAGAATTGAGTAATAGCGACGCAAATAAAGTAGGTCTACTAGCAGGGACAATCAGTAACGCGGTTGTTAATAAAGTAGATATATCGGGCGTAAACAGTTCGAGCACTAATTACAAGATTCAAGGTAAAAACTTAACAGGTGCATTAGCGGGCTATATATATGGATATAACGGAAGCACGAAAATAAGTGAAATTACAGTAAACAATGTATCGGTTATTTCAAGTACAAACAAACTAAACAACTTGGAACAAGACAAATTGCCTACCGACCAATCATACACCAAGTTTAAGGCAAGTAAAACGAGCATAGGACAAGAAGACACATATTCGGTTACTCTTAATATGGAATGGAAAGAAGGCCGCCATATAGTATATTCAAATATTACAAATCTTAACGACCTATCGTATGCGGGTTCAATTGCTGGTGCGATTGTTATGGATACAGTAATTGCTCAAACAGGAACGACTACTGTTACAGCCCCTGGGGGTGACCCAGCAACTAGTTCAGAAGCAATGATATATAATAAATATTTAAGTAATATAGATAACTACTATTCATATAACGAACTTAGAAAGAGCGTCGAATATGAGTATGTATCGGACCTTCAAGTCAGCGGGATGGTAAATATCCAATCCGATATATCGGGCGGTATTGCAGGATATATGGGTACTGGTGGCGAAGAACCAACAATTGATATTACGACTACAACAACAACTACTACAACGACTACGAAATCTAATACAAGGTCGTTTGCATCCAATCTTAAGTTTGTTCTTGACGATGATGTTGACCAATTCATATTCGGCTATGCGTATGCGGGCGGAATAGTAGGTCAGTCACAAAATGCATACTTTAGAGAAGTAAATGTGGCTCACTTGGAAGAAGTCCAAAACGAGATAGACAAGAAAATCAACAATGAGAAATTCACATCAAGCGATGTAAGTTCTGAGCGTCTGTTCTGGAAAGGCGCAGGCGACACCGATAGCAAAATTGAAGCAAAACACAATGTTGCAATTGGTGGAATAGTGGGCAATATGCATAGTTCGTGGATTGTCGATAGTTCAAGCAAGGCAAATGTTGAGAATAGCAACTCATTTATCGCCGGCGGAATCGCTGGTCGTGTGACCGGCTCCAACTACTTGGCGTTTGTATACACAATCGGCAATGTACTAGGCAAAAATATTGTCGGCGGTGTGGTTGGGTATTATTACAATACCGCATCCGATTACAACCTAAATTTGTACAATGTATTTGGCGTAAATATATGGTCGAGTAGCATTAAAGACTTGCTATCAGTCAATGAAAAAGCATACAAGTATACTTACACTGGCACTAGCGGTACTGCTGAAACACTTACCCCAAGTGCTAACCCTGACGCATTTGAACAAATAGGCGAGTTTAACAGTATGCCCGAACTTGGCAACCAGCAAGTTGCAAAAACAGTCACATTAGGCGCGATATTTAAAGAAGGTAGTGATACGGATAAAAAGGATTATTCCGAAAAACGAATTACTATCAAGATCGACCCTAATTTCAGCGGTTTTGCATCATACGAGAGATTTACATATATCGGCTCAGTAGTGGGCAGATACACCAAGAATGGTGCAGGCAAAACAGAAACAATGAGTCAGATTACATTCTATGACGATATGGGAGCAATAAGTAGTGGTGATGAACTAGAAGATATCGTAGGCAGAACCAATATAGTAGCGTCTGATGATGGAGCAACAACCGAAGAATACTACACATATTACAATAGCAAAAACTTCAACGTCATAAGTTCGACTTACGGCAATGTTAAACACGAAGGAAGCATTGCGGAAGGCAATTATCTTAGCACGATTAAGGACGATAAGGTGTATTTGAGTCACTTCACGACAGTATATGATGCGACGGAAAATAGCGAAAAATACGACAACCATAGTTACGAAAACTTTAATCCAATGTTTGGTAATCAATACTACGTGTCGTACATTACAGGTGATTTCTTCATCAATATTGACACAAGTGAAAATTACGGCAATAAGTATTATCGAAACGAATTTACAACCTACTATGGCTATGTGTATAAAATCGAGAAAGGAGATAGTTATAGTAATCCTACCTATGCTGGCTCACCAGTTCCAATTAACGATGGAATTTATCTTACAGATATATATTTGAATGTTGTAAAGGCAGGAACGGAATCTCTAGGCAATAGATTGACTGAAGATGGCGTTAAAGCGTCGTTCGTGTGGTATGTTGAAGCAGAGTATTATCTTGCAAAATACGGCTACAATTCAAATTCGACCCTTATCCAGATTGACTCAAATGACACTCTCGATACAGTGTTGCTATCGGGAAAATCCGATATGATGTATAGATTTGTGGAGAATAAGGGTGCTACAGGTACTGATGAATACGAATTTACTAGCACTGTAAATGGTCAAAATAGAATTACACTAACCAACAACACATATTACGCTAGTTCTGACCATCCAGTAATAATCAACTTCACAATTGATTCAAGTACGGGATATAGTAATCTATTCAACTTGATTATGGGTTGTTCATTTACAAATATCACATTCAACATTACTATTACTAATGCAACATTAAGCACTAGCAATGCGGACAATTACTATGGAAGTTTTGCAAGCGTTATCCAAAGTTCGTCGTTTAACAATTGTCACTTTGTTGTTACGGCACCAACATCAATTACTCCACAAACGATGACAGGTAATGACGATGGTGTTACTAGCTTTGGTTTGATAATGGGACTTGCGTCAAACTCGACCTTTGTTGGCTGTACTTTCAATGTGGGAAGCTCTGACCCTACGAGTTCCAACATCACAGTAAACGACAACGGCAACCTTATCAACTTTGGCGCAGTCGCAAGTTATGTGTTCCAGTCGGTATTTGTAATGCCTACAACCCCCCTTAACATCAACGTAAGGAAGGTAACATTGACGGGAGTTAATCAAAATGACTTATATACGCACAACTTCGGAAGAGTATTCGGACACGTGCACAATAGCACCTTGAATAATGTTAAAGACTGCGATGATTTCATTTATAACAACTTTACAGTAAATGCAACCAAAATCGGTGCGGGCAACTACAACCTAGGCTCATTTGCCGGCAAAATCCAAGGCACTTCGAATTTGGGCACTATAGACATTCAATCGACATATAATTACAATATATCGGCTGGCAGTGGCCTAGTCAATGCGGGAACTATAGGCTACACCGACGGAATTTCAATGGGTGACGAAAACGAAGAAACAAGTATCAGATCAAGTTATAACAGAATTACAACAGTTACTAATGCGAATGTTGGAATTATAGGCCTTGCGGAAGGCGATAGGCTAGAATCTTCGTTTACAAATATCAACATTGACTCAATCGGAATAAAGGCTACCTTCAAAGGCACCACAACAAGCCACAACGTAGGCGGATTTATAGGCAGAAAAACAAGCACTGCAGGACTAAAGCTTTTGAAATGCGTAATCGATTGTCCAGTAAAAGTAGATGTGGCATACAACGCGATTTCTGCTTCAGCCGAAACTACGAGCAGTAAGTCCACAACCTATGTCGGCGGATTCGTAGGTATGTCGGCAGGCTTGACCATAGTTCAGTCAGTTACACTTCGAGACTTGACTGTAACTGCGGTAGGTACAGATGGTAATGGCCAAGCAGAATTCAACAATAAAATCGTTATGGGTGGTGCAATAGGCTACAATAGTTCGAGCAAAGTAACCCTTACAAATGTCATCACATACGGCGATATGAACTACTATGTCAATGCAAATTCGTCCAAAAACTTCCGTGCTGGCGGATTTGTAGGTGACTTAAACAACAAAACTCTTGAAGCGACCTACGCACTAGCCTTGGGCAACTTCATAAATAAATTTACATATAGTGCGGGGGTCAACTATAGCCAAGTAAATGGCATAGCCAACAACTACAATAAGTTGACGCTAACCCATACCCACTACATTGCAGAACATTCACCAAAAACCGCATTCGACTCAACATTGAATGCCCTTATGCGAACAAGCGACGACGATGATAGTGTTGCTTGGATGTACTACAACTTTGTAAATAAAACGGGCAAATTAGAGAATGTTGGTGATTGCCTTGTAGACTTAGGAACATCAGGAGTAGTACAACCAAAGGTCGGTGGATTGACATATAGTACGCTATATGGAAGCAAATACAATCCAACAAAATTAGGTGAAGGTTCAGGATTGTCAGGAACAATAGATAGTGGAGAGTATTACATCATAAGCGGTTCATCCGAAAATATGGCTAAACTTGATGGAGATTTAACCATAAAGAGTGGTGCAGTGCTTACATCTGCTGATCAAACAGGTCAAGGCGCAATCCTAAACTTACAAGGTCACACAATCTCAAATAATGGCACAATCTCAAACATTATATTTAATGTTCCAGCACAAAGTTATACTGGTGCATATGTATTAAGCACCAACAACGGCTACCTAATGAATGTAGGTATATCGGGTAGCGGTTCGAGTGGCAGTTCATATACATTTAGTGGAACAAGTGCTCCAATCGGCACCAACAACGGCGGAATCTATGCGGTAGGAAGCCTAATCTCTGCTACTGGCATAACTGTAGGCACTAATGCGATTAGTTTCCTTACAGGCACAAATAACGGCGAAATCATCAACTGCTATTCTACTAACGACTTGCAAGGTTCTACAAGTCAAAGTGCCGTCAACTTCGGTGCTATGGCATACAAAAACAACGGCACCATAAGTAGGTCTTATTTCGCCGGTCAGCTAAAACTTACTTCAATATCGACTACTTACGAGCTTAAAACAGCAAACTCAAATATGGCGTATGTAAATACCATAGATGTCGGCACAATTTCAAAAGTTGCTTCATATAGCTCATCAAAATCTCCAGCAGGCACTGCAAATAGTCGTGTTGCAATAACATCATTGGTGAGCGAGAATGGCTACCTAAAGAACAATCTATGGACTGATAGCCGTGGCGGAGTAAATAGCAAGTTCCCATACATCACAAATGGAATTTTGCTTACCAAAAACTACGGTGACGGCTATGAAATCACCACCGTAGAAGAACTTAACGACTGGATAGATGCAAACGAAAGTGTAGGCACGGGAAAAACAATAATCATAAATATTAGTAATCCTACGGAGAATGTTAGGGCAGTAGAAGGACATATAAAAGAAAATAATGGAACAATTCAAATCCAGAATTTTAGTAATAATAACAATGTTATAATTAATGAAAAATTTATAGAAACTAATAATGGTAAAATTGAAATCGGACTTATGTCCAACTTGATGATTCGTGGCTGGTTTGTATATGAAAATAAGGGCACAATTACAAGCACTGCATCAAGTAGCAATGTTAACTTTTTTGTAGATAGTGAAAATTCATCAAACCTTGGCGGATTCGTATGTTCAAATGGGACATCTGGTTCAACAGGTGCGACATCGGAATTCTCGACAAGCCGAAATGTAATATTTGGTGAAGATACTTTCGTTGTAAAAAATAATACAAACAATTCGACCGCAACAATGACTTTGAATGGCGTTACATTCGGTCGCACTGGCGGATTTGCAGAAAATAATGAAGTAGGTTCTACAATTGACCTAACATTGTCAAGTACAACAAAAATGTCAACAAATAAAGGTAATTTAAAATTGTCAGGAATCTCTGGTAGTTCAACTGAGTTAACCATTACCAATAATGCCGGAAAGATTACGTCGAATTCAAGTATTTCGGGCGGTAAATTAAAGATTGTAAATCATGGTAAAATTGATGGTGAAACGCTAACGTACAATGCAGAGTTAACTGGGTTATCACTAGTTGGTTCTGCAGAATTAAAAATTGATACTATTTATTCTGGTTCAACTGTAGGGATAAATACCATAAATAGCTCGACATTTACAGTAACAACCAATCAAGGTACAATTAAAGGAGAAAGTGCTGGGGAGATACTTAATATTAACAATAATGGGACAATGATTGTTACTAATAATGAAGGTACTATAGGTAATATTGCATCTAATTGTAATTTGTCCAGCTCAATTGTAGAAAATAATACTAATACTATAGGGAATATCTCATTTACCGGAGGCTCAATAACATGTCCGGTTGTTAAAAAGAATGCTGGCACCATAAGTAGCATTAATCTTTCAGGGGGAAGTATTAGCAGTAGTGTTATAAGTGAAAACTCTGCGGGCGGTAGCGTAGGAATTACATTTAGTAGTATAAGCACAATGTCTAATTGGGTTGTTCCTACTAATAGTGGAAGTGTAAGCTTTACAAGTACAACTTATTGTAGATTTGAGCAAGGAATCATCGAAAATAATTCAGGCTCAGTGACTGGAATTTCAATCTCTGGCGGTAGTTTAGGCCAACCAGCAATTGGTGGTATAAATACCGGTACGATAAGCGGAAGTTGTACCTTTAGCGGTGTTTCACTTTCTAGCAGTAACAATTATGTGGGATTGTTGTTTGCAGAATCGACAGGGAAACTAGGAAGCATAAATGTGAGCATTGTTAATTGTCAGATTACAGTGTCAAGCGGGACCTCAGTAGTTGGTATGATTGGTGGAATTTATACACATTCAGGGGGCTCTAATCTGACAGTTGATATCGACAATAGTTCTTCTATCACTGTTAATTCTACAATTAAGGCAGTTGGTGGAGCATTTGGTTTTATTAATGGAGATGGTACATTAATAATAAAAGAAGAATCTACTAAACAATTCGCTCCCCAAATTATTAATGCTACGACAGGTAGTACTTATAGCGCAACTGATGGGGTTGGTGGTGTTGTTGGTGTTATTTCTAATTCTGCTGCTTCTTCTCTCGACGTGACTATTACTGGGGCCTTTACCCCAACAATCTCCATAAAAGATACTGGACAAATGATTGGCGGTATTGTAGGCCAAGCACGATGTACAACATTAGGCTTGAAATTAGGGAGTTATGCAAATATAACAACTAATTCTGGTCGAAATTGTAAATATGAATATATTGGTGGTATCGTGGGGTACTGTACACCTATCGACATTATTGGAGATCCAAGAGGCTCCACGGCGTTTAATGGAACAATGACGCTGAATGGTTCTATCAATAGCGCTGGCGGCATATTTGGATATGTGAAAGTGACTGAATTTTCTGATATTGAGTTTGAACTTGGACAGGATGCAACAATCTCTGGAGATGGAGTACAACCAGCTTGGAAGGACGGTTCTGGAAATGTGATAGAAACAGAGAAATTAGATGGTATTTACGATATTGGTAATTATTATAATAGTTATAGCTATGATTCGTGTTATAGTGCGGAAAAATTATTCCCAGACAAGACATTTGATATAAGTGGTGGATTAACAAATAATAGTAGCGGTAATTTTGTTGAAGCAAGGAATTATGTAGTTTCTCAAAAGTATAGTATGGGCGCTATTGCAGGATCTGCACATGAAGATACAATCAGGAAAATAAAAAATTACATTAATTCGGGAAATGTGGATGAGTGGCCAAGTCTATTCAATATTAAAGCAGTAGAGATTATATATGAAAGAATAAGTTATGATAAAGGTGGTAGTGAACACGAAGACTCGATGGTAAGACTAACAGCGAGAACCTACTCCATGTTAGTGATTGTGGGTACTTGCCCTGGGGTTGTGACGCAATCTCAGAAGATTGGAAATACTACAAATAAAAATGTTGGGGATTATACAAAATTAAGTTATAATAATTTCACAACCCTTCAACAATGGCAGGGTTCATTTACAAACTGCTGCATAAATATTAAATGTAATCAAGAAAATGCTAATATTATTAGTACTAATAATAAGAATCGCATTAATAATCAAGTTTATGCGGCTGGTATTGGTGACGATTCATTTGCTACTCCATACAAGTTACTTACTGGGCGTAGTGATGGTAAACTTACAGGCTTTTACATCCAAATTCCATAATCACTCATCCCATTAGGGCTTAAAAATGGCATTGGGGCATATAAAATGTACTAGTTTTTATAAGTCTTGAGTAGAGAAAAATCCTACCCCAAAACTCACTATAAAAACATAACCAAATTTGGTTAAAATGACCATATTGGTAGAAAGAAAAATCAGCGACTAATTTAGTCGCTGATTTTTTGTGTGTAAAGGGGTTGGATGGGGACGGGGAAAGGTTATTAAAATATAATTGTGATTGAGTGGTAAATATAATTGTAGTTGAACTAAATATAAAGGTGGTGGGGTGGTAAAAATGGTGGCGAGCGGGTGGTTTTGAGAGTGGGGGAAAGGGGCGGATAATTAATTTTAGTAAGGTGGAAAAAAATACATATAATATATTATAATATATTATTTTGTTTGACTTGAAGGGAGTAAGTAAGTATAATTGTAAGTGATATAATATGACAAAATTCGTGTGATTTTGTGATGTGATAAATAAAAATTAAGGCAGAAGTGGAAAACTATGGAAAGATTGAAGAAAGTATTGATTGTATTGGTTATGGCAATGGTGTCAGTAGTGGGGCTAGTGGCATGTGGCGAGCCATACAAGAATATGACGCTTACAATAGCGAGTGGCGGGTTTGAGAATGCGCTTGTGCGTACATATGAGTACGGAAGCGTAGATACCTTCGATATTACGGCTACGGTGGGCGGAGCGAAGAAGAGTGTAAGTACCGATGTGGTATTTTCTTCGCAAGACTCCAGTATAATTGTGAAGAGCGGTGACTCTAACATAAGCGGGAGCAGTACTACTCAAGGCTTTAAGATAGTTGGCACGGGTACAACATACATAAATGTGGCGACCTTGGAAGGCAATCTTTCGGTGAATGTAGAGATAAGGGTAATTGCAAAGGCTACGGGCATAAGCATAAGCGAGAGTGTGATTCCCGTAATCAAGGGCGTGAAGACTGACCTTACCAAGTATGTGTCGGGAGTGGGCAATTCGCTTGTGGAGTTTGAGCCAAATTATGCGACCGACCGTGATGTGGAGTATAGGCTTTATACCAATGCTAGCGGAAGTATAGAATTGAATGCTTCCAACTACGCGATAGATGGCAATAGCATTACAATATCGGAGAGTTATGACTCAACTGTATATATCCAAGCGGTTTATAAATCAAATCCTACATTAAAGACTGCTGTAAAGGAATTGAAACTTCTTGACCAAATTAACGTTAGTGATTATGTGCTAGCATATAGCATTTCGGGGGATTTGGTTAATACTTCCACTTCTTCTACTTATCAACCATCATTGTACAGATTGGACGAGAGCCAAGGCGACGAAGACTACGACTTGTATTTGGCTGATTGCCAAGCGGGTGATGTGAATGATTCTAAGAATATCTTCCTTGCGAAGAAGACGGCTACTAGTGGCGACATTTTGTTTAAGAAGACCGGCTCAAATGCTGGTGGCGGAATTGTAGTTAACAACAAAGATGTGGTATCTTTCACTAAGATGGACAAGTCCACAAGCGAGCACATCGCAGTGTACGCAAGCCCATACACATATAGCGGAAGCACTTTCCCGGGGTATCGTGTTTCTAACGGTACCGGCGAAGGCTTTTCCGATGTGTTGTATTTCAACCTTAACTACAGTGGCTACGAGAAATTCTTCGACGGCATAGATATTTCCGTAAAGGTCATTATCGACACATTTCCAGCCGATGTTGTTATTAGCAACAACTCGAACTTGACCGATAGCCGATATGACCAGCAATATGACATTGCCTTGTACAACGAGTATTTCAATCAACTTGGCACACCTTTCTATGTGAAAGTGCTTAACAATGCTGGCGAAATTCTTGCTAATCAATATGCGTATGTTGGGGTGCTAGGATTTAAGTATGATGGCAATTATGTAAGAATATCTGATGACAATGTTCAAAATGAAGCATACGAGAATAGCGGATATAACGACACTGGGGAATACGAACAAATGCAACGCGGGTATTCGGGGTCAGCATCGGCGCCTAGTGAGTACTTCACCATATATGACAGCAAGGGCAGTATAGTTACGCCTTATACCCGAGTAAAGAGCGGGTCAGTGCTATACATTAAGTACAACAACGAAGATTATGGCGGAATGAAACCATATGATAGAGATAATGGCAACTTTGTGTTATATGCAAGAAGTGTGTTGTCGGAGTCTATTACATCGTTTAAGGTGGCTTACGACTACAATAGTGTGGATAATACTTATTCTCCAGTAGGTGGCGGAATAGGGAATTATGTATATCGCAACACCCTTTCTTACATCACCCCTGATTATCAAGTTAATCTTAAAGACATCACTTTCTATACTAACGATGTTAATTCGGAAGAAACTGTTAAGTTTTATAATGCGAGCGGAAACGAACTTACCGCAGTTAGTGGCACGAGATTGCCAAGTTATGATGAATTAAGATTTGTTCTTAATGACAACGGCCTTGTTGAGTTGAATGTTGACACTGCTAGGGTAAAACTTATTGACGATAGTGTAGGCATTGCAACTTTGAAGGTAATAGCACCTAATGGGTCTGTCGATACCATAAACATCAATGTTACAATCGACCCTTCTTCGGCAGATGTTCAGTTGATTGTGGGCAATGCGGTTGTTAAAGACAATGAGTCAACATTTATCAATATGACTGTTCAGTCGGCAATGAGTGTGGTGGTAGTGTTCAATAGTGTGTCGTATGTGGGCGAGTTGCCTAGCGGATATGAATTGGTACACAATTCCACCGGAAGTGTCGTTGGATTTGATAATGTTAATTATAGGCTTGTATCGGGCAACAACCCTACAACTGAAGAAAAACATACATTTGCAGTGACCTATCCTGGAGTGCCTAACAAAACATATACGGTGACAATTAAGGTCTCAAGACCTGTAAACAACATCACTGTAAGTAATGCCAATGTATTGCTAAATAAAGTAAGTACTAACGATATTGGCGAAACAATTAGTCCAAAGTATTATGACAAAAACGGCGAGTTGATTCAGTATGCGGATGTTGTGAAAAATAGCATAAGCGAAACTTACTACTATGTAAATCCGTCAAATGCTAGCGTGGATTTGAATAATGTTACACTTCAAATGTATAACCCTATGGATGGCAAGTGGTACGATATATCGATGGGAACCACAACCTTATCAGGCGGGTTTGTGAGCAGGTCTTTAGTGACATCGGAAATCACTATGGGTAGTGGCGAGAATGAAATGGTGATTGGATTTAAGGAATTTGAATTATCCACGCCAGAAATTCTAAGCGGAACCAATTATATGAAACTTAGATTGTCAATTTTGAAAATTAAGGATTCTAATGGTTCTGTTGACGATTCTACATTCCGTATTCGTCTAATATACAATCAAACTCATAATTTGACCATTCAAAAAAGATATTATGTATCGGGAGTCGATAATGATGATATTAGCAACAGCAGTATAGCAATAGGCAATGTGTATTTATATACAAATAAGGACAATCCAGTCGACTCAAGAGTTGATTATGTGTCCGGCTACGAAATTTCAACGACTTCTTTCGGCTTTGATGGGACAAATTCCAAATGGTGTGTTAAATTTGGAGGATTGACTTATCTTCTTCAAGCAAGCGGTGACCTTGTGTATTTTGATTATGATAGTTATAATGTGACTATCACCGCAAATGTGAATTACAATATTGTGCTTCCTAATAAGGTGAGTAATATAGGGTTTACTAATTCTGACCCTACTATGACAAGCAATATTGCGATTGGAACATCAAAAGAGTACTCGACTAAGACCATCAACAAAAATGAAGTGGACTTGTATGACGATGGTGAATATGTATTTACAATCCCTTATACTTTGACACCTAACAAGACTGAAATTGATGGGTTGTTATTTAAGGTAGCTACAATCACTGGCGTAGGAGCAACTGAGGAATTTGTAGATTATTCGCAATTAAAATATGAAAATCTAAACTATGCGGAAGGGGAATGTTTTGTGGGTTCGGCAATCGTTCAGCAAAAGTATTACACTTCTGAAGAGTTAATAAAACTAAAGACTGATTTGGGTGAAGATACATTCAAGACCTTACGCTTCAAAGTCGTAGGTGCAACATGCACAAGTGGTTTTGAAGCAAATAGTGGATTGAATATTGAAATTGACTACACCTTAAGAAAAATCACATTTACAATTACAAATAAAGAAAAGTTCATATCGTATTTTGCTGGAATATCCAACAAAATGAGATTGTGCTTTATAAGTGCGGATTCTTATGATTGTGGTGACAAATCGATTGATGAATTGTCAAATATGAAACGTAGAGATTTGGTGCTAGATCTTCATACGGGAACGGAAGAAAATCCTTATGATGTGTATGATTGGAACACTCTAGACCTAATGCATAGCGACCTAACATCATACTACAGATTAATCGCCGATATCGATATGGATAAGAGATCGTGGACGCCTATAGGCACTTACGACAAGCCATTCACGGGCGGATTGAAGTCGAAAGACGACGAAATGTACAACATCTACAATTTGAAAATCGAGAAATCGGGAGACAATACGGGGAACGCGTATTGCGGATTGTTTGGATATGTTAGTGGTGCGAAATTTGAGAATATTTGCTTGAAAGATTTTGAAATTAATGTTTCGGCGACAGGCGATACAATCTATGTGGGCGCTTTGGCTGGTTATGCTATGGCAACAACAATAAATTCTTGTATGATTATAGATAGCTCGAATGCTGAGTACATTAATTTCAACCCTTCAGATTCAAATATTAGTAATTTTGGCACAACGATAAAAGGCTACGGGATATTGTATACAAATAACGCCACTAATGGCATAATTGGTGGAATGTTTGGTTATTTTAACGGCACTGCAAAAGATATATCGATTAGAGTTAGCATATATTCAAGTGACAGTAACAGTACCGCAGTTGGTGGTTTTGCTGGGGTAAATAATGCAACCGTTAGCAAATTAACCGCATATTCGGTAATCAATACAGTTCCAAAAAGCAGTCTTGCCAGTTCGTCATATGATGGAGTTGGCGGTATAATTGGTATGATTACCGATGGCTCTACTGATATAAGTGATATTACCGCTTATTCGTACATAATTGGTGGCAATAAAGTAGGCGGAGTTGTCGGAAATAATGAAGGTAGCGGTTCAAAACTATCTAATGCTACCGTAATTGGCTATGTAAAGGGTAATAGTGGAGTAGGTGGAGTTGTAGGACAATCTCCAAGAAACATTTCTTTAGATTCTTGCAAAGTGCAATTTATAAAATCCGATTTCGATAGAGCCTATCGCTCTTCAATTGTTGGAACTAACGATGTGGGTGGTCTTGTAGGTCGTGCTGAAGCCAATATATCAATCACATACTCTAGTGTAGTTGATTATACTGAGTACGAAATGAAGAAAGTTGGTGAAGACTCTGACGCCTACTTTAATGGCAACATCCTAGTGCAAACTAATGCAAGTGCTAATGTGGGTGGCTTAGTAGGATATGTAGGAACAGCACTAAATGTTGAAAGCAGTTATTTCAATGCTAAAGTCGCAGTATATAAGCCATCATTAGGCACAGGCAGTGAAGTCATTTATTATGGCGGAATTGCTGGGAATGTGAAAGACGGCGCAACCCTTTCAATTAAGTATTCGGGAGTTGACGGGCTAGTTAATTATGATGATGAAATTACAATTGGTGGATTTGTAGGCAGAGCCCCTAAAGGATTGATAACTTACGAAGATAGTGTTTATCCGGGAACCAGTGAAATCGATAAAACGGTTGAATTAACTAGCGCTATTACAAACTACAACATCGAAAATTCTTACACTATATTCAAACACGCTAAATTTGGCGAAACCGCAGAGTTTATTCAAAACTTTGCCGGCGAGAACGAAACCGTTAGTAAAGATGTTACAAATAGCAATCAATCAATTCTTAATATCTATTTGGGACATTATGAGCATAATGGTACGCATGCATTAAAAATCACATTTAAAGCAATTGATAAAACAACAACGACATATATTAAAATGTCAGTTTTAACAACTTACACAATTACTTTTGACGGTTTGGACAACGGAACAACAAAAAACTACACTTCTTCTTCAGATTTGACATGTGAATGGACAGATAATGATAAAATCAAAGTAGCTTTAGGCTCTTCTGCTGGTGTAGGTGATCGAGAGATATATGGTCTTTCCGATAGTGTTAAAAGGACTTACATCAATCCAAATGTAACTGCTCGCAATTCGTTCTATATGGGATTTACAACTCAAGTAAATGTGGTTAAGGACGATACTTCAACAGGGACAACACCAAGCCTTGCTGAAGTTGGCAAAGTAGCACATACATTTATAGAAAGCAATGCAAAGAAAATAACCGCTATAACAGTATCGAGCGTAGATTATAACTTTGACTACTATTCTCAAGTAAGCAAATCGGGTGATGAAACTGATATATCGAAGTATTATACAATTTACGACAACTTGATTTCGAAAGTTGTATGGGGTAGTAATGTTGACATAAATATTACTCCTGATGTGGGTGTTGCGGGTCTAGAATATGTAGAAGGATATATTGATGGCACAGGAAAGAATTTAAGCGCACTTTTAGGTACTTATGCTAGCAATTGGAAAACTACAGATTCATCAGATACAACACTAGGATTTCATACTTATGGGGTTTCTGTTGGGGATGAGTTCCTATTAAACAAGAAGTATGAATGCACAAGTGATGTGAGTAGGGCTTCTAATAGCCAAGTGGCATATATAGTATCAAGTGGCACAGCACTTAATGATGACGACAATAACGGCACAATTAAAACTGGCGGATACAAGTGGTACTTTAATACATCCGCTGATGACCAAGACAATATTCTTAATGGATATCCTATTCCTTTTGCTAATTATATTAATGTTGATGTGACTTCATCAATCCCAGAATTAGTAGCGGAAATTCCACCAAATGAAATTATTGCAGATATAAAAGAACATGAACTTAGCGTTTCTTGTCCAACTGACATTAACGGAGCATTGTATATAACGGGAAGTGTTGGAGAAAAAATAACAATTAGCAACCTTATTAATGTAAATGTTATTCCAGAACTTGCAGATAAGGAACTAAGGTACCTATCAAGCAATTCCAGAGTGTTCACCATTGATGGAGAGCAAATTGTTTTGGCTGGGGAAGGTCAATCAACACTAACAATCCGCACGAAGTTGAACGGATTGGAAGTCAAATTTGATATTATTGTGATTGGTCACGATGTAGACGAAACAATCAACATAGGCGGAATAAATAGCACAATTGACGGCAATAATTTAAATATTCCTGTTGAAGATGGTGAATTGCTAACAACCAACATTAATAGTTATAAAGGCATTTATCAATTTGGGGTTAGATATGTATTTGATAAGAATAGCATTTCTGACTTGGAATATGGAAAAACCGTTAATGAATTTTTAACATCGCTAAATATTGCTGGTCGTAGCGCATATTCGTATATAGACGGAGATGAGATAATAATAGAAGTTGATGGACTTTCTCAGGCTGTATCTTGCGCTATATTAGGCAAAATCAATGTAACAGTATCAAAATACTTCAAATACACTTACAATGGACGCGAATGCAAACAATATGGTGGAGAAAAAGGCCTTACATTTACATTCACTCCAGGAGTGTATGGAATTACTGGTAGCGACGGATTTAGCATTTACGCACTTGATAGAAATCAATTCAGCGTGGTTGTTAGTTCCGATACAGACTCACCAGTAGTTAGCCTTTCAGCAATCGTTAATGGTGACACCACAAATGTTTGTAGTATTGACGAACTTGTTAAAGGTCAAACTATAATAATGTCTTATAGAGATATGGGATATTTGACATTGACCGTTGAAGATGTATCGTTTAATTCCATTACGAAATTAAAAACATACATTTTCAGTGCAGATATTGACGAGTCCGAGCAAAATCTAATTCAAATGGAGTATGAGTACGAATTAGTATTTAAAATAGTGGACAAAGAAGAATTTTTCCACAAAATGAACATTAATATTTTGCCACAAGATGTGGAAAGAATATATCTAAACCATTATACAAATGTATTCTTTGTTACCGACAACAACAGTGCGATATCTGGAACAGTTAACTATGATAGTTACAAATACCCATCAAAGGTTGTTATCCCAGGACTTACAAGCCTACTACAAGTTGACCTGTTCCCAAGTTTTGGACGCTTTGATTATGTTACAGTTGAGTCCAGCCAAGGCGGAATAGCAGTTAACCAAGTTCTTGAAGTATACAATTCCGGCAACAGCAACCAATATTCGTGGTTTGAATACTATTATGACGGACAAACCTATGTTAACGGCATCAATAGTATAAAGACAATTGCAAGATTTTCTTACAAAGATCAATTAAGTGACCCAAGTAGACAAAAAGGCTACAACGGAACACTATACTTTGCACTTACCGCAAATTCCAATCTTTCGGGAGCATCCACAAAGATTACGGTCAAAGGTTATTTAAATGGCGTAAGCACACCTTTATTTGAAGAGAGTGCAATTCTAGATATTGAGGCTCGTCCAAGCGTAAGCATATCGACAGATACTCGAGAAATTACTTTCGGCGACCTTGTTAATATATCTATTTCTACATCCAATCTTGACGGAGATTATGTTGCAACCTTAAAAACAGTAGGAAGTAATTATGATTATATGGATGTTTTGGGGAGCATTGTAAATTCTAATGGCCTTAAATTCAGAGTAGGCGACTCAAATTATGTGTACAACATATTCCATCAATTTATGTATAGAGAATTTACTCTTGAGATTGCTGGATATAAAGAAATCAATGGAATGAGAGTTAGAGATTCGGCTTCTATTAAATTCTTGCTAGTTCCACTTAGAGTTACTGGCATAAATATAGACCTAGACGGAGTAGATAGGTCGGGTTATCAAATCATTGCCGATTATTATCAAATGTATGATTTAAATATTACGGCAACTGCAGAATATAGCGCAGGCTACTCCGAGTGGCTAACTAAAAATTATAGAGATAGCGATATTTCTTATCAAATAAAAAATATAAATGCTCAAATCCACGCAAATGTTCAAAACTTCTCTATTTTGAGCCAAGGAACAAGCATAGACAGAACAAAACTTCTTGTTCCTGGAAGAAATGAATTTAGTGGAGAAATGTACTTGAAGTACGATAGTGCCAATAATTCGGTTGTATTAAGAATGTTGAGCACATATATGACCGGCTTCCTATGGGCAGATGTGGGAATTAATTACACCACAAATGGCATAGAAGTTTCTAGCGAATCGTATTCAAAATTCATATTTAACAACTATGTTTTGATTACGGTATATGCATATAGCGACGAAACCAATCCAAAGCCAATAATGACGGTTGACGAATTTAAGACAATGGAAAAGGGTGAGTGCTACATTCTTATGAAAGACTTGTACTTAGTACTTTGGGAACCTATAAAGGCTGAATTCAAATCACTAGACGGCAACGGATACGCCTTGACAATTGTGTCATTCGCAAGTGTGTCGGGTATGAACTTAAAAGAAGACGACCTAGGCTACAACATTGGAATATTTAGCACTATAAGTGAAAACACTATCATCAAAAACTTAACAATCGAAGTCAATCCAAGTACAATGCCGTTTGATTTCGTGGGTTCTGACAAAGACTATGATGATGTTGTAAATAGTACGATTAAAAATGACTACAAGATAAGTAGTAGCACAGTGTATTCTACAAGCTTAGATGTAGATATAAGCACATTAAAAACATCCACAAACTTCGGATTGTTGGCTGGTGCAAACTACGGAATCCTTACAAATATTAGCATTGTCAATTGTGCTACAGAACTTCGCACAATTAGAAATGAATCATTGAATAACGTTAGCGCAAGTAGGGGCAAGATTAACCTTGAGGGCTCAGGAGATAATTTCTCTTACGCAATTGAAAAATTCGAAAATATAAGTAGCGTCGACACGGTTCGTGTAAGTTATATGTTCAATAGTAAAGACGAAACCACCAGCCGTGGCAACAACATCGCACTTCTTGTTGGTCAAAATATAGGAAATATTACAAATAGTAGCGTTGAGAATGTAAGTATCAACGGCGAAGACTATGTTGCAGGCCTTGTAGGATACAACACTGGAATCATAAGCAGTAGTTATTTCAAGGGTGGCAATATAGTAGGCGACTCAACCACAAAAATCAACAGCGGTTGTGGTGGCTTAGTTTCAAGAAATAGTGGTGAGATTTACTATAGCTATGTTGAAGGTCGCAGTACCAGTAACATTACTGGAATCTCTGACAGTGACCTTAGCACCAAATTTTCCACAGCAAATTATAAGAATTCTGGAATTGTGACAAATAGTTATGCAGGTGGCTTTGTATATGAAAATACAGGAACAATCAGCAACAGCTATGCACAGATTCTAGTTTCGGGTATCTATGCAAGCGGATTTGCTTATAGTAGCACAGGCGCCGACGCACTTATCGAATACTGCTACGCAATAAGCAGTGTCCAAATAAATGTCGCAACAAATACACCTTTCATTAAAAAGATTAATGTTGATGACAAAAATAGAATTGTAGAGTGCTTCTATCAATATGACTCTAAAATATCAAATATGTCAGAAGATGTTGCGGATTCGTTGGAAAAGGCTTCATTCGAGTCATATCCTACATTCGCAAGCTACGCGTTCAACAACGACTATGCTCAAAACTACGAAATCTTGGACGGCGTATGGTTTATATCTAGTGGGAACGCACACGAATTCTATTTAAAATACTTCAAAGAATCGGATTATAGTGGCCGTTATCCACAACTTGTGAGCGCTAACCAACGCACAATGTCTATCCGATATATGGTCGGAGCAACAAGTTACAGTTCGGCGGGCGATGACGATGAAGTAAGAGCATACACTTTTGGATATGTTGAACATATATACATTCCAAAATCAAGTAGTACTGGCTACGAAGAAGTTGATTCTTTGCAAGGCTCGGTAATCAATCCATTGCTAATCACATCGGCTGAGTCATTTAACAACTCCGTCATAAGTGGAACAAAGGACAACAGAAACTTCCGTCTTGTTAATGGAATCACCTTTACAAATGATGATGAAGTTTCAACCACATATCGTTCTACATTTGAAGGAAAACTTGACGGAAACGGAATGACCATCAAAAACTTGCGAATTAGCGGTGACGAAGTTAAGGCTGATGGTGACAACCTTACAAGACTAGGACTATTCAAAGCAATTAAGGGTGAAGCCGTAAGTAGTGCGGGAGTTCCATCAAAATATGCGGTTGTTAAAAACCTAAACATCGAAGTTAATCAAATTAACGGAAGAAATATAAATATGGTTGGAGTTCTTGCCGGAGAAATTACAGACGGCAAAATCTTCAACATCAAAATTACGGGCGAACAATATGTCGTGCAAGGACTTAACGCTGTAGGTGCTGTGGCTGGTATTATTTCGGGCGAAACAGACTTAGTAAATATTGAGAGTAATGTGTCGGTTAAATCCAACTTCTATTATCAATACAACGCGTTCTCAAGCGCTGTGGGCGACATTAAGAAGATTCAGACATTCAACGCCTTTACACCAAAATCGGGGTTGGGTGGTGGCTACGACAACTACGATAGCAACAAGTCAACCACGACAACTGGAAGTGCGACCACGACTTCTACATCGGGTTCTAGTTCGGCAATCCCAGTAAGTTATACATACGACGCCGACAACCTAAAGAAAGTAAGTTATGCTGGCGGAATCGTGGGAATATGTATAAATAACAAGTTCTCGAGCCTAGGATTTGCGGACATCGACAATATCCGAAACGAAATGTACAGACTTCGTAGACTTACAACATCCGGCGAAATTTCAGTAGAAGGCGAAGTTGTGGGCGGATTGATTGGATTCCTATCGAGCAATTCTAATGTATCCGATTGCGAATTGAAAGCAAAAGACGGAATGATGCTAAAAGGCTCCAGAGTCGTAGGTGGCTTTGTAGGTCACAACGAAGGCTCACTTCTAAGATGTGTCGTTGGCAATTACGACCAAGAAGATATTGACGAAGATATAAGCAAAAACACCAAAAAGTACGACAACGCAACAGTCGACTACAATATAGGCGTCCAAAACCTATTCAGCGGTAACGCAATCTTCACAGGCGGATTAGTCGGGATGAACATCGGCGGAGAAATCCAAAAATGTTACAACCGAGTAAATGTCGCGAATATCGAGTCATTATATGTGGGCGGTATTGCGGGCTTAAATATTAGAAGTTCTTATATCGAAGTGTATGTCACTGGCTCAGTCCAAGGCTACAAAGCATTTGGCGGACTTATAGGTATCGCTTCGGGTGGACATAACACTACTGGAGGTGTTAGTGGCTCTAAAATAACATTTAACATTCAAGGACAAGAAGTCGGCTCCACATGGGAAGTCGAGTCCGAAATTAATTATTTTGCAAATGATAATTTCATATCTAAATACTTTATCTACACATCCCCAGAGTATGGTAGTGTTAAAAACAAAGTAATGTTTAGAGAAGTTGTATGTGCAAATATTTGGAAATACTCACATCTTAACTTAAATCGTGGCACGCAGTCCAACCCTAACTTGGCTGACGCAACAATGGGAATGCTCGTAGGGTATGTGTGTGGACTTCCATCAACTGAAACAACAACAAATACATTTTCAGCAGAAGAAGAATTAAGAAAAATCTTAGGAGAAACAAGAGCACTTAGTGGTAGAATCTCGTCTGATGGAATTTATTACAAGCAAACATACACTTATATTTCGTTAAAGAAAGCGACCCAAAATATTGCCAAGGAATTTGGTAACCAAGGTGCTCAAATTCAAAATTATAGCACGAAAAATGAAGTATATAGTGGCGATATGAAAGAATCGTTTAATTGGCTTATATATGGAAAAAACGAGGATCTAGATGCTGACGGTACTTACAACTTGGCAAGTCAAAACAGTAAAAGTTATAATAATTCAAACTATTTCACAACAACATCTAGTGGTGTAAGATTAATGTCACTAAAATATAGAAGTAGTGTGCAAAGTACTTCCTATTACATTGTATCTCGTATGACATTCTATGGTTCTATGCGTAGTCTTAACGAATTGTATCAAAGAAAGTATGATTACGAAGAAGCAAATGAGTTTTATAAGCGTATAGGGTCTACCTATACCGAGAATGTTGATTCTATTGAAAACGGAGAACTTGAAACAACAGATACTGACGGCTCTGTTACTACTTCATATGATACAGCATTATCATATCAAGCAATATCTATATATTCTGCTTGGGCAGTTAAATATTGGCATGGTATAACAATCAATAGTGAAGGTCAAAGAGAAGAGACCGAGTACCTATTCCCAGAATTTAAGCATATTAGCATAGCAAAGGTTGCAACTCTAGTATATAATTTTGATGACTTAAAGGAAGCATTGCAAGGAGATGCAAGTATTAATGCACTCAATAACTCATCGTATGAGATTGTTTTGATGGCAGATATTGTATGGGACAATAAATGCAACTGGACCCCGGTAGGAACAGCATCAAATCCATTTATGGGCACACTAAGAAGTGCTCGAATAACTGATAACGGGTCGGAAGAGTCTAGCACAACAACGGGGTCAGGAACTGGTTCTACGACCGGAAGTTCTAGTTCTACAACTGGAAGTTCTAGTTCTACAACTGGAAGTTCTGGTTCGATAATCGATAGTGGTAATGTAATTACTGAAAATAGGACATATACAATATATGGACTAGAATTAGATGTTGGTAAGCGCCAAACAGATGATGAAGATGGCACGATTAGTAAAAGTTATAACGATCAGTATCTAGGCATATTTGGTTATACGAAGAATGCTAAATTTAAGAATATTAACATCGTTGTTAAGAATATAGATTCCGGAGTTGAGACTAGCGGTAGCCACAATATGCAATATGTAGGAGCATTAGTCGGCTATGCTACTCAGACAACATTTGAGAATATCTCCATATATGGAAGTAGTAAAGACTATAGCACTAACGACGAATGCACTAGAGATAAGTGGTCGGACAGTGTAAATGAAATTGGAGTGATAGTAGAAGGGAGTCATAATGTAAATATTCATCCAAAATTTCATACATCTTATGAGACATTTACAGCCACACTTAATTCTACGAATTCGGGCACAATCACTTCAAGTGCACAATATGTAGGTGGCATTGCGGGATACTCCGATACTACAATATTGGAATATGGTAAGATAAGTACAGCAACAACAGATGGGCTTCTTAACCCAAGTTCAGATGGTGGTGAAGCATATTACTTGAAAAAGAGTGGTGCTACGACAGAGTATGAATTATACACCGCACCAAGTGCATTTAGAGCGTACAACCTTAAATTTAATGTTACCGGCGATGGTGAAGGGGCTACTAACGAGCAGTATGTAGGCGGATTGTTTGGATATATTAAATTGGCGGGTTCAAAAACATCTACGGGCAAATCCACTACAAACTTTGATCCTCACTCATTTGCAGGTGAAGTATCAAAAGTCACAATTACTACTGAATTTACAACTAACGATGAAATTAAAGAGACGTTATCTACTAGTGATTTTGATGTTGCATTAGCAAATAAAGAAACCGGAAGAGTGTGTGTAGGCGGATACTTCGGCTACATAAATGGCTCTTTGAAACTTAACAAATTCCTTGTTAATGACGAAGTGACAATTGATAGTACTATTAACTTATCTTCAGGAATAACTGATGGTAGAATAAATAATAACAAAATGACAGCCAATATCGGTGGCATTATAGGAAAATCGGAAGGTGTTTCAATTGGCGAAGGAGAAACTAGTGATAAAGATAATACTTCGGGGCAATGGTACATCAATGGCGAAATCAATGTAAATGTAAACTCGTCCTATGTCACGCAAATCTCAGCCGGTGGCCTTATAGGTAAGTACGAAAGTTGTAGTTGCATTAAAAATGTTTATGTCGCAAGCGACACTAAAGTAACATATAAAGCAATCAACGGAACAGGTAACCATCAGACTAGCCTAGGCGGATTGTTTGGCTCTAATGAAGGTGCTACAACAATAAACACAATCATCGCTTCGGGCGAAATTAAGGTAAAATCAAATACCAACTCCATCGTCGGCGGATTGTCAGGATATTTGAGAGCAGAAAAAACTACAAATGTAGTCTTAAATAATGTCCAATTAAATGAGGATAGTAGTAATTCTTCATATAAACTTACAGCATCTGTAATAGGTGGTCTTAGTGCAGTTGTCGATACCGCCAACGAAATATCGCAGTGCTATGTAGGTGGCAACATAAGTGCCAACAACACCGCATACACTATCGGCGGATTGGTCGGCGAAGCAAAAGTATATGAAAATGCCAATTCCTTGCCGACATTTAAGAAGTGTGCTACTAATGTAAATATCGAAGCGGATTACAAGCCTAATAATGATGCGTCATCCGTAAAAGATGATGGGGGGTCTAATTATCGCAGATATTGTTCAATAGGCGGAATTGTAGGCTGGGCAGGAGTTAGTTCGAGTAGAAGTATTGAATCGCTTCTAACAGTGGAAGATAGCTATGCTTCTAGCAACATCCGTATTAATTACACCGGCCTTACAGTCGGGAACACTACAAGTTATAACGCTGACCTAAGAGTAGGCGGAATTGTAGGAACCGCATGTTTAAAAGGCGTAAACCTACTATATACCGGAAGCATTGTCATCAATGCTAGCGATATCAACGCATTAAATAAGTTGATTACAATGTCCTATGGCGCTGAATACGACACGGTGGATCAAGAAGATAAATATAAGCCTAACTACATCGGTGGAATTGTGGGTGCTTATTATAAAAGTAGTAGTATTGGTACCGAAATTACAAACTGCATATACAACAAGGATATGCTACAAATCACCAACGACTATGGCACAGGGTACACTAGTGAAGAGTTGTTGAAGAGTGGCGGAGTTGGTCAAAAAGCATTCACTGGAAATGTCAACTGGACTGTTAAAGGCAACTCATATCCACTACTAGATTGGATAGAAAACTACAACACTACTTTCAAGGTGGGTTCTGATGTTGATCGTTGTGCTCAGGCTACGGTCACAAACACCCAAGCGGAAGGTACTAAAATAAATCCAGAAACAATCGCCACAATTAGCGGAAATGTTACAGACAAAGCGTACATCATAACAGACAACGAGAATACGGCCAGCATTAGTAGAGCTAACTTGACTAATTCAACCATATATTACTTTGAACACACCGGGCATATAGGCACAATCGACCAATGGTCAATTGTACATGGGTTACGTACTTATAATGGTTACTATGAGACAACAGGCATGCATAAGACTGAAGATGTTGTCAAAGTGATATCAGAAAACAACGGATATGTTGTAGGACTTAAGGCTAATGCGGATTATTCAATAACACATCCATCTATTGGAACAAATAATGGTGTGGTTATTGGTAGTACATTAGTAGGAATATTTGAGCATACCAGTAATTCATTCGTAGGAACAAATAACGGCATATTTATGTACTGCTACTTCAACTTTAACAATGCAAATGGAACAATGTTCTCCTCAACCGGCGACAAGGCGGGGATTATTCAGTCAAAAGTCACTCACTTATGGCGCAGTAACACAGATGGTAGACTTACTGCATTAAGAAATGCAAATATGATAGATTGTATGGCTTATCTTGATACAGTAGTGTGGGTAGATATTTCATCAAGATCTGATCTATCCAAGAGTAAAATATATTATTCATACGACAACTTTACAAATGAATTACCAAAATATATTGCATATACCGAAGCGGGTGTGCCATATTACAAATTCAATATCGACTCGCTATACAACAGTGAAAAAATTGACCTTGTTAATGTATTTACATGGAACCGCACAACCAACGACGATGGCAGTGCAGTGCCAGTTACACTAATGGCAATGGAAAAAGACCACTTCAATGACAAACAACTTTACTCTAATAGTTGGAAGTGGGTAGGCGAGAGCCCAACATCAGATCCATTGACCATAAAAGGTACCATTATTAGCAACTATGTCGAAATTAATAGTGCTGAAGAGTTGGCATATGCACTTTATTATCGCGATAATACTGGTGAACTAGTTTATAATAAGGCGGATGTCATAATTAAATACACCGGAGACTCTGCAATCGACCTAGGTGGCAAAATCTGGACGCCAGTGGACTTATATGCATATATCGAGTTTGGGGGCTGGACAATTAGCAATGTAATGATCCTAGACAATATGCACAATATAGGATTCTTCCGCACTGCGAACTCAACAATTGCAGATGTGACTTTCCGAAATGTCACTACGGTATTTTCAAATAAGGCACGAACAAACGCTGATAACAATGCTGTTAATATGGGCTCCATAATTGGTAATGTATATAGCGGATATTCTGCAAGACTATCTCGTGTAGGTGTAGAAGGATATAGCGCATACAACGGGAAAACTAGCAATCATGTAAGTGCATTAGTAGGTGTTGTAAGTGGCACCCTTAATATATACGACTGCTATGTCGCAGTAGAGAGTTTTGTAGATCCATCCGAAAGTAGATATAAGATGTATGCTTTAAGCAACTCAAGTTCTATAGGTAGTATAACTGTTACAAATTACTACTCATATGCATATTCATATAACGATACAGTCGCAAATGATGATGGGACTATCACCAATCCGAGCGGTAAAATTGTATATGGTAAGTACAACAAAAATGGCGGATACCTTAATGTTAATGTTTCTAGTCCGTATACTAAGTTTATGTCGACTAAAGGCAATGTATTTATTGTTCAAGAAAGCGGATATGTCACAAACATTACTGTTGTCAACAGCGGTCCTGGAACTAATACTGAAACTTATAATAATGTTGAATTGAAAAACTACCGTGGCTACAACGCCGAAACAACCCTTAATGAATTTGACTTCATTAACAACTGGGGCGCGGGGAAGTACGGCAACGGCTATAATGCCGACGGCACAACAAATACCGACACTGACGGAATCACCCGCAACTTCGGGTTCCCAACCCTTCACACCGCAAACTATACCAACTGGTACGATGTGGCATTGTCACAGGCGAGCGGTAATCCTTACTATGAGGTCAGGAGTGGTCCAAAATACGACAGTACTGGGGGGTATTATAAAATCACAAGTGCCTATGACCTTGCTGACTTTATGTACTATGTCAATAATGGCGGAAGTACTAGTGGTAAAACATACAAACTAACTTCCGATATTGATCTAAGCACAATGCCATCAAGTGCAAGGTCGTTTATGGAACAAGACGACGATAAAGGTATGCTTTGGACCCCTATCGGGACTTCGAATCATCCATTTATGGGTACATTCGACGGTCAAGGACATACAATCACCGGTATGTCGTGTGCGGGAGTGCAATCCAATAACGGGAACTACTACTCCGGACTATTCGGTGCAGTATGTGGTGAAAAATCTACTGACCGTGGTGCTACTATCAAAAACATCAAGTTTGGTGGCACTAAGAAAGGTAACACATATATAGGCAATAGAGTGTCTATAGAGCCTAAAAACGGAGATGAAGGCTACGCTGGATTACTTGCGGGTTGTGTAGGCAACTGCACTATCCAAGACATCGAAGTCATAAGTAAGGCTAGTGATGGCTCGCCAATATATCATTATGTAAAACTAAACAATAGCAAAAGCACTGAAAAAGGCTCTGGTCAACAAGTAGTCCGTATTGGCGGAATTGTAGGTTATGCCGGCATTGGCGAAACCGGAAAATCCGGTAATACAAAGCATGGCACAATAATCGCAAATATTAAAGTCGAAGGTTATAACCTAACCAACGACTCTAGCACTACAAATAAGAGCAGTTTTGTCATCTCTTCAAGAATCCCAGGCTGGACAAAGACCCGCATGGGCGGAATTGTAGGCGAAACAAGTGGTAGCACAATTGCATCATGCGAAGTATTTGATGTAGATATTGTCAATAACGGCAACGATGCCGTTATGGGTGGAATTGTAGGTCACGCTGATGGCACAAAGGCCGATAACGACAACAATATCGCAAGTTGTATTGTAAGGACTTTCCTTAGTTCGTATAGAACAACGGACGATGACAATGCCGGTAGTCAAACAATGGGCGGAATCGTAGGCGATATGTACAATGGCGAAATTAAGGAGTGCGTAGTGCTTGTTCCTAATGAAAACTACAATGTGACTCGCGATAAAAAAGCGGGCAACATAGGTACCGCCGTAGGATTCTTATCTAACTCCGATGTCAACAACTTATATGTGGCAATGTATGGCTTGTCAAGTAACGCCAATAACTATAACAAAAATATAATTGGCTGTGTATATACTAACCAAAATCGACTTGGCAACATTATGGTTACATATGGAATAGGTGGAGGAGCATATGTAGATAAGAATGTTGACCGCTATAACTTATCAACCGGAAGGCTAGAGTCTGGTTGGACGGCTGGTTCAGAAAAAACATTTACCTATGATTCTAAGACCTTATATATTAAAGAAGCGGAGTTTACTCCAACTAGTGCAGGTGCAATTTATGTAGATTCTAAGTTAACATCTAGTTATAATATAACATTCTCTGATGGATCAGACGGGAATATTAGCACGGTTAGCCAAGACTTTACAAGTGATTCGCTAACTAACGAAACGGCGTATTTAGGTGGTTATGACACATCAACTAATAATTGGGTTAATTCTAGAAGGTGTGTTTATCTTGGTGATACAACTTCGGGAGTCTCAATCAGATTCTACACATATATGTACAAGGTAAATGATGATTATAAAGTAAGTACTACAAGTGGTGGCACCGCTCGTGTATTTGCCTTAAATACTGACTATTACACCCAAGCAATTACAGTGACTACTACGACTAGTAGGACTGTAAGGAGTGGAACATCAGACATCACCACCGGCTTCTTATTCAACTGGTCAAGCCCAGGCGATGTGTTACTTAGTAGTGTAAAATATGATGGAAATTACTCTGTATTGGATAACGAAACGCAATTCAACGAGTGGCTATACGACTTGCTTCGTTTCCGAAACGACGGCAAAGAAATAGCATTCAATATGAAGTTGAATTTTAGTGGAACTATAGATAGAAACGTAAGTACTAAAGAATTCCCATTCGGTACGTGGAATAGAATTACGAAGATTATAGGTGATACAAGGAGAACAATCGACATTAATTTAAGTGGTTCAAACGACGTGGGACTATTCGGTTATTCCAAAAACTTAAGTTTCTTTAACATTAACTTAAGTGGTAACGTAAAGGGTGGTTATCGTGTAGGAGCATTGACCGGCTATGCCGACAACTTCTCTATTGCTACCAGCGGTACTATCAGCGGAATAACTCAACAACTTACTTACTCTAGTATTAAGTCATCCGTGAGTGTGGATGGCAAATTCGCAGTAGGTGGGCTAACAGGTGAAGGTTACTTCATTACGGTTAGTGGTGCTACTGTAAGTGGCAGTGTAAAGATGAGTAGCAGTAGTGATGTAAATGACATTGATAACTATTACAAAACCAAGATGACCGACTATGGCTTTGATTCATCTGCCAAAAGGACATATATAGGCATCAATAACGACAATAATTACTACTACAAGTTGAATTTCAACAACAATGGTTCAAATGTATCCGCAGTGGGTGGCGTAATTGGTCTTGCCCGATTCAATACCCAGATATATAACGGAACAAAAGTAAGTTCAACAATCTATGGCACGAGTAATGTAACAAGTGTTAGTGCAGATGCATATGGTAAGATAGGTTCCGTTAGCGGAAACCCTTCTACCGCATATGGTGGAGCAGTAGGATATCACGCTAGTGTAAATATCGCAAAATATTCCGATGCTAGCACAACGCTGGCTAATGGCAAAGAAGGGTACTTTATTGCTGATGGCGTTACCTTTAGTGGTGTATTTGAGATGGAGAGAAAATATAAAGGGAAATTATATACCGCTAATGAATTTAGATATGTAAGCGGAATTTTAGGATATTCTGCTGATGCGTACGATACAAGCCCTAGTACAACTAGTGATGGGTTTACACAAACAATAAAAGGAACTAGGTTAGGGACATATTCATCAATATCTAATGTAACAATTAGTAATAGTAACAATTCCGAACTTGCTGTGAACGCGGATGACACTGCTGAGGGTATTCCGGCAATGTATAGTTCGGCAATTACATATAAGTTCTACGGAAATGTCGATAAGTGTTATAATTACAAAAACATCCGTGAAGAAGGAACTTGGAATGATGGAGTAGTCAACTATGCTGGTGGTCTTGTAGGAGAATTGCATGGCAGTCTTACAAATTGCGAAAATAGTGGCACTTTATATGTATATAAGTCGTATAATAAATTTGCAGGAACATATGTCGGCGGACTTGTAGGTTTTATATATGGTGATACAGTAAGTAACAATACTAACAGTGGCGAAGTTTCGGGTAAACAAATAAATATTCTCACTACTGTTACAAGTAGAGAAGGTACCTACGTCGGCGGTATTGTAGGACATATCGCTAGTCAACCTACTGTAAGTGGTAACACAAATAAAGGCAATGTATATGGCCACTCATTTGTAGGCGGAATTGCCGGAAGTTATGCTACTGGAAGTAGTATTCCTGCCGATGCGAATGTATCAGGAAACACCAATAGTGGTTCAATTACCGCTACTAGCACAATAGTAGGTGGAATCCTAGGCTATGGAAAATGCCTAAATATGAAAGACAATACAAATAGCGGTAATGTCACCGCAAATACATATACTATAACCGTAAGCTCTGAAAGCTGGTCCGGTGTAGGCGGAATAGTAGGAAGAGCCGAGAGTTGTAAGATATGTGGCACTAGCGGAACCACAACAAACAGTGGTGAGATAGTAAATAGTGCAACAGATAAAGGCAGTGATGCCGGCGGAGTTGTAGGTTGGATGGGTGGAAGCGGTTGTGTTATTCAAAATTGTACAAATACTGGTGCAATAAGCACATCTTCTTCAACTAATGGTTATGGCTCGGCTGGTGGAATTGCGGGTTATTCATTCGGAAGTAGCGCACAAATCAGTGGCTGTATAAATAAAGGGATAATCACATCTGGTTATTCAAGTGCCGGTGGAATTGTAGGCCTTGGTGGAAACAATATAAAAATTAGTGAATGCGTTAACCTAGCACAAATTAATGGTAAAAACCATATAGGTGGCATCGTAGGAAAATCAAGTGCTTCGATCATTGAAGAAAATAAAAACTATGGCAATGTAACAAGCGATGGCTATTTTACTTATTGTTATTATGTAGGTGGAATTGTAGGTGGGGTAATTGATCCTGGTAATAATGTAACAATTAAAAACAATACTAATGGCGGTACATACAATGGTACTACATATACTCCAACAATTTATGCTGTGGGCTGGTATGCTGGCGGAATTGTAGGATATGTTGAGAAAGGCACTGCTACTACAATATCTATTACTGGCAATACAAATAATTCAACAGTAACAGCAAACATTAACTATGCTGGCGGAATTGTAGGCTATATAGATACAGACCTAATCGGGTCAAATACAAATAATGGCACTGTCACAACAGCTAAAGACTCAGATGATTACTCCTATGCCGGCGGAATCGCGGGTTATGTAAAAGGTTTGTTTGGCAATAGTTCTACTACAAATGCAAACTCTGGTAATGTTACCGGCACCGGTGACGGTGTAGGTGGTATTGTAGGTTTGTGTTATAGTGTTGTATATGGCACTAACACTAATACCGGCAATGTAACAGGCCGTGACGATGTTGGCGGAATCGTAGGTAGTGCATCTAGTTTCGATTCAACAACTAAAAATACTAACTCTGGGACAATAACAGCTACTTCATCGGGCACTTGGGATGATGCAGTGGGTGGCATAATGTCTGGAGTGGGCGGTATTGCCGGATTCCTACAAAGTCTAAATGGTACAAACGAAAATAATGGTTCAGTAAGTGGACAAGTGTGCGTAGGCGGAATCGCGGGTTTTGTGGACAGTTTAGTATATGGAACTAACACAAATACTGGAAATATTACCGGAACCGGCAACTATGTAGGCGGAATCGCGGGTTATGTGAACGGCACCACAGTATTTGGAACCAATACTAATGGTGGCACTACTTATACCCCTGTAATTAAAGGTACTAGTTATGTAGGTGGAATTGTGGGTAGATGTTCTTCGATTGGAAATTCAAGTCTCTTTCCAACAAATACTAACTACGGCACGATTAAAGGGACTAATTCTAGCGATACCTTTATAGGCGGTATTGCTGGATATGTTTATGGTTCAGTATATGGTACTAATGAAAATTATGGGACTATTAACACTCTTTCTATTGCAAGTAATGTAGGTGGAATTGCAGGTTATGTGAAGTATAATGTAAATGGCACTAACAAAAACTACGGCGATGTAAAAGGTGTTGATTGTGTCGGTGGTATTGCCGGACAAGTAGGTGGTGATGTAAGTGGTACTAATACAAATAGTGGCACAATCACAGCAGGTGCTGACTCAAATGGCGACTCCGATGCTGGCGGAATCGTAGGTTGGGCAAGTTCGGTAAGTGGTACTAATACAAATAGTGGTACAATTACCGGTACTGGCAACCATATAGGTGGAATTGCTGGTTATGTAAAAGGCTCGGTAAGTAGTGGTACTAACAAAAACTATGGCAATGTGACAGGTGCTAACAGTGTAGGTGGAATTGCTGGTTATGTGAAGGATTCGATACAGGGTGCAAACACTAATGGTGGCACATACAATGGCACTACTTATACTCCAGAAATTACGGGTACTAGTTATGTAGGCGGAATTGTTGGAGATAGTGTCAATATTGGCAGTAGTACAAGTTCGCCAATAAATACCAACTATGGTACAATTGAAGGGTCTGATTCTTCATATACCTATGTAGGCGGAATTGTGGGCTATGTTCATCAATCGATATATGGTACAAATACAAATAATGGTTCAGTTAGTGGTCCGCAACATGTGGGCGGAATTGCTGGACTGGTAAATAGTTATGTGTATGGTAAAAATACCAACACTGGCGAAGTTACAGCAACGGGAGATTTGTCCTATGTGGGCGGTATTATAGGTTCTGTTTCCCATTTGCAAGGAAATAATACAAATAGTGGAACAATCTTTGGAAAACAATATTATATAGGCGGGATTGCTGGATGGGTGAGTTCTGTAAGCGGTACTAACACCAACAACGGCTATGTATTTGGACAGCAATATGTTGGCTCTATTGCAGGTAATAAGATAGTTGGCTCTACAGTTGATTCTAAAGTATATGGCTTCAGCAATGTATATAATGCAAAAGCAATCTCTGGTACTTATACTGGAAATGTTGGCGGTGTTGAAGTAGAATTTAAAGTTAAGTGGTCATCTTCAATGGGGGGCTTTGCAACGGCATATATAACGGAAATTGCTGGGAAAACTCAAACTGACAATGGGGATGATATAAAAAAATCCTTAGGTACTATTAGTCTTGATACAATTAAGAGCGATCCGACTGGTAGCGTAAGTTTTAGGTTCAAATCCTTTGGTCCAATCAATGGGCGATATTATGAAATTTCGTCTATTAACTATAAATATTCTACTAAAACATTCATATATAGCATTCAAGAACTTAATGAATGGGGTGATGTGTTTAACTTGACAGCTGTGGACTGGGAACAAGATTATAATAGAATTCCTAATGGTGAAGATGGCTATGCAGTTATTGAAATCTCAGAAGCTGAATTTAATAACTTGTATCGTGGTGAAGAATGGGGTCATTTCTATGATGAGAGTAAAAATGGCTTGTATATACAGTATGACCCGCAAGATGAATGTTGCATAGCGTGGAAAGGTAGTGATGGTAAGTACTATATGTGTATACATTGGGAGTGGGTAGAAGATTATGATTTGTATTCAGATGAAGAAATATCCGCTACCGAGAGAGTGGTATCAAGGACATTCAAATTACAATACACGATATACAAGACGGATGCATCGGGATCAAATGAAGCAGTTACAATCACTATATGTTCAATAACGCAAAAAGCGATATATAACATCAAAACAACTGGAACAAGGAAATCTTATGTGTTCAGTAGAAATGAATATAGTTCTAGTACTGGCACCATTCCAAGCGGTATGACTATCGACATAACTGGTGGCGGAAGTATTTCTATAACTATGAAATATAAAGACATCCCAATATATACAACTTCTTCGGGAAGTGCTGACAAATAATATTGAACTTAATAAGTCAATTTTCTCACATCAACACTTGATGTAAAAGGCTTACGGAAGTAATTTCCGTAAGCCTTTTTTTTGTGGTGTGAGTGATTTTTATGCGATTGTGGTTGAGTTTTTTGCGTAGATTGAGTTATTGCGTGTTGCACGAGTCTTGAAATAATCGAGTCTTGGAATAATATAATATAAAAATATATTATATAAATATATATCAATAATAATGGAACTTTTATTTTTGGGGTGAAGATGTAAAAAAGTGCTAAAAATTATTTTTTTAGTTAAAAATATTTGCATTGATGACGCAAATTGTATATAATGTAAATTCATAAATTTTTTATAAAAAGTTATTGACTTAAATATTTTCATATGATATAATGCTTACACTATTATAATTAGAAGTGTGCTTTTTGTGATTGTGATTTAAGTTGATTTATTTTAATACCCACTTGTGAGTGTAGCCAGTTTTGGCTATGCTAGGTGGGTTTTTGCTTTTTTCTCGGTGGCGCACTGCTATTATTGTACATAAATAACTTTTTAGGGGAGTGAGTTAGAAAATGCTTGATACGAAGAACATTAGAAAAGTAAAGTATGGTAACAACCTACGTTACACCTTTGGCAAGACTAAGGAAGTTATGGAACTTCCATATTTGCTAGAGATTCAAAAGGACTCATATTACAAATTCTTAAATGGTGGAATCAAGGAAGTTTTGGATGAGTTTTCGCCTATTACCGACTATAGCGGTAAGGCAGAAGTGTACTTTCTTGATTGTTGGCTAGAGGACAAGCCAAAGATTACCAAGGCAGAAGCAAAAAGAAAGGGTCTTAATTACACCGTAGCACTAAAAGGCAGAGTAAGGCTTGTAATTAAGGAGACCGGCGAAGTAATCGAGAGCGAAGTATTCTTGGGCGATGTTCCTTATATGACCGAAGAAGCCACCTTTATTTTCAACGGAATTGAAAGGGTTGTAGTAAGCCAAATTGTTAAGAGTCCTAGCGTGTATTTCTCTAAGACCATCGACAAGACCGGTAGAGAGATTTTTGCTAGTACGCTTAATCCAAAGCGTGGTAGTTGGCTTGAGATAGAGCAACGTGAAAAGGACCCTAATTCGCTTCGTGTAGCGCTAGATAAGGGCGGAAAGTTGTCGCTTGGAATATTCCTAAAGTGTTTTGGACTTACAAGTGCTCAAATTCTAGAAAAACTTGGCAACAACGAGATAATGAAAGCCACACTTGAAAAGGACGGCTTTGAGACCCAAAACGATGCGCTTATGGAACTTAGCCGTAAGACTCGTCCTAGTGAAATTCCTAATGCTGAAGCAACAAAGCAATACATTTTCTCACAATTCTTCAGCACTCAGTATTACAATCTTGGTGAAGTAGGTCGATATAAGGTAGATAAGAAGTTGGCGCTTGCTAATAGACTTGTTAACTTGACCGCTGGCGAAGACATTATGGATGGCAAGAAGCTTTTGGTGAAGGAAGGCGAAGTTATTACTCGTGAACTTGCTTACAAAATCCAACATTGTGGAATTAACGAAGTTTGGGTGTCAATTAATGGCAAAAAGCACAAATTATACGGCAACAATCGTGTAAAACTTAGCGAAGTATTTAAATGCAACGAAAAAGAACTTGGTATAGACCAATTAGTATATTATCCTGCACTTCAAGAACTTTTGAAGGAATATAAGACCAAAGAAGAGCGTCAAGAAGCGATTAAAAACAACTATGAAGCATTAATAGGTAGCACACTTACTATTGATGATATTTTGGCTACAGTTAGTTATTTCCTTGACCTTAATGCGGGCATTGGCGATGTTGACAACGTTGACCACCTTGCCAATCGTAGAATTAAGGGTACTGGCGAACTTTTACAAGACGCATTGCGTGGCGGAATGAACAAACTTTCCAACGCTGTAAAAGAAACATTGCAAAGTCACGACTTGGTGGATATTACTCCAGCACAAGTTGTAAATGCAAGGCCTATAAATAGGGCTTTCAAGGACTTCTTGGCAAGTCACCAATTGAGCCAATTGATGGACGAAATGAACCCACTTTCTTCGCTTGCTCAAAAGCGTCGTATAAGTGCAGTAGGTCCGGGCGGAATTAAGAAAGACCGTGCAACCGACGAAGTGCGTGATATTCACCACAGTCACTACGGCCGTATATGTATTATCGAGACCCCAGAAGGCGGAAACATCGGTCTTATCAATGCATTGGCATCGGCAGCGAGAGTTAATGATTATGGATTTATCGAAACCGCTTATAGGGTTATAAATAAAGAAAAGGGCGTTGTTACTAACGATGTTGTATATTTGATGGCTGACGAAGACGAGTATTGCTACATCGCACAAGCAACAGAGCCACTTAACGAAGACGGAAGTTTCAAAAACGACCGTGTTGTATGTCGTTATTACGACACAATCGTAGAAGTTAATAAAGACCAAGTTGATTATATGGACGTTACTCCGGGTCAACTTATATCTATCCCAGCGTCGCTTATTCCATTTGTAGAAAATGACGATACAGCGCGTGCCTTGATGGGTGACAACATGCAACGTCAAGCAGTTCCACTTATCACAACCGAAGCCCCAGTAGTCGCTACTGGAATTGAGCACAAGATTGCTAAGGATAACGGTGCGATTATATGTGCTAAGAATAGCGGTGTAGTAACTTATGCTGACGGCAATAGAATTGAAGTTACAACCGATGATGGGCAAGTTGATTCTTACGAACTTACTAAGTTTAAGAAAACCAACCAAGATAGTACCATTAACCAAAAGACCATAGTTAAACACGGTCAAAAGGTTAAGAAGGGCGAAACTCTTGCCGACGGGTATAGCACTTGCGGTGGCGAGTTGTCGCTAGGTAAGAATATGCTTATTGCATTTATGAACTGGGAAGGTTACAACTACGAAGACGCTATTTTGCTATCGGAAAGACTTGTTAAAGAAGACGTATATACTTCTATCTCCCTAAAAGAAGAAGAAGTTAAGTGTCGTAGCACAAAATTAGGTGATGAAGAGTTTACTCGTGACATTCCTAACTTGGGCGAAGATGTACTTAAAGACCTAGACGAACACGGAATTATTCGTATAGGTGCTGAAGTAAAACCGGGCGACATCCTAGTAGGTAAGGTTACCCCTAAGGGCGAGACCGAGCCAACCCCAGAAGAAAGACTTCTTAGAGCCATTTTCGGTGAGAAAGCAAGAGATGTAAAAGACACATCTTTAAGAGTTCCTCACGGAATAAGTGGTGTTGTAGTAGATGTTCAAATATTCTCAAGAAAGAATAAGGACGAATTAGAAACTGGTGTAAACCAGATGGTTAAAGTTACAATTGCTCAAAAGCGTAAGATTAGCGTCGGTGATAAGATGGCTGGTCGTCACGGAAACAAAGGTATTGTAGGGAGAATGTTGCCAGTTGAATATATGCCATTGAT
>CAZNJK010000003.1:68653-90287 GCA_964573405.1 uncultured Christensenella sp. | reverse complement strand
CGGTAAGTGCTATGGGCGACCTTGCGGTGGAAAATAGTTATGCTACGGGGCTTGCGACGACGAGCACTAGTGCCGATATGCCGTTCTTCCAAAACATCGAAAGATTGAAGAAGAGTGCGGCTAGTGGTGGCACAATTCCTTACATTGCACTTGGGGACTCGTATGTTACATTGTACGGGCTTGACTCAAAGGCAGTGTATACGCCTATTCAGTTGGTTGATGAAAAATTTAAAGATATTAACTCGGGCTACACTGTAATGTTTAGGGCTCACAAAGTGCTTTATCCTATTACAGGCAATAAGAGTTTGTGGCTAAGTAGCAATGATTACTATACTGGTCAGACTTTAACATTGGGCAGTGATGAATTTGGCGTGGGTAATGAATATGCTTATATATTCAACCACTTGTCGATGGGGCTTGTACACGATACTTCAATGAATGTTTATTTGCAAGAAAAAGATGGGTATTATGCAGAAGCATCGATAAAGTTAAATTATTTTACTTATGTTTATTCGGATAGTTATAGGTATCCAAAGACTTCCGGTAGTAAATATTACATAACAATCCACGATAACTACGAGTATTTTGCGATTGCGAAAGATACTTACGGGTATGTGACTGACACGCTTCTAAGTAGTAAAGATACCACTGTTGAGAGATTTATAAGTTATGAGACGGAAAATGATTATTTTGTAATCATTAAGGCAATATATACTCTTAGCGGAAGTTGGACAGAGTATGTTGCGGAAGATTTGGAGATATCTTATTCAGACCTTGCACTACTAATCAACATTCCATTCTACGCTGACCTTGGTGCACTTACTAGCACACCGGATTATATAATCGACCAAGAGACCGAGTATGTGGTTACTGGCGGTGCGATGGGTGACTACTTTAGTTATGTTTCGGGCACTAAGAGTAGTGCATATGCTGACATTTCATATAATTATCAAGATAATGGTGCTGCTGCAATACATGGCATTTACACCGCAGGAACCGGATATACTGGTAGTTCGGGATATCCTTACAATCAGTCTTATGGCGATAAGACCGAATTAATCTACGGCCCAGGTAATAGTGATTGGGTAGGTGATAAGAAAGAAGTTTCGGTAGGCGATGTGGATATTGAGACTGAAGCAAGAAGAGTAAGTTATATCTTTATAAGCGGTGCCGAACCAATTGCTATTGGCGAACAAATAACAAGCAACACATATATTGAGATGACTTTTGCTCCTGGGGGTTCTGCCATTGTTGAAGGATTTCAATCTCCAATAATGGGTGCTTGCGGGACTGCTAGCGGATTTGCAATAGTGATAGATGGTGACGGATATTACAGCCGATTATGTAATAACACACTTACCAGTACTGGAGTAAAGGCAGTTGCATGGCAGAGAGTAACAATAGGTATATATTATACAAGTGACAACTATGGTCGAGTTGAGATAAATGGAAAGAAAGTACTTGATAAGTTGACATCGTATTCCACATACAACAATAAAACCATATATTTTGGTGGGGCCATAATAAATGGTTCTGTTAACCGTGTTGATGAGTTGTATGTATATGGTATGAAAATTATAAAAGATTCGACAACATATAATTACTTACCTTACTATACAGAGAAAACAGTTGATGGCGTTGTTACAAAATATGCTGTAGTATATGAAATATATAGTGATTTCTATTATAAAAGAGAAATTGGCAATGGCGTTTCTGTTGGCTCGGAAGTAGGTACAAATATTGATACTTCTCGATTTGTACAAGTAAAAAATGTGGGTTTGAACCCAGGTAGTAATACTATTAATTTTGAAACGAACTTTAATTATTCGACAGTTGGTGTTTCTGCTAGTTTTGATATGATCTTTTCGTTTAATGACAGCAATGCATCCGGAATGGCGAGCGACTATACTATTATGGAGATTCAGAAAGTCAGCGGATCTAGTATGACTTATGCATGGAGAATGTATATTTCCAAGACCAATGGTAAGCTATGTATAGACCGTGTTAACCCAGAGACTTCAGAAATTGAAACTAAAACATCGTCATATACATATACTGAAGGCGACATATGGAGAATTAGGATGATTGGTTCTAGAATGGTTGTCTACACATCAGATAGTTATGATTGGGATGGAACTTGGACTATCTTGGGAAATTATAGTCCTTATCTAAATTATTCCGTTGTTGGTGGCCATTGCAGAGTATTCGTATTTAATAGTATAGAATATAGCATATCTTCCCAGTTGGGAGTTAATGTCACAACTTCAGGATTTAGATGTACCGATAGTAATAATTTCGCTTCGAATTATGTAGCAAATTTCGTGCCAGTAAAATATAGGTTTAGTAGTGGAGCATATGGACTTTCTAATGTCGTAAATGCTAATAGTTTTTGGTCAGGTACGGCAGGTGGCTCAACAGTCGACTATGGTAAGTACAATGCTGGTAAATATGTTCAACTTGAATATCAAAGACTTAACGGATTTAGCGTGATGAGTGCGGTGGGGGCTATTACCACTACCGACACTAGCGGATATCCTATTATCTCCAACTTCGAAAGTATGTTGGATACTACCTTTGCAACAACATATTACGGGTCAAGTAGTACATTGAGTAGTCTTCATGGCGGTGGAACCACTGGTGCGGTGGAAAAACAACACAATAGCCCATTATCAAATGCTAGTGGAACAATATTGAGCCTTACTGACGCAAGCATTAAGCATTATGGAATGCATTTCTATACGAGTGCTAAATGGTATGATGTAGTAGTGAACATAAAGCCATATCTTCAAGGGTACAACTTTAAAGGTTTCTACTTTATTAAGGGTGGCTCAGAAGTAGACTGGAGCACATGCAATTCGGTAGCCGACCTTGTAAGCACTTGGGGTGTAACAATGCACTCTGGCAGAAGTGACAATAAGTTTATATCTGCTAAGAATGATATGTTTGATTTTGTAACCGGTGTTATTGAAGGTGCTCAAAGTTATGAATTTACCGGTCGTCCTTGGAGTGACTATGACCCATACGACGAAGAGTACGACTATTACATTCTTCCAGTGTATGAGAGAATTACAATCACGCGTACATTAAAATTGAGCATAAAGGATTATAATGGTAGTGTTGGGGGCGTTGTTTATGACGATGTTCATGGCTTCTACTTGTACAACAATGGTTCTTATAGTAGCCCAATAGCATACGATAGTTCATCTTATTCATATAAGATTAGCAATCGTTGGGGAGATACTAACGAGATAATCATTGAGATTCCTACAGGATATGAATGCTATTATGTAAGTGGTAGTGGGGGCACTGTAGGAAATGCCTATTCAATAGTAAATTATATTGAGCGAACACAATTCTGGAAGAACTCAGCGTATGTTGATAATGTAGTAAGTGACGACATACTAAGTAGTATGACAAAAGGGTACTATAACTACGAAAGATGGACCTATACAACGAGCGAACTTGTAGATACGGAGTGTACGGTTAATATTTACGCTTGGTTTGCTGGTCAGTATGATTCTTATACATTCGAAGGCACTGGCACTGTAGATGACCCATATCTAATTAATGATGTAGACGGGTTATTGACAGCGTTTAATAAGGGTGGTAGTTATAAACTTACAAATAACATCTATATGTCTTATGATCCTATAGATGGGGCATTTATAAATACTAGCAACACATATCCAGCAGTCCGAAAATCTATCACTCCTGCAAGTGAGTTGTATTTCGATGGTGACGGGTATTCTATATTCAACTACTATTGCTTTAACTCTATATTCTCAGCACCTACGGCAAACATTACGCTTAAGAATGTTAACTTTATTAACGCTGAGATAATTGGTATTGGTAGTGGTAATGAAGTAAGCATAATAAATAGTAGCAATAGTTGTAATGCAAAACTTATAAATGTTAAAATGCTTACTGTTGACCTAGATAATTATGGGACAATGTCTAGTTATTTCACTAAGATAGTCGATGGTGAACTAGAGAGTGCTTCCAACCTTAATATATTAGAATATGTATATGCGTCTCAAAGTCATAGAAGTGGATTGATAGCACTTAATCCTGATGGCTCTGGATACTTGATAAATAATCCAAATCAAAATGGTGCCACCGAAATACGAGAATGTGTATTTGATATTGAAATGTATCATACGGGATTCTTGTATCCTGATACTAATTCATCTCAAATATATGACATTGTAGATAATGTATTTAAGATTAAGGTAACTGGTGAAAACAACTATTTTATGTTCTTGCCTATATCTGGTCAAGGTAGAATATACATTGAAAACAACTACTTTGTGTTTAATAATGAATCTACTGGTGAAATGAATCTATATTACCTTATCAACTATTCTAAAGACCACTCGTCGAAGGACACTTATCGTGGTGGCGGAAACAACTTTATATTGTATGGTGATAGTAACGATACATCTTACACTACACTGTACAATTACTATTTGGCTAAGAAAAATGCTGATGGCACGGCACGATATACCAGTGCTCAAGCATATAAGATAGTAAATAATATTTATTATAATTTGACTAAATTGACTCCATTTAAGGATAGTACGTCAAATATGGCGGCATATAATGGTTCTTTAGGACTAGGTAAATATAATATTAACTCAGGCGGTAAATATTACTTGTCGGCTTCTGTTAGTTATGATTGGACTTCGAGTTTTGTAACACCAGTATATCTATATGGCTTAATGAATGTCATTTCACAAGATTGGTGTGATAGCGATAATACTGCTCTAAATGATACGCAAAATCCATATTGTCCTATTATTGTAGAAGATCCCGATTCGGGAACTTATCCAAGTATTGCTGATGCAGTCAAAGCAAATCGTCCTTACATCAACAGCAACAGCAAGTGGATTGTAGCGGATGTGGACGACTACAGTAGTTATAACGGTCAATTTAACTACGGGTTGCCTATATTGTGGGGAAATTCCGGCGTTGGATTTAAGACGGTTGAGATTGTCTTTGCGGAAAACAACCCAGACCACACAAACGGATACCATCAATTAAACTGGGCATGGGCTAATGACAAGAGTGTAATATTTGACGTTACGGCTGTTAACATTGAAAAGATTGACGGCAACTCTAATTATGCAGTAGTTAAATACGCTAAAGACGAAACGGCTACATATTATTTGAATTACAGCGATGCTCGACTATATTCTGATTCAGGATTCGAAACAGTTGTTACAGAAAAGGCATATTATTGGAATGGTAGCGACACAGTAGTATTCTATGCCGACAAAGAGCCTACCTACAAGGACTCAAGTGGCAATACATGTGTTGACTACGATGGCACTACCTATTATGTGGGAATGAGCGGTGCTTATTATAGATTGTTTACTGATTCAACTTGCAAAAATGAAGTAAGCAATGTATCGTACGACTTTGAGTACGGCTACAATAAAATGTTTACAAATAACAAGGGTGATTATCATCCGACTACTTACAGTTATGATCCTTTATACAACAATCAACTTGAATTTGGACCTAAAGTTGATGACGACATCAACAGCTTTGGTAACTTTGTATTCGATACAACAACTTTCACTTCTAATTATAACGATTATAGGGTATTTAAGTACGCTGTCCCTGAAGATGACAACATCAAGATATTTACACCAAGCATTACATTGGCTAATAATTATCCAATCAAAGGCTTTATGGAGTTTGGCAACGGACAAGCGAAGAACTTGAAAAACTTCGGGATTATAAACAATGGCAACGGAACATACAGCATTGATCTATCGAATATGACCGGCACAGAAGTTAGAATTACACCAGTGTATGAGTACGCTAATGTAATTGTATACAATGACGGCAAATTTGACGAGAGTCATTCGTATAAAGATAGTTCGACTGTAATGAGGACTTCAAACCCTACATACATCACCGAATTCACAGTAACTAATTATGCTACACTAACTGACGGCAAGCCTACAGTAGCCACAGTAAGTGCAACAATTGACAATACTGGTACAATAACGGGATATGAAAGTACGGTAGGCACAGTTGATAATAATGGTTCTTACACATCCTTAAATAATATTAACGGATTAACCAACTTTGGGTTAAACTCTTCAGTTATGTCCTTTAACACCGTAGGTCCAGAATGGACAAACATCCTTGACGAGTCGGCATCGTACAAAATCGATGTAATGACTAGAGTTAAGGTTAAGTTTACGGCTTATGACACTACTAGCGATAGTAAATTATTAACCGAAGAAGAAATGAAGAGCATTCTATTAGATGGTTATACATTAGACGACATAAGCAAATCTGGTACTTTGTATGACATATATAAAGCATTCAACTACACTAATAACTACTATTATGTAAATCCTAATAACGGTGCATTTACATTTACTATTAATAATGAATCCGATTATGCGCTAGCTCATTGGTATATTAATGGTGACGCGGAAGGGAAGAAAGAACCAACTAAAACCCAACCAAATGTATTTAGTCAAGACTTTGTTGGCAATAATGTAATTAGTGGCAATGAGTACTTTACTATTGACGCATACTTCACACCTACAGCGAAGACGCTTACAGTAAAAGTGCCAAATAAGTCTAATCAAAATGGAATGATGGGTATATCAAAGAATATATTAAAAAATTATAGTCTTGGATTGTTGGCAGCAGAAAATGCTAGCAGTACCTACACATTACTTCAAGTTGAAACATTGGCATATGATGAAGATAATGATACATCATATGGCTTCAATATACCTAGCAAGTATGGAACTTGGAAAATCGCTTTGATGCAGGAAGGGAATGTTGAAGGTTTATCATATGAATTGGATTCCAAATACTACTATGAGATTACCGGCGGGTATATTACATTAGACTCTAACTATTATCGTTTTGTATGGGCAGATACAACTATAAGTAAAAATGAAAAAGATGAAGATGTTGAAACCGCAGAAAAATCTACTGGTCAGACTAATTTGTTCTATTCGGGTAACGGAGTATTAACTGAGAATAAGCAAGTTAACCTATACTTTGTACAAATGTTTAAGATTACTACTTCAGTAGTAATTAGCGACACCGAATATACAACATCGCATGGTAAGACTCCAGTGATGAATGAGATTAGCACGAAGACTTGGAATTCTAGTTTCATAGGCCCTGATACTAATGTCTACGATTATAGCGATTTCATCGATTATGGTGGAAGTTTTACAGTAAGTTATAATAACAGCATTGACTTGGGAAATGGCTCAGGATTAAAAACAAGTGACGTATATAGCCTAGTAAGTGATGGTTTTGTTGCACAATATGAGAACAATGGAAATACTACAACAACTACAAGTAGTACAAATCCATTTGTAGTTAGTGGCTTTACTGGTGATATCACCGTTACTGCAACATTCGACATAATTACTTACGATATATATACTTACATCATTAACCCAGATATCAGACAATACAAAGGTGAAGGCTATACTGCATCAGTATATAGCGACGCAAGTAATGTGAAACATACGCTAGTAGGAAAATCATCTAGTGACTTGACATATGCGTATAATACTAAGTATTACACTGACTCTAAGTTAGGCGATAAATATATTGTAAAATACGATGGGTATAGTGAGCACGAAACAGGTGGTTTAACATATTTAACTAGAAAATATAAGGTTGTTGCTGGTGAGCACATAATTGTATATAGAGGTGACCGAGATTTGGTAGACGGAGAACTTACTGACGGAAACTTCAAACACATCATTGAAAGTATTGCGTATCCAGCTGGCGATGATGATGATCCAAAATATTTCCATGAATATCCTGATTCAAACACTAAAAGCGGAGACTATACATTGTTTGGTGTTGAAGGATATATGAATGAAAAAATTGGAAGTGCATTGATTAAGTTCACATACTACCCAATCATTAAAGTTTCAAGTACCATAGGAACTACAATGTATTCTAAGTACGGTGAAACATTAGTCAATAATGGACTTACATCTAACCAATTTGAGTGGTCAGCATATAAAGATTATGTAGGTGAGAAAAAGAGTGGCATATATGGTGCTTCGGCGAAGATTGGAGCAAGAGAATCGGCTGATGGTGGTTATACTTATGAAAAGTGGAGTTCAAAATATCTTGCAGATTCTAATACCAAAGACTTTGAGTATGTATATGCTCCAGGGTACTACATGTCACTTGAGTATAGATTTACTAAGATAGCTGGAACAACGAGTGCGTTGGAAGGACTTACATTCAAGGGCTTCAATGTCGGACTAGGATATACTTCAGAAGGAGATGCCATAAATGGCAACTCCCTAAAGACCATAATAATAGGTGAGAATATTGATTTATCAACTGGCGGTACTTACACATTTAATAATGTTTGGCTTCAATGTAAAGATGCTGAAGGCAATGTAGGTGCAGTTGAATTTATTTACAATATAGAAGTAGTACATGATGATAGCGGAATTGAAATATATCTAAGATTCCAAATTCTATATAACTATGATAAACACATACCTGCTGAACAATCTACAATGCAATATGCAATCCTATTTGAAGAGATAAATAAAGAGATTGACATAAAAGCAGTAAGTACTAAAGATAACACTATTGATCGCTCGGATTATATGAAGATTGGTCTAACCGAATATTCAGGAAACTTTGAGGGTGATCAAGATACAAGTGACTATGGTATCTTAAATAATGCACTAACAATACTTGAAGATGGTAAATTTGGCTATTGGGGACGATATGAGATAAAATATGGCTCAAATAATGTAAATTACACAATCTCTAACAATAGTGATAATTATTATTCATTCAGTGGCATTGTTAAAAAAGGTGGGGAATATACTACTGGTAGTAGACCTTATTTAGATACAAATAAACTTAAATTTGTGCTAAATAGTGACTATTCAACTAATGCTTCAATTAATTTATTCTATGATATGTTAGTTACTTTAGATACATCCAATACACATGTAAATGTTGTCACTTGGACTAACGATAATAACGGAAGTGGCACAAAGACAAGCACTGATATAAGTCATATCAGCGACCCCGAGTGGAATGATGATTTGAGTGAAGTGGTAATATGGAACCTTAATTATTCATATCTTAAATTAACAATTTCAGGTTTTGAGCGTGGAATGGCGAGAGAAGGCGTTCAGTTAACAATTACTAGAGAGTGTTCTAAAACTGATGAAGGTGCTAAATTCTTCTATGGTTCGAATGATATGAGCGATAATTATACGGATTATCATTCATCATTAATAAAGAGTGGAGTTACTTCATTGAATGTTGTTGATGGGTCTTCTAATATCGCGGTGACGGCATACTTCTACGAGAAGGTATATACCTTAACTGTTGAAGAAAATAACAACACCTATATGGGTGGAGATGTATATGAGGAAGGCGTTGGTTATACTAAAGAAGGTGTGTTTGAAAATGGCAAATGGGGTTCTGACGCCCAAAATGCAAACTTTGGCACTAAAAATTCTGAATATAGCAATAAATATATAAGTACTAAGCAATATCACGCATTTGTAACTACTGGTGGAAGTTATATATTCCGCATTAATTCTGGCTACGAATATCAACTTATTCTACTTAATTCAGATGGCAGTGCAAAGGGAGCATATTCTGAAAAAGTTGGAGAAGCGAATGTTACTTGGTTTAGTAGTAAAACCAAGATGATTACCCTAAGTGGAGTATATGGCTTCCATGTAAATATTAGGTATATTGCGGATAATGATGATGTTCGTAAAGAGATAGGTCCAAGTTGGAGCACTGGATTTAAGATAGACTGCTTGAATGAAATAAGGACCTACAAAGTTGGTGCAAGAAGTACACAAAACATCTATGCACTTGCCGGCTACGATAAGCAATTTAGCGGTTGGACGGTAGGAACAGGCGGTGGCGTAACAATTAATAGCAATGCAATGACAACAACCGTTAATTTGACTGGCAATGCTAGGGTTATTGCTAACTTCACAAGTTTGTACAAAGCCCCAACGGGGAATGTTGTTACTGAGTACACCACGAATGGCATTTCGACTGATGGTGGAAAATTGGAAATAACAACTAATGGAGAATCCAATGTCAATGGGTATTATGCAAGTGGTACAGAATTCAAATTAAAACCTATTGCTAATGAAGGCTTTGGCTTTATAGAATTTAGAAAGTATACAACTGACAGCAACAATCAAACTACATATGACATCATTACTATACCTACAAATAGTAATAGTGAATATGTATATTCAGTTAGTGGTGATATAACCATTACAGCAGTATTTAGTGAATTGACATACACGCTTACAATTGAGCACTTATGTATTGATAATAAGAGAATTGGCGAAATTAAGCTTGCTAGTACAACAAGTAAAAATTCTCCTAAGAATATTACCGATAGTGATGGAAACGAACTTACCGATAGCGACGGAAAACTATTGGGATATACACTTGTTGTGGGGTATTTCTCAATAGTGAAATTTACTCAATCGTTTGTGACAAATAGCAATTCTATATACTCATTTAAGAATTGGCTTGTAGACGGAAAATTGCTTGAAGATACAAATGGCGGTTATCCAAGCGCTACTACTGGTGAAAGCGTACTTGCTAATTCGGAAGCGGGACTAGAACTATCCGGTTTTGCAAAGGATTGGACAATTAGCCTAGACAAATATTCGATGATTAAGATTGATAGTAGTTGGTTTAATATAACATTACAGAGATATCTTGACACCGAAATCGAAAGTGGTGCAATGATTAATGTTACATTAGGATTTAGGAAGTTTGAATGGGATAGTTCAAAGTCTATATTGTATGTAATATTTGAGAATGATATTAAATTTAAGGTTGAAGGTACACTTAAATTTATAGATGGTAATTATTATGTTGCACAAGATTCTGAATTAACAATTACTATTGATCACGATGAAGATATATTTGAATTTATTGAATTTGACGCAAATTCAAATATATCGAATAAAAGCATATTAAGTAATGTGATATCGGGAACAGCCAAGGAAGATGTAACAATTAATGTAATTGCTTACCTTTCAAAAAATCAAGATGTTAAAGTTGAAGTTGATTCTGACGGCAATGTCAATGCATATCTAAATAATGTGTCAAGCCAAACTCAAATAACACGTAAAGAAGGTGAGGATATTACTATACATATTCAACAAGAAGTGTATGGTAATAGTGTAAAAGGCTCTACCAACGGAGTAACAAAACTTACTGGATTTAAGTTTGCTCCTTATAAGGTGGTAATCGGCAACGAAGACTACGAGATATCAAGTAGTAACACAATTACTTACAATGGCACAACATTCTATTTTAAAGACGAAAAGTTATATACTGACTCGGCTTGTACAAATGAAGCAAGTGGATTTGAGTATTATTATAGGACCGAGTGGCTTGGTAGTGCTAATTGGGACTCTACTAACAAGCGATTCACATACGACAACTTGTCATTATCTGGCACTAGCAGTGATCTTAGTGGAACATTTGTATTGCTTGCTACTCGTGCGGGATTGTACACCGCGGAGTTTGGTCAAGCGTACTACATCTCGTCAGCAATGGCAGTAAAAGATGGCAACACCTTCACAAAAATGACGGGCACGCCAAATATAGTTGGCGAAAGGATGTACAGCGACGGCACTCACTTAGAAGGAAGCAAAATTACAACTACATATACATCTCCTGGTAGCCAATACAGATTTATTGGCTGGTATAGGACAGAAATTGGCAAAGTTTCAACAGCGGATAATGGCAAAATAACTGACTTGACATTTGCAAGCAGTTCTAATAAGTACACATTTGATAGTACTCGCGACATACATGAATATTGCTATGTAGCAGTATTTGAGAAAGTCCAAACAATTAAAGTTATGACCGATGGCTCTGACCCTATAACCGGCATTGTATATAGTTTTTGGGCAAATACAATCGACATATATAGCACTATCAAAGATGACAATGGCGCTGATATTAAATCAGTTGTTGCATCGGATGTAGAAATTAAAGAATCTTTTGATATCTCAACTACTACATACTCAGTTTCTTATAACAACACAACCTATTATATAAAGACTGAAATGTATTATGATACAAATACCCAAAAATATTGCATAGACGACGCATTATATACCGATATCGGTTGTACTACCAAAAGCGTATATACTTGGATGTTTGGCGGAGTAGTAAGTTGGGAATTTAAGTATGACAACGACCCGGCAGTAAAGAAAAATGTATTAACTATAACCGCGGGCAAAGGTAGACAATATACTTACATGGTTACTCTTCCTGATGACAATAAGACAGTTAGAGTTGTGAGTGTTGGCGGAGTAAATTCTATTACTGAACTTACATTAATCGGCGAAGGCTTTAAAGGTGCAGTATTCACTCCAGGTGTGGAGGACACCGATAGAGTTGAGTACAAGGTGAAATATAAGAAAGTTGTTACTGTTACAGAAACAGTTGATGTTTTGACTAAGTACTATACCGACGGAGTTGAGAACATTTACAAAGCAACACTTTCAGGAGTGGAAGTAAAGGTATATACTGATTCAACTTGCAGTAAAGAAGCCCCTTACACCGAGTATAATGGCATAAAATATTACGATGTAAATGTCGGATATTATGTAATCTATAAAGTTACTGGTGTGAATTGTGTGTATAAATCAGCCGAAGGCGAGGAAATTATTTCGAATGCTGGCTTTACAATTGATGGCTGGATAATAAATAATCCAGATGCGGAAATTAAGGACAATGTAGACATCATTGGCACTGAATATAAACACGAACTTACCGAATCAATTACTTCGGCAATTGTAAAAGTTAGCGAAAATATAATTTCGCTACAAACCAAGATAATTGACTCAAGTGGAGAGGATGATTGGACATTAGTCCATGCTGAAGCAAGCAACAACACATTTGCTTTCACCGACACATCGGGATGTACAGTACAAGTATGGTCTAATTACAATGAAGCGCTTTCATCAGCAGAAGGTCCAAAAGTAGGATATTTCGGTGAGTTTAAATACACATTTATAGACGATACTGGCAACACCTATAACGGCGGAGAGTATGACGGCACAAATACCGAATTGTTCGACGTAAGTGATGTTACGGGGTCAAAATACATTGGAAGTAATGGCAATGAGAAATCATTGGATTCATGGTACGCAAGTGACTTTATGCCAGTTGTTGCGGGTAAGAGTTATACCTACTTTGGTAAGTCTATTAATTCGGGATATTATGCTTGGTACAAAGCAGACAAAACATTTATATCATCAGTAGCATTAGTTGAAGATGTAAATGTTGGGAAAACGGTTAATGTAGTAGCACCAGAAGGCGCTTGCTATGTAAGATTCTCATTATATTCAAGCGAACTTTATACATTTAGCTTTATGGAAACAACTCCAACCTACAAATTCCTTAACTGGACAGTAGGCGAAGGAAATAAAGTAACCGATATACAAGGTAGTGCAACCGAATTTACTACGGGAAAAATCAACCCAGCAACTTTATACAATATAGTTAGTGACGACAATGTAAGAAGTGTTATAAAACTTATTGCAAATACAAAACGCAATGTTGTTGTGTATTCTGGTGGTGTGGTAAGCACTCAAACTGGTAAAGTAGTACAATCTGCAGATACTCCACATGTAGTAGATGACGATAATACAATCACATTTACTTTTGCGGAAGAAGTTGAAATCAATGGAATCACCTATAAATTTGTAGGGGCAATATCCACTGATGATAAGAGCAACATCGATAAAAATTATGTAAATATACCTAATAAATTTACCTACAACTTTGGTGTAATTACAACCGATAAGGCAAGTGTTAGTTATTATGACTACGGTTATGGCACATATGACGGCACAAATTGCAGTATCACCATTACAGTGACCGATAGTAATGCTTCAAGCATTAATGGTACAAGGTTCTATGGTGTATATGTCCCAATGGTTGAAACAACCATAAGGACGGAAAATTACAACTCAACATATTCAGAAGCAGACATTGTAATTGATGGTTCTACATATGGCAGTAGTATTACCTTGACTACATATTATGGTCAAATTATTAACATTGGCGTAAATACAAGTAAAAAGGCCGATGCTAATGGCAACGAATATGTATTTAGCAATTGGACAGTAAGTCCAGAAAATTCAAGAACAATTGCAAATTCGTCATCGGCGAGTACAACGCTTACAGTTAGTACAATGCGAGTAGCAGAAGTAATTGCACACTTCAATACTCAAAGTACATTAACATTTGGCGTTAGCCCAAGCGGAATAGATTATCTTGTTAAGGACGATGATGTGACATATGCATCAAACAATTCCGATGTAACAACGACAATTGAGGATGGCAAAACCTTATCATTTATGGTGGTTGACCCAGGTGACGGATACAAATTCCTATACTTCACTAAGAATGGTACACCAGTAGGTGAAGGGGAAGAAGTAACAGATAAAAACACCAACGAAGAAACTGGCATAACAACATCCACAACTTATATGGTGCTTACTATAGATGGTTATGCTAATGGTGATATCTACAAGGCAGTATATGTCAAGTACTATGAAATCACACTTGGCACCAACCCAGCACTTAGCGATGTTACTATAACAATCATAAGAGGTTATAGTTCAACCAATACAAGTGGCGACGCTGGTGACTTGGATTCAACAGAATATCCAGTGAGCGTTAGCGGTAGTGCTTCAACAACACTTACTCTAAAAGTTCAAGAAGGACAAGATGTAAGAGTAAGCATAGATAAGGCTAGTGCTTCAGGTTATGCATTTGCATACTGGAACAACGGCACTGACCTAACCGATAAGACCGACCTTACATACGACATTACGAAAGTTAATTCATCAATAAGTGTACAAGCAGTATTTAAGGGTGACACCCATACACTTAACCTACAAGGCGTGGGTGGAGCATATACGGGTAGTCTTGAAGATGATGGCACCATTACTTGGAGTGCTTCCGAAATCAAGTCGTCTACGACTATCAATACTCAAAATGGTCAAAACTACATCTACTTGCTTACTCGCAAGTACTATGGACATCACGATGTGACCGTAACCTACAAAAATGGTACTGACGGCACACTAATACCTATCAATGCGATAAGTGGCACAAGAAGTGATGTATATCTTGCTACATTTACTAGACAAGGTGGTGTAAACGAGAAATACATAAAAGTTACTAATGGCGCTATTGATGGAATGTTTAACGATATAGCCATGACAAGCAAATACAATAACTCAAGCTTCAAAAATATGTCTATTACTGGTGATGTGCTTACATATACATATGGATCGAGTACTTTCACCGTAAAACTTCTAGCATTTGACTACTACATAATTCCTACTAATGGTCAACCTACAACCATTAATATGACTTATACAACCAACACATGGTTGCAAGTGGCCGATACTAGTTGGTACACAGAGAGTGGCGGAATTTACACTACACCATATGCTATAAACACTCCTCAGAAATTGGCGGGAATATCGTACATTAGTATTACCGGCAAATTAACCGATGGAACGCAAGTAAGCGACCCTACATTCGCTAATAAGTTCTTCTCGGTAAGTTATGTAAATATGACCAATGATACGGCAGACACTGGCACAGACCAATACGCTTGGGTTCCTATTCAAGAATTCAAAGGTAGTTTTACAACCTTTGGTGCTAAGTACTTCCAAGTATTTGGAGCAGAAAACTACATTTACGACAATAATGATGCTAACTTGGGTAAAAAAGAAGGCGGTATTAGAGTAGTAGATGATATAAACAACTCGCTATCAGTTATCGATAGTGCTCAAGATACGACATTCGGCAACATTTCATGTGCTAATTACTTTATGCAAGCGACATATATTGATGCTCTTGCTTGCTATGGCGGACTTATAGGTCAAGCGAATGATGTAATTGTGTACAATCCAAGTTTAAGTAGCAATAACTATGCTTATACATATTGCTACAACATCCCAATCAACTTCGTTATGGGTAATATCGCAGGATATTTCTATGGTGGAATTGTGGAGAATGTATATGTAGTATTGGCTATTAATAATGCTACTGATTGCAAGTACTCTAATGTTACAAGTAGCATAGGCGAAATCTTCGGTGTAGTAGGAAAGGGTAACAAAACATACACGAGTTCGTATGGATATACTTCAACTACTGGCACGACAACTGCTCATGTAATCTTAAACAATGTATTTAATACTAATGGTGCTTTCGTTTTGGGACCACGCAATCTTTCTACATTGCCTACTGACAATCGCATTGTAAGGGGTGGTGCTATAGGTACAGTAGAAAGCAACACTAATGTGATTATAAGCAACTTCACAACCGCCGGCGGTTCATTAACTTCGAATATAAATTCGACTACCGATGGAAAGACTGTTACTTATATCGGTGGTGTGGTAGGTTACAACAACGGGAACATCGCAATAAGAAATAGTTATCTAAACAACAATATAACAAAAACAATTACAGGCGTAAATGCTGGGCTTATATGTGGTGGCGGAAGTGGAACAATCGACGCTACGAGTTTGCTTATTAGAGGTACAAGTTCTACTACGATTGGCGAACTTGCAACAGGATATAACGGCGCAAGATGGGCTGATAACAACACATACATCACAATTGCTTCATACAACAAAGTAAAGGCAAATAATGTTAATTTCGACACAACATTCTGGCAAGTATCACAGTCGAAGGGTGTGTTGAGACTATTTACTCAAGCTTGGGCTCAAGGATATGCAGATTATGCTGACTATAAGGAATTTGATAAAGGTACATCACTTACTATAGATGGCAGTACACTTATAGCAAAATCAACCGAAGAGTTCTTGTACGGACATTATTTGTTAAATACAAATAGCACTTACACGACTCTAAAACTTGATGCCGATATTGACCTAACTAATGTGGCGTATGCCAAAACATCGGCAATGACTAAGTCGACCGGCCTAACACTATATAGTTACAGAATCATCATTCCTGATAACAAGACCTTTGATGGTCAAGGCCATACAATGAGCGGTGCATATTTCTATAGCAATTATGGAATTGATGTATGGAATGGCGCAACACTTAAGAATGTTATATTAAAAGATTTTGTTAGTGTTGTATCACTTATAAATACTACTACTAACACAGTAATAGAGAATGTACATGCAGTTAATTGCAGAGTGTATTGGGGACAGACGACTAATGGTAACGACGAAAAAGGTGCGATGTTCTATAATATTATGGGTCAAGTTACTAATGTAAGTTATGACGGAACACTTACTTACACCAATTACTTCAATGTCCCTTATGATACTAGTAGCAATACTACATTCTTCCTTGGCGGATTTGCCGGTAAGATATATAAAGGAGCAGTTGTTGATCAATGTTACTTCAATGGCTCAATCACTACTTATGGCAATGCTGAGCCAAGAATTGGTGCATTTGTGGGTTATTCTGGACAAAATAATACGGGCACAAAAGCAGTAATTAAAAATTCTTATGTAATTGCTGACATCAATGCAAGTGTTACAGGCAATGGAAGTATTGGGTCAATAGGATATAGATTGGAGAATACTGACATTAGCGCATTCTACTCGGCAGTAAATAGCAACAATAAGTGTTCAACTTACAGCACTCACGTTAAAGATGTCAACAATACCTTCAATTATGTGAGAATATCGAGCAATGCAACTACTATAGCGCCTAACACATCGAGTGTGAGCGGAACAGTAGTTCACGCATCTCATATGGCGAGTGGCGACGAAACTTACACCGAGGGCGGAACAACCTACAACCTATACAATAGGACAACAAATATTAACGACGAGAGTGGCGAGAGTGGATTTAATTTTCATTCTATCTGGGCACAAAGTTCGGGTGAAAACGGCGGTTATCCTTACTTGCTTGCTAACGGCAATGTATTTAAGGTGACGGTCGACTATGACGGCAGTGAAGGGGAAGGCTACGACATATCGGTAATTGGTGATAACAGCAGTTATACAATAATTCAATATGATTATAAGAAGATATTCTTAGTGCCATACACCGATGCGACCGCACGACTTACAATATCGTCTGGCAACTCTACATTTATAGAACAAATCGACGGAATCGTTGTAAATAGAAGCGACGATTACGAATTAAACATTGCAAAAGGTGGCGACATCAAGATTGCAGTTAAGTTTAGTAAAATTAAGTATGTACAATCCGCATTTGCTAGCGATGGCAACGGAATAGTACAAGTAGGCGGTGGCGACACTGCTCAGTATAGTTCATATACTTACAATATGGGCGACACTGTAAATATTAATATCACACCTAATGCTAACGATAGTAAGCAGACGGGCGTAGGATATTATGTAAAAGATGTATTGGCTTATAACAACATAATTACTCATTCCGATACCGTAATTAATGAGTCAAGCAATATATCGTACAATAAAGACACAAATATGATGTTGGCTAAATACAGCGGAACAGAATCAAGCATTGTATTTAGCAATTCAACATACTTTACAAGTAGTTTGACATATGTATTGACATATAAGATTGAGCAATCGACCAACTGCAGTGGCGTATATACTCAACTTGTAATTCACTACACCGATGGCACATCCACCACCGTTAATTCGGGTGTTGGCTATGTGGCTGGAAACTACGAATGTATGACGATTACGGCTAGCGACAAGGCAATTAGCAGTATTGGAATCAAATTCTGCGTAAGTTCTACTGCAATTGATGTATTTGCATCATTCTCAGGCATAGGGCTATATATGTTGGATGGTAGCGGAAGCGTACTTTCTAATAGCGACTACACTGTGGGTGCCGATAACCTAAGCGTAAACTATAACATTACCGACACAACCGCATACAAACTTATTGTTCCAGTATTTGGCAATATGTACAAAGTAAAAGCAGAGCCTACCGACTCGGTTATCTATGTGGGAAGCGTAAGTCAAGACAACATCATTACATCGGGGACTTATGTCAAGGAAGGTTCGGCTATTTATATTCAATATAATTATGCCAACAACCAACAAATTGCTGTAATTACTCGTGACAATACAACTATTTACAAATATATGACAACCGAATTGCCAAGTGGATATATGTTCGGCGAAGAAACAAGCGACGATGACGGAAAGCACATCACATTGTCATTCAGGCTAAGTGAAAGCACTAAGGGACTATATAAGGCAATATTTGATGCTCGTACCATCGAAGTGACTGTCAAAAACGCATATTCCGACAACTTCGGAAATACTGGTAACCAAAATATCTCTACATATCTAACCAATGCACAAGGCTCGCTAAAGGGTGAGATTGAAGGTGCAGATAACGACGCTAAAGTATATACATTTAGTTCGGGCGATGTGGTGTACCTAATGATGACACCAGTAGCACGCTGGAAGGTTAAATCAGTTACCGTTAACGGTACAGCAATTGAATTTAGCAAAGTCAACGACAACTTCATTGCAACTATTGAAGTAGGCGCTGTAGAACTTGAAATCCTTGTTACTTACGGCCCAGACTACTGGTTTGAAGTAAATAGCGGGGTGCAAGTTGATGGCTGGACTCTTGACCAGTACTACACGCTTATTGACGGTAGGTCGGCAGAATTTATTACCGCTAATGGCGGAACAGTGGCTAATGAAGTAAGTACTAGCACCGCAAATGTTACATTTACTGATTCTAATATCGGTTCGGTAATGAAACCAATTGTAATATCAAATACTAAGCAATTTGTAAGGCTTGCTTACCTTATCAATACAGGCGCTCAACTTGTGATAGGTACTAAAGTTAGTTATTATTATGCCCTAGTTTATGACATTAGAGCCGATATTGACCTAGGCGAGTATTACTTCCCAGGCTTTGTTCCAAGATCCCTAAGTAATGGAAATATCGTTATAAATTACACAACAAATGTTTTAATGTCGACTACTAATGCTACAATTAGCAATGTATATATGTACAATTATGGCATTTATGCTTCTGATTGGCAGTCTTATACTTCGCTTTTCTATGGCGCAAGTTCTTCACTTGTAAATATTAACTTTGACAATATCAATATAACTACCGATAAGCAATATGTAGGTGGATTGTATGCTCATGCTAATAATGTGATGATGAATAATGTAAGTATGTACAATACTACAATTAATGCAAAAAATGCTGGCAGAAATCCTTATGTTGGTATTTTGGCATATTCTGGTGCGACTTCTACATTATCTAATGTAGGAATATACAATTCTAAGGTTAATTTTGCCAACACAACCAATGGCTACAAATCTGGAATCTTCCACAATATGGCAAATGTTACTCTTGACAATGTGATTGTTGATGGATTTGAGTTGAGTGATAAGTATAGTTATGCGTTAGCATTTCAAATAACTCAAAGAGCGTATGTAAACAACTTAGTTTTGAGCAATATAACATTTGCCGATGGGTTTAAGCCAGTTAGTGCAAGTAAGAAGATTATTGGATATATTAATCAAGTTCAACCTACTTATGAAAATATATATATTAGTGATACTAGTCTTACTTTCGAAGGTATAATAGAAGTAAATAACTTGAAATATGTGACCAGTATGACCGATATTAATCAATTTGGTACTTTGGACTTCGATAGTGTATGGTACATTGATGGCGGAAAGTTGAAATTGAAACATTATAGCACAAGTAATTATGCTACAGTTGGAAGTTCGACAGCGATTATCAATGACAACCATTCAATGAGCACATCGCTAACCGGTGGCGGAACTAAGGATAATCCATATCTAATTCAATCGGCTGATGATATGTATAAGTTTGCTGACTTGATTGCTAATGGCACGGCAAGTGTTTATAATACTGCAAAAGTTTATTATAAACTAACCACCGACATCGACCTAAAAGGCTACTTGTGGAAACTTTATAATTCTACATTTAGAGGTAATTTTGACGGCGACGGGCACACTATTTACAATCTAAATATCAACATGATTAGTACTGTAATTAATTCTAGAGAACAAAATAAAGCTATTTATTATTACTGTGGATTATTTGCAATGGTTAATGGGACAATATCTAACCTTAACATTAGCAATGCTAAGTATAGAGCACCGTTTAGTACATACACTGGTGGATTTGTAGCACAATTGAATGCTGGTGCAAATATATATGATTGTATATTTGATGGCTCAATTATTGCTAGATCAAGTTATATAGGCGGAATTGTAGGATTGAAGAATTATGGTGCGACTGGAAATGATAGCAACATTGTAAGATGTGGAGTTACTGCTAATTCAGTAATTGACAGCGCTAAATCCAGTCATGTAGGCGGAATTGTAGGAATAATAAATTTAAATGCCACATCATCATATGCTTCATCTACACTTATTCAATATTGCTATGTTGAAGGGACTTTAAGAAATCCAGTTTCAAATAATGTTTTTGGCATAGGCGGAATTGTAGGTAGTATGAGTAGTGTTGCGAATGCGGTACAAACCACAATAATAAGCGACTGTTATGTGACTGGTGACATTTATTCTTACAATAAATCTAATATTGGTGGAATTGCGGGAGTTATAAACAA
>CAZNJK010000003.1:0-68553 GCA_964573405.1 uncultured Christensenella sp. | reverse complement strand
ACATTTATTCTTACAATAAATCTAATATTGGTGGAATTGCGGGAGTTATAAACAACACAATTGTATATAACAACTACTTTGCTGGTAAGTTATTTACCCACGATACATTAAAGGCTTATGCTGACGGAGATGATTCTAACTGGAGCAATGGTGAATATACTTTCACAACCAGTGTTGGGCATATGGGTGAAATTGTAGGTTATGTATATGGTGGAAGTTGCTTTGTTGTAGATAATACATATTTGCAAGGCACTATATACAACACATACAATAAAAACTACGACTACATTCAACTTTATATGGGTGGCACTATGTTGGGTACTACACCTAATGGTGTGAGTGTATTGCCAAGTGCTATGGCAAAGACTGTTCAAGGAAATGCGTATTTGTTGAACAACAAGAACATTAGCGCAACAGCGTTCAAGACTACATCCAACATTACAAGTGTTAATGGTAGTAAGATGTATTTTGTTGATAGCACTGTTAATGGCGGGCTTCCTGCATTTAAGTGGGCTCATTACAGTAGGGTAAGGGTCAATGCGATGGATGACAAGGAATTAAAGACCGTTACAACTACATTAAGTGCTTATTACAACACATTTAATACTAGCGGAAGTTATACTTCTAGCACCAGCATAGTTAATAAGGACATCACTCTATTGGGAACTTACGATACTATGGAATTGACCGATGGTGTAATGAAGTTGACTGACGGGGCATTTGAGTTTGATGGAAGTGTGTTTGTGAAGGCTGGTAGCCAACTAAAATACACATTAACTCCAAGTAAGAATTACGTTGTTGAGAACAATATGCATAGAAATCATTATTTAGAGAGCGGTGCGTCTAGGACGGATACTTATGCTAGTATGACCGATGACATTTTAGGTACCTACATCGGGCTTACAGAGACGGCATCCAATGAGTACGCATTGGCTATAGATAGTGATAAGGATATGTATATCACGTTCAAAAACGATGTATTTGATGTGGTGGTTAAGGTAAGGTTTGCTACGGCTAATGGAGTTAGCGTAAATTCAAGTACGGATTATGTAAATATCATCCTATACAATAAGACCAATAATGAAGCGTACTTTGAGCATGTGAACTCGCTTAATAGCGACAACACGATTACATTCAAAGACCTTAATGGTGGCGAATACTACATTGGAATATATGAGTCGATGTTCTATGATATTGTTGATGACGGCGATGTAAGTTATCAAGTTGGGGCTGATGGCTCTAAGGTAACTATGAGTAAGGGAATTACTACTTACTACACTGTTGAAATTGACAATTCAAAACTTGGAATCATAATCAATGTAGTGGTGACTAAGGAATATGACAATTGGTTGTATGATTAGTCGAAAAATGGAAAAATTGAATACATTTTGATAACTTTTTATGGTTATTGAAGAAAAAGGCGAGTAACATAGTTGGGTGCTATGCTACAAGCCTTTTTTTTGTGTACTGGTCGTACGGACTGTATCTTACGAGTGTAGTTATTATATCTGCCATAATTGGTCAAGGGTGCTGGTCGCACGGACAGTGTCTTACAACTGCGGTGGTTATATCCGCTGAAGTCTGTCAAGGGTGCTGGTCGCACGGACAGTATCTTACAACTGTGGTGGGTTGTAATAATGTACTTGATTAAAAGTACATTAATGAGTCCTTAATTTTAATTTACTATATATTTAATGCCTTATTTATTGCGTGGGCTATTATTTCGCCTAGTTCTTTTACTATATAGTCTATTTCGTTTAGGGTGACTAGGGTGGTGTTTGGCTGGCTATAAAGGGTTTTTATTTTGGTTTTGATGTCGGGGTGGTGTATGTTGTCGGGGTTGAGTCCGCATTTTTCTAGTGCGGAGATTATGAATGTGTTGCCGTACACGACTAGCGGGACGCCGATGGAGATTGTGCATATGTTTTGTGCGATTTTCTTGCGGGGATTGTTTATTCCGCTCCCCGGGGTTATGGGGGTGTTGCTTATTTGAAAACTTGTGCCTAGCCGATCGGTATTTGACGCACATAGGCTGTCTATCATAATCATTAGCTTGGGCTTTATTTGGGTGGTAATTCCACTTATTGTGTCGGATGTTTCAATTCCTGTAAGCCCGAGCACTGATGGGGCAAATACGCACACTTTTGGTGTGTTTTTAGCGGGCGTGATGTGTATATTTTTCACGACTTCTGTGCCTAGACTGTCGGATGAGATGTGGCGGTTGCCTAATCCCACGATTAGGATTGTGTCCGATTTGTTTAGAGTCGGGATGTAGTCTTTTATGGCTTGCGAGAGTTTTTCTTGGTAGTAGGCTAGTTCGGCGTGTGTGGGCGAGAGAATGCGTTTTAGGGTGAGAATTGTGTATTTCCCTTGTGGGCGGTTGAATTTGGGCGATGTGTCGGCGGTGATTTGGAAGGTTTCTCGAGTGTATCCGTATTTGCCCTTTACAATGGTGCTTTCGCCGTTTTTCTTGAATTGTGATGTTTCTAGTAGGCTTGACAATTGCTCGCAAGATGTGTTTTTCATATAATATCCTTTTAAAAATAGTATTGACTTGAAATAATTATAAAATACTTTCAAATTATTCTTGCAAAATGCAAAAAGATATGCTAAAATAGACTTGCAAATTATAGATTAGTGAAAATTTACAAGGAGAAAAGATAATGGCAAATATTAAGTCAGCAAAGAAAAGAATCGCAACAAATGATAGACAAAGAAGTGAAAATCGCTACATCAAGGCGACTATTTCTACATATGTTAAAGATTTTAGAAAGATGTTGGCAGAAGGTAGATTTGCAGATGCTGAGAAGAAACTTATTAGCACAATCTCTTATATAGACAGTGCGTGCTCTAAGGGTGTTCTTCACAAAAACAATGCTTCTCGTAAAATTGGTAGATTGACAAGTGCTTATACTCAAGCAGTAGCAAGTGCTAAGGTTGAGGCTCCAGTTGAAGAAGTTAAAGTTGAGAAGAAAGCAGCTACAAAGAAAGTAGAAGCAGTAGAAGAACCTGCTAAGAAGACCACTGCTAAGAAGACAACAACTGCTAAAAAAACAGTTAAAAAAGAAGAGAAATAATTATAAAAAGTCACATCTTTGATGTGGCTTTTTATTAAATTACCCGCTTTAAAAAAAGTCATATAGATACTTCATTTTTTGATTGTTTTTATGTGAAGTGCTATAATTGGGGCGATTTAGTCATAAAATAAACTATGAAAAAGTATTTGCCGTTTGTTATTTTGGTGGTCGTAAGTGCTCTCTTTTTGTGTAGTTTTTGGAATATTTTTCCAATAAAATACAAGGGGGTAATTGTTGAATATTCTGAGCGTTATGATTTGCGACCGGAACTTGTGAGCAGTCTGATTAATGCGGAAAGCGGATTTCGGAGCGATGCGGTGTCGGGTGCTGGTGCGGTTGGGTTGATGCAAATTTTGCCGTCTACGGCGAGCGAGATTGCGAAGCGGTGCGGGACTCAAGATTTTGACCTATTTAATCCCCGAACAAATATTGAATTTGGATGTTGCTACTTGCGATATTTGCTTGATTTCTATGACGGCGATGTGGTGTATGCTTTATGTGGCTACAATGCCGGGATTAATAATGTGAAGCATTGGAATTTTGACGGCGACATTGAGAAAATCCCGGTCGAGCAAACCAAAAATTATGTTAAGAAGATAATTAAGAATTTAACAATTTACAAACAATTTTATTATAAAATTTGACATTACTAGGTCAGTAGTGATATATTTTACTTTAGGAAGTGCAATATGAGTGCAATTTTTGCTGATGTTAATTGCGATTTGCAATCAACCGAACTAAAAAAACTTAATATTAACATTGTTGACATTAGTGAGTCGGATGTTTTTCTCGCTTTTAAGCAGGCTTTTCAGCCATATCTTGATGAGGAAGAGGACATTATCTATCTTTCAAGCAATCTAAAAAGCGTAGAAGAGCCTTTCAATCGGGTGGTGAAATATTTTGCCAACCTATATGAGAGTCGCATAATTAGGGGCTTCGACCTAGACTCGTGCTCGAGCAGTGCGGGGCTGATAGTTTATGAAGCGGGGCTAATGTACAAAAGGGGCTGTACCGACCTAGAAATTATTGATTTTGTAAACGATTTTAAGTCGGAAACATACGGCTTTTTAATCACGCAAAATAAGGAATTTTTGACGAAAAAGTGCTTAAATCTCGACAAATTTAATGTGAATAGCATGTCAAATTTGATTTTTCCAATTATATATGTAAAAAACAACAAATTCGAAATTCTTGACAAAGCCCAAGGCAAGAAAAAGGCGATGGGAAACATTATAAACTTAATTAGTGACAATAGTGTGAATGTCGCGGATTATCCTTTTATAATTGGATATTGTGATGACGAAGTTAATGCACAATATTTCAAAACGCAACTTGTGAAGCATTTTGGCGAAGATACGACTGTGATGTTACAAAAGTTCAACAAAACCAGTGAATTGTTATTTGATAAAAAGTCGTTATATCTAGGATTCTATAGCAAAAAAATTAGGAATTAGGACATTTAAAACAATTATTGTTTTTGAATGTCCTTTTTTTGTGCTATAATACCTAAAAGGTGGCAAGTATGAAAACTTTAATTAAGAATGTGTACATAGATGAAAAAGAATGCGATATTTTGATAGATGATAGGATTATAAGTAAAATTTCCCCAAATATATCTGACACTTCCGATTTGGTAATTGACGGCTTGGGGCTAAATGCTTTTGCTGGAAATTGTAATTGCTATTATTGTGGGCAACCTGTTGAAGAACTTTTGAGTCAAGGTATTACTTCGGTTTTTGATTTTTCTCGAAATCTTAATACGACGAAAAAGTTGGTTGAAAGCGGAATCAAAGTGTATGGGGTGATTGATGTTTCGGGAGAAGTTGTTGATGAAAATTTGCTTAATCAAAGAGTTGGCGAAATCAATGCAGTTGGAGTAAAAGCACCAATTATTTATCTTAAAAATCCGAATACGGAAGATGAAAGTCAATATGCGGAAGTGATTAAATTTTCGAAAAAATATGGATATTTGATGGCGACAAGTGTGAGCGAAAACTTAGATGATGTAGGAGAAATTGATAAGACTTACGGAATGAGTCCTATTGAACTTCTTGAGAGTTATGGCTTTTTGGACTTTAAAAATTTGCTTGTTGATGCAGTATATGTTGATAAAGAAGATGTGGAGATTTTGAAAAATTATGACACAACTATATGTACCCGTCCTACTGAAAATTTAAAGAGTGGGAGTGGGATTTCCCCAATATATTCAATGCTGAAAAACAATCTAAATGTGGTTATGGGTGGAACAGTAAATAGTATTTTCCAAGAATTGGATTTGGTCAAAAATCTTCAAAGTGGATATTTAAATGAGCAAAATATATTGTCTTATACCGATGTAAAACCTCTAATAAATACCAATGTAAAAAAAGTTTTTTCAGATATCGGAAATCTAAAAGTTGGCGATTGTGCAGATATTATTTTGGTAAAAAAATCGGTACTAACTGACAATACTCCGCTCGATGTAAAAGCCGTATTTATTGATGGGAAAATGCTATATAATAAACTAAAATGATGATATGAAATTTATTTTTAATGATTATAAATGAAATTTTAAAATAAAAATGATATATATACTTATTGACATAAAGTAGTATGTTATTGTCAAAAAGTATATACATAGATAATATAAATACTATAATTTGTGACAAAAAAGTAAAATATTGAGTTGTGAAATAAAAGTGGTAAAATGTTGGTTTTTATCACTTTTTTAAATATATTTTTGAATTTAATTTTTATTATAGGATTTATGAAATATTGTGTTTGTGTTATTTTTAAAATACTTTTTACTCTTTTTATGTATTATCTTTAATGATAATTATTGATTATTTATTATTTAATTTCTTATTATTGATTTTAAAATTGGGTATTGCAATTTGTTAATAAGAGTGATATAATAGCAATAATAAAAGTGAAGGGGGTACAAAATTATGAATTTTGTTCTAGTAATGTTTGTCACTTTTTTAGTATTGCAAAAATTTGCAAAATAACATTTATAAAATTTAATATTTAATATTTCGTTGAATTAATCAAAGTAATTTTTTTATGGTTTACATTTGGTTTTAATGTAGGCTTAAAGTTTTGATGGCTAAAAAAATTAACTACGATTGGTATAAAATACATAAGGGCAATTTTGCCCTTTTTTTTTGTTCTTAAAAAAATTAAAATATCTTAAAAAAATTTAAAATATTTGGCATAAAATTATTGACAAGTGTTTTTAAGCGGTGCTATAATTTAGCAAAGGTCAAAGAAAGTCAAACTTTTTAAAACCTAATTTTATTTCGACTTTTAAATTTCGTTTAATTTCAATATTATTAAAATTTGGTTATAAATAAATTTTGATTGTATGAAAATTTGGATGAGTGGTTTTAAGGAGTTATAAAAATTATGGTTTTGACCTAAAGGGGGTAAGATGTCAAATATAAGTGATATAATTGAACAGTTTATACTTGAGCAATTAGATGAGTTTGGTGAAATCAATTTGTCGAGAAATGAACTTGCGAATTATTTTAATTGTGCACCAAGTCAAATTAACTATGTGCTGTCCACTCGGTTTACACACCCTAGGGGATATATCACAGAGAGCCGTAGAGGTGGTGGTGGATACATTAAGTTGATAAGAGTTGATTTAAAACAAAACGATTATATTGAGAAATTGATTACCGACACTATACAAGATGAGATTACTTTAAGCGAGTCTATGCAATTAATTGGTGGATTGAAAGAGCGTGGGCTAATTACCGATAGGGAGTATAGTATGCTTACCACTTGCCTAAGCAATAAGTCATTATCCAATCCACTTAAACTGGAAGATAAAATTAGAGCAAATATTTTAAAAAATGTTTTAGTAAACATTATAAAGGGGGTATAATATTATGTTGTGCGATAGATGTAAAAAGAATGTGGCAACTTTCCACAAATCAATATATATAAATGGCAAAGGCTACGAAACAAATCTTTGCGAAGAGTGTGCGAGTGCTATGGGGCAAAATGACATTTCGCTAGACGCCGACTTCGGGTTTGGGCTAGATATTGAAAATGAATTTAAAAATTTGGAGCGAGAATTGTTTAACGACTTCTTTGACGACAACTTTTTTGCTCCGACTAGGTTGCTTGAGAAGAATATGAAGAAATGCCCGGAGTGTGGGAGTTCGTTTAATGATTTTCTTCGTCGTGGCAAATTGGGGTGTAGTAAGTGTTATGACGCATTTCAAGAAGAAATTCGTGATATGCTAGAAAATATGGACAATCCTACTGACTTCAATCTTGACATCGGAAGCGAGTTAAAAAAATCCGAGCCGAGCGAACTTGACAAACTTACCGACGAGTTTAATAAGGCGATAGCCGATGAACGATATGAAGATGCTGGGGAGTTGAAGAAGAAAATTAACACCCTAAGAGAAAAGATGTCGCAAGAAAAAGATAAAAAAGACAAGAACAACAAAAAGGAGAGTGAATAATATGTTTTCAGATGAAATAAGATTGACGGACAATGTTAACAAAGCGTTGCAAGTGGCAGGCACTATAGCGATTCAATATGGATATTATCAAGTAGGCACCGAACACCTTTTGTACGGAATTGTGTCATTAGCCGATACTGTGTCGGGCAAACTCCTTAATTCTTATGGCGTAACTTGTGAAAAACTTGAAAGTATATTTGATAAGAATAGCCAAAAGAAAAATATAATGATTAACAACACAACAATCGAACTTAGCCCAAGAAATAAGGAAGTTTTTGGGATTGCGAGAAAGTTTGCCAACTCCATAGGCCACAACTTCATTAGCACCGAGCATTTACTTGCAGCAATGCTACTAAGCGATTCAAGTTATGCGGTTAGCATCCTAAAACGCAACTTCAAAATCAACTTGGATGACCTAAAAAATAGCGTTTTGCAAGTGCTAAAATCGGGCATCTTGGACGGAATGAACAATCCAAATAAGTCACAAACTCAGTATAACGGTGCAAGCAAACTACCGCAAGAATTGTTGTCAATGGGACAAGATCTTACCCAAAAGGCAAGGGATGGAAAAATCGATCCTATAATTGGACGAGAAGAAGAAATCAATAGAGTCATCGAAATCCTTTGCCGAAAGACAAAAAACAACCCTGTATTGATAGGTGAAGCGGGTGTAGGAAAAAGTGCGGTCGTAGACGGCTTAGCGCTTGCAATTGCGCAAGGCAAAGTCCCAGAGATTTTGAAGGATAAGTCAATTTTCTCGCTAGAACTTGGCGGACTTATGGCTGGCACAAAGTTTAGGGGCGAATTGGAAGAGCGACTAAAGAAGTTGATAGATATAATTGTAAACAATAGGGATATAATTGTATTTATAGACGAAATTCACACCTTGGCACAAGCCGGCGGAGAAAAGGGCGAAGTAAATCCTAGCGATATGTTGAAACCATATTTGGCTAGAGGTGAGTTCCAAACAATTGGCGCGACAACCACCGACGAATATAGGCAATACATCGAGAAGGACAAAGCGTTGGAGAGAAGATTCCAGCCAGTAATTGTCAATCCTCCGACAGTGGAGCAAACAATCGAGATTTTGCGTGGGCTTAAGGATAGTTATGAAGCCTTCCATAAAGTCACTATTTCCGATGACGCAATCATAGCATCGGCAACTTTAAGCGACCGATATATTAGCGATAGAAGTCTTCCAGACAAGGCAATTGACCTTATCGACGAAGCAAGTTCGAAGGCGAAGGTTTATGGAAGCCAAAAGCCCGAAGAACTAAAGAAAATCGAAGAAGAAATTGCTAGTTATGAAGTTGAGAAAAAGGAAGCATTGATTAATGAGCAATTCGAAAAAGCAAGCGAATATAGGGACAAAATAAGGGAAGCCAACGCACGAAAGGAAAAACTTGTTCTTGCTAGTCAATCGGCAAAATCGAACATCACAATCACTAGCGAAGACGTGTGTCAAATTATAAGCAAATGGACGGGAATTCCTATAACAAAACTAACCGAGAGCGAAAAAGAACGACTTCTAAAGTTGGAGAGCATATTGCACAATAGAGTAATTGGTCAAGACGAAGCGGTTGTGGCAGTAAGCAAGGCGATTAGGCGTGCAAGAATTGGCTTAAAAGATGCGAATCGACCAATTGGAAGTTTCTTCTTCCTAGGCCAAACAGGTGTAGGAAAAACCGAACTATGCAAGGCTCTTGCCGAAGCGATGTTTGACAACGAAAATGCTGTGATTAGGCTTGATATGAGCGAATATATGGAAAAGCATAGTGTGTCGAAACTTATAGGTAGTCCTCCGGGATATGTGGGCTATGATGAAGGTGGACAACTAACCGAGCAAGTGCGAAGAAAACCATATAGCGTAGTTTTGTTCGACGAGATTGAAAAGGCACATCCAGATGTATTTAATATGTTGTTGCAAGTGCTTGACGAAGGTCGACTTACCGATAGTCAAGGTAGGCACGTGTCGTTTAAAAACACAATCATTATATTTACAAGCAATGTTGGGGTAAGTGAACTTCCAAAGAATCGTGGCGGATTTGGATTTGGTGATGCAAAAGACGACTCTAATGAAGACAAGAATAAATCGATTCTTCTTGACGCATTAAGGCGGACATTTAAGCCAGAATTTCTAAATAGAATAGATGTAATTACGGTGTTCCATTCATTAAATTATGACCAACTTGTCCAAATTTCTAAGATTTTTATAAGCAAACTAAACAAAAAGTTGTTAGAACAAGGCGTTAATTTGAAAGTGACGGAGAGTGCGCTTAAGTATCTTATAGAGAAAAGTTATGACTCTGAGTACGGCGCAAGACCTTTAAGACGACTTATTGAACAGGAGATTGAAGACAAAATTGCGGAAGATATGTTGGAAGGTAATATTATGAAAGGCGATACAATCATTATATCGGCAAAGGACAAAAAACTAAGTTTGCAAGTAGATAGGCAATAATTTTGGTCAATCATACTAAAAAGAGAAATTTTTAAATAATTTCTCTTTTTTATTTGTGTATTGTGCGTATTTTTGCTAAAATTAAAAAAAGTAAAAGGAGAATTACTATGAATATAAAATACTATTCAAAAGACTACAAAATTAGTGACAAATTCAAGGAGATTATTGAAAAGAAACTTGGCAAGTTATCAAAGTATTTTCCTAAAGACTATGACATTAAAGTTTGTTGCACAAAACAAGGTAAAAATGAGAAATTGGAGATTACAATCAATGCTGACGGATTGTTCTTAAGAAGCGAAGTTGTTTCTGATGAAATGTACAACAACATTGACCTAGCATTGCCAAAAATTGAAAAACAAATCGTAAAAAACAACGGCAAATACAAACAAAAATTTAGAAATGTAGAGAAAGATGCATTCGAATTTTTAACTGAAATGCCTGAAATATTGCCTGAAAAGGTTGTTAAAACAAAGCGTTTTGAACTAGAACCTACTACAATTGAAGATGCTGAAGCCCAAATGGAAGCATTGGGTCACACTTTCTACATTTTCTTGAATGCAGAAACAGGTCTTGTAAGTGTTATATACAAGCGTAACGACAACCAACTAGGAATGATTGAAATCACATATTAATTATTACATTAACCTTGCGTGCTTTTATGTCGCAAGGTTTTTTTGTGCCCATTTTTAAAAATAACCAAAAATTAAAATTTAATGTTGATTTTAATTTGTCAAATTTTGCAAAATAGTCTATTATATAAAATAGGAGATTTTAGGTTATGATTGAAATTAAAGATGTGTGCTTGTCATATACTAAAGATTACAATGCATTGCAAGATGTTAATTTAAAAATTGAGCAAAACGAACATATCGTTATTTTTGGCAAGGAAGATAGCGGTAAAAGTAGTTTGCTAAGAGTAATGGTGGGTCTTGAAAAACCTAATAAAGGCACGGCATATATTAAGGGAATCCCTGCTAACAAAATCGATTACAAGGAAGTTGTGTCATTATGCTATCTTCCAGTAAGACCAGTATTTATGGAGAATAAATCAGTCCTAAAAAACCTTGAATATCCTTTAAAAATAAGGAAAGTCAACAAAAATATGCGTCAAGTAAAACTATTTAATGTGCTTAAAAGTTATGGCTTGGACGCAATAAAAGACATAAAACTTAAAGAGTTGTCGTACTATGATAGATTGAAGGTGTGTCTAGCAAGATTTGCTTTAAGAACCGCGGAAATTTTTGTAATAGACGATGTATTTGAGAAATTGGACGAAACCGAAACAAAAAGATTTATTGATTACATTCTTGACTTAATTAATGTCAACAATGCGACTTCGGTCATCGCTACAAGAAACGAAAATTTAATTAAAAAATTGGGAGGAAAGGTGGTTACCATTGAGAATGGTTGCCTTAAAGATTAAAAATGGAAAATAAAGATGTTGCAGAAAAAATAAAACAAGAGTGTATGGCATTGCTTAGCAACAAGGTGATTTTTAATAATTGTAGCGTTGATTTTATCAATAAATATAGGAAATTGTACTCCTATAAGCCTGTTTTGGAGATTGTGAACAATCAAGAACTTGTCGAAACGGCTAAGATTTTTTTGCAAAATAGTTTAAATATAACTACCGCAAGCAAAAAGGGATATATGCACCGCAATACCCTTATATATAGAATCGACAAAATTAAGCGTCTTATAGGCCTTGACATAAGGGTTTTTGAAGAAGCGGTCGTGTTTGAGAATTTGGTTATGTTCTACGATATGATCAAAAATCACAACTAATTTATTCCACCCTTTTGTACTCGTCTATGTGCGAGAGTGTGGATGTTGGGACATCTTCTACATACCCGTCGTCGGTGGCGGATGGTGTGAGTAGTGATATAATGTCGCTCACATTTGACGAATCCCCGCCAAGCAAAGGAACAACCAATTGTAGCATATCGGCATTCGATATGCTTTTTTTGTTGCTCATTAGTTTGACTAAGGGGAGAAGTTTGGAAAAATCAAAAGCATTTTGTTGGCAATCGGGGGTGTCTAATTGTGGGGCTTCTTTTTTGCTACTTTCAATTTCTTCAAATCGTGCCTTTTGCCCATTTTTGGTGTATCTGGTGGGGAATTGCCCATAAGGATATTCGCTTATCATAATTTTCACTTCTCTCCTTTATAACATTATTATATATGCAATCATATAATGGAATAGTGAATATAAGGAGAAGAATATGAGTAAATTTAGTGATTTTGTAAATAATGACAGGCCTAGTAATAATTGTGAGAATAATGGCGATAAGGATATAAACGAATTGATAAGTAAATACAGTGCGTTGTCTAACGATGAATTGATGCACGAATTTTTGATTGAAACCGCAAAAAGAAAGAAAAACGGCGAATTGACAGAAGAATACATAAGCAAGATTAAAAATATCCTTACGCCACATCTTACTAAAGAACAAATTGCTAAATTGGATGTGTTGTTGGGAATGGTGAAATAATGCTAGCGAAAATCGAACCGACACTTTTAAGGCAAGTAAATAGTCTAAAAATGGGCGAGAAATTGGAGTGTGTAATATATTCACACAATCACATTAAAATGCGTAATTTTTTAAGCCACAACTTTGATAATGTGCTAGATATTCCCTTTATAAATGCTTGTATAGTTCAACTAAAATACGACAACATATTCTCATTAAGCAAGTTGAATAATGTAAAGTACATAACCCAATCGGCCCGAGTTTCGACGCTAATTAATGTGGCAAATAAGGTCCTAAAGACTGAAAATAAAGCCAAAATAAGCGAAGGGAATTTCTCGGTGGCGGTAATAGACACTGGCATTCATCCGCACTTGGACTTTATGGTGCCGAGTAAGAAAATCATAAAATTTGTGGATTTAATTAACAATAAAGAAGCCCCATATGACGACAATGGACACGGTACTTTTGTAAGCGGTGCTATTGCTGGCAGTGGGACAGTGTGTTCAAAATATGTAGGCATCGACCCCAAAACAAACCTTGTTGTTATAAAGGCACTCGATAAAAATGGCGAAACAGGTGCCAGCACAATCCTTAATGCGATGCAGTGGGTTTTTGACAACCGCAAAAAATACAACATAAAGGTTGTTTGTATGAGTTTTGGGTCTATTGCACTTGGCAAAAACGACCCACTGAAAGTGGGTGCCGATATGTTGTGGGATAGTGGCATTGTAGTGGTGAGTGCCGGTGGAAATAGCGGGCCCCAACCATCAACAATTCGCTCACCGGGAACAAGCCACAAAATCATCACGGTGGGAGCATTGGACGATGCAAGAGTGGGCGAAAATCCGCAATATGACTTATTTAAGGTTGCCGATTTTTCGAGTCGTGGCCCGATTAATGGCTATTTTAAACCAGATGTGCTTGCCAGTGGAGTCAATCTTAACGGGCTTAATTACAATACTTCTGACGGATTTTACACTACGATGTCGGGAACTAGTGTGTCTACGCCATTGGTTGTGGGGGTGGTGAGTATGATTCTAAAACAACACCCACAATTCACTCCCGACCAAGTGAAGAAATATCTCATAAATAGTTGTACTCCCATCTCAAAAGACCGCAATAGTGAAGGCTTTGGCTGGCTAGACGGCGACAAATTAAATTTGTAGACATGTTAGTGCTTTAATTAGTTTTTTTATGTCGCTAGTTTTATTAAACGAACTTATGCTCACTCGCACCATCCCGGTACTTAATGTGCCATTTGACTTGTGAATGAGTGGGGCGCAATGAAGCCCAGTTCTTACGCAAATCCCGTAATTATCACTGAGATAGTCCCCAATTTCGCTCGATGAATATCCCGCCACCAAAAAACTCATAACCCCGCTACTGGGATTGGAAGAATACAACTTAATGTTGTTGCAGTTTTTTAAGTATTCATATAGTTTTGTCGTTAGTTTTGTAATTTTGTTATTTATCTTGTTGAAATTTTTATTTACATATTCAACGCCTGCTTTAAGCCCAAGAATGCAAGGCATACTTCGAGTTCCGCTCTCCAGTCCTTCGGGGCGGTCAGTGGGCTGAACAACGCTTTCGCTAAATGTCCCCGTCCCGCCGGTGATTAGTGGTAGTACATCGGCATTATTGATTAGCAATACGCCTATCCCTTGCGGAGCGTAGAAACCCTTGTGTCCGGCAATTGTAAATAGGTTGATATTGCTTTTTTTGATGTCTACTTTTATATGTCCGCTACTTTGCGCGCCATCCACCATATACAATAAGTTGTGCTTTTTACATATTCTTCCTATGCTATCGATGTTGTTTGTGGCACCGGTCACATTGCTTGTGTGTATAGTGATGACCATATATGTTTTGTCGGTGATTGCTTTTTCAATGTCTTTAGCGTCTACTGTGCCGTTGGTGGGCTCTAAAAGGGTGTAATTTGTTCCATATTTTCGCTTAACATCTTCTAGTGTTCTAAGCACGCTGTTATGTTCCATTGTTGTGGCTATAATGTGGCCACTCGGTTTTACTGTGCCCCTTATGGCAAGGTTTATGGCTTCGGTACAACTTTCGGTAAATATTACATTTTGTGGGTCGCAGTTAAAGAAATTGCCCACAACTTCTCGTGTTTTTAGTACTTCCATTCCGCCCGCTATTGCTAACGGGTACCCACCACGACTGGAGTTTACGCTTAGGGTGGTTGTGCCTTTTTTTACGGCTTTGATGACTTTTCGTGGCTTGTAGTGGGTAGTGGATGCGTTGTCTAAATATATCATATAGTGTCTCCTTTTTAACAAATATCATTTATTATTAATATTATGAAATAGTTAGAATAATCGTTCGGGATAAGGAGATAATCTATGATATTAGCGACTTTTCATAATCGTACTCACGCATTGCAGTTTTTCAACCAATTAAAATCACATGGCGTGAGTGTAAGGATAATCAATAGCCCTAGGGAGATAACGACATCGTGTGGGCTAAGCGTAATGTTTGACATAAAATATTTAAATATGGCAAGAGCGGTCATTAATGGCGAGAGATTTGCATCGTTTCAAGGCTTTTATTTAAAGAAAAATATGGGCAGAATGTATGTGTACGAGAAAATCAACTAGAAAAAAGTCTTTACTTAATTTAGTAAATGATGTATAATTTGTCTATGGATAAATATTCTAAGATAATCTCAATATTAAGGGAAATGATTCCTAATCCGAAGAGTGAGTTGAATTATTCCAACAACTTCGAACTTCTGGTGGCGGTTGTGCTTAGTGCACAATGCACTGATAAGCGAGTGAATGTCGTAAGCAAGGAACTTTTTAGGGATTATGACACACCGTACAAGTTGGCAAATGCTAAAGTTGAAGATGTTGAGAGAATTGTGAAGCCTTGTGGGTGCTACAAAAACAAGGCAAAAAATATTGTTCAGTTGAGTAAGCAATTGGTCGAGAATTATGATGGACAAGTTCCTAGCGAAATGACAGATTTGATGTCATTGGCGGGAGTTGGGCGAAAGACTGCTAATGTTGTAAGAGCGGTGGGATTTAAAATTCCTGCAATCCCTGTAGACACGCATGTGTTTAGGGTTAGCAACCGTCTTGGGTTGGCGGTGGCTGATGATGTGTGGGAGTGTGAAAAACAACTTATGCAACATATCCCAGAATCTGAGTGGATAGACGCCCATCACCTAATATTGCTTTTTGGAAGGTATTACTGCAAAGCAATTTTGCCAAAATGTGACGGATGTCCATTTGCTAGCGACTGTAAATTAAAAGGAGAGAAATAATGGTTTTAGATAAGGTTAAGATTATATGTAAGGCTGGCAACGGCGGAGATGGAAAAATATCGTTTAGGCGAGAGATGTTTGTTCCTAATGGCGGTCCTGATGGCGGAGACGGTGGAAAGGGTGGCAATATAATTTTTAGGGTTACAAATAAAGTGAGCAATCTAGAAGAATTCCGCTTTAAGAAGAAGTTTTTTGCCGAAGACGGTCAGTCGGGGCAAAGTAGCAAATGCTTTGGGAAAAGTGGGAAAGATACCATCATTTATGTCCCAAAGGGCACCGTAATTAAAAATGTGGAAACCGGCAAAGTGCTAGCAGATATGTACAACCTTGACGACGAAGAAGTTTTGTTGAAAGGTGGTATGGGTGGTCGTGGCAACGCAAAATTTGCTACCCCTACTAGGCAGGCTCCAAAATATAGCGAACTTGGGGTAAAAACAAAGCCTTTTGAGTTTCAATTGGAACTAAAAACAATTGCTGATGTTGGGCTAGTAGGTTTCCCCAACGTGGGCAAAAGTACGCTACTTTCGAGTGTGAGCAATGCTAAGCCAAAAATAGCGAATTATCATTTCACCACGCTAGCGCCAAATATTGGGGTTGTTACGGGTTATGACGAGTCGTTTGTAATGGCTGACATCCCGGGGCTAATAAGCGGAGCGAGTGAAGGCGTAGGGCTAGGGCTTGACTTTTTAAGACATATAGAAAGGACAAGGTTGCTTATTCATGTGGTTGATATTTCAGCGAGTGAAGGCCGTGACCCATACAATGACTATGTGGTCATTAACAACGAACTTGAAAAATACAGCGATAAGGTTGGCAAAATTAAGCAGATAGTGGCTTTAAATAAGATTGATTTGGTCACCGATAGACAAATTATAGACGATTTCAAAAGCAAATTACCGAAGGACACTGAAGTATATGAAATAAGTGCGGTAAGCCATAGCGGAATCAACGAACTTATTTTGGCTGTAATAAAAAATCTTAAACAAATTCCTATTCCAGAAAAGATTGAAGTGGAAGAGCGAGATATTGACCAAGTTGATAGGTCTTATACAATTACGAAATTGGATAACCACACATATTCGGTTGATGGCACGCTTATAGAAGAGATTATCCGACGCGTAAATTTGGAAGACTATACATCTAATGCGTATTTTCAACGACAAATTAAGGAAGAAGGTATCATAGATGCATTGAAAGAAAAGGGATTGCAAAGTGGCGACACGGTAATTCTTAACGGCTACGAATTAGAATATACAGATTAAGAAAGGAGAAATTAAAATGATAACCAAACAACAACGAATATCGCTTAGAAGTCTAGCACAAAATTTGCCAGATTTGGTGTACATTGGAAAGGGCGATGTGACTGATAATGTGATAAAGCAAGTGAAAGACAATTTGTATGCACACGAACTTATAAAGATAAAAGTTCAAGACAATGCATCAATGTCCATCGAAGAGATTTGCTCGGCACTAGAAAATGCTTGCGAGTGCGAAACTGTTACTGTAATAGGAAGCAAAATTGTGCTATATAAAGCAAGCAAAAAACCTACTACAAAATCGCTCCAAGCAGTTAGAGAAATAATGGACAACAAATAGAAAAACAACACATCTTAAGAAGCATTCCTAGGAACACTTCAAAAGGTGTGTTTTTTTATAATTCATCAGCAATGCTGGGAAGTTTTTTCGGTGGCTTAAAATAACTAATTCCAGAGAACACAAAAAGTAGTGTGGCAAAAATTAGATAATATGTGTTGTATTTTATGAAAAAACTGGTTATCAAAATCACAAGTCCGCTTAAAAAATAGTGTTTGGCGTTTGATTTTATAAAAATCGTTTCTTTTACTTTTTTTAAATTTGTCCGTTCTTTCGTAGCAAGTTTTATGCTAAAATCGGGGTAGTAGTCGTACTTTTTATATACTTTATACATCTGTTGAATGTCGAGCGTGGTGATTTTGCAATCGGTGGTTTTTGTGCTTAGTGCTATGGCGTCGTCCGAGAAGCTAATGCCCGCAATAATTATGTTTTGGTAGTCGTGATAATTTTTGTAGGCGGTTGAAATATCGTCCTGTGTGATTGTTGATTTGCTGAACATTGGCAAAAATGCCGTATCTTGCCATATGATTGCGTCTTTATTTTTGGAAATAACTACATCTCTTTTCGCACTTAGTAAATTTTTGTAAAAAATTAGGATTTTTGAGTTTTCGGCAAGCAAAAATTGTGTGGATATATTGTTGATGTGTGATTGTTCTTTTTGTGATAGTTTGATAATGTTGGACTTTCTCTTGAAAATTAGTGCAATGATTTGCCCTATAATAATGGCAATTAGCGTTGAAATAATGGCGACAACCACGACATTGTCATAATAGTAATTAATCCATAAAAATGCTATGGAAAATATGATGAAATATTTGAGAATTTTATTTGATATTATACTAAATTTTGTTTGCATAGTTAAATAGTGGACAATTCTTAATTTTTTTAAACCTAATTTGTTTGTATAATGCAAAAATTTTTGCTATAATTTGAGTAAATTTAAAGGAGTTTTTATGGAAATCCAAATAGTTGAGTTTTTTAAGAGTTGGGGCTGTAAATTTTGTGATGTTTTCTTTTCGTTCACAAATATTTTGGGCGAAGACTTGTTTTTTTATCTTGTGTTTTTTGCGTTGTATTGGTGCTACAAAAAACAATTCGCATTCAAATTTGCAGGGGTGTATCTAATCAACTGTGTGTTTAATGTGTTCTTTAAAAAGATTGTGGGAAGACCTAGACCGATTGGTGCTACGGAAGGTGGAAATTCTTTCCCTAGCGGGCATTCGCAAAGTTATGCGAGTGTGGGAATGGGATTACTATATGAAGCAAATAAAAACAAGTATCCTACAAAGAAGTGGCAGAGAGTTGAGTTGTGGCTGGAGTTTGTGATTTTCGGAGCATTAGTGGGCATTGGACGGATGTATTTTGGTCAGCATTACTTGACTGATGTGCTTGCGGGCTTGCTACTTGGCGTGATTGTTACGGTGGTTGCCACATATATAATTGATTTAATTGCTACTAGGTGGAATATAAGTTTAGATAAAATATTGCTTATTCTTGTTCCTTTTGTGGTTGTGGGATATATTGTTGTTGTCGTTACAAATATTTTTGATGACCCAAGCGATTTGGCAAAAATCTATAGGGTTGTAGGATTATATTTAAGCGTAGTTTTGGGGTATTTTGTTGACAAAAAATGGATAAAATACACCGAAGAAGACACTTTAAAAAACAAAATGATAAAGATTGTTTCGGGCAGTGCTGTGCTTATGATGTTGTATGCCTTAGTGCTAAAGGATTTGAAAGTTAATGCGTTGTATCCGCTTTATTATTTTGGTGTGGGGGTTGTTGCTACAATAATTTTGCCATGGGTTTTTAAAACTATTAAAAACGAACCGCCACAAAAAAGTTAGGTATTAATTATGGAATATTTAGTAAAAAATTTGCGTGGAACTCAAAAAGTTGCAAAGAAATTTGCAAAATCGCTGAATGGTGGTGAAAGGATATTGCTTAATGGCGACCTTGGTGCCGGCAAGACGACATTTGTGAAATATTTGGCGAAGTCATTAAAAGTGAAAGATGCGGTAACCAGCCCGTCTTTTACTATTTTGAAACAGTATGAAGGAAAGTTTAAAATTAATCATTTTGACCTATATAGAATAGAACAAATTGATGAGTTAAGGGAATTGGGATTTGATGAGTATTTGGATTGCAATAACTCCGAGATTTTGATAATTGAATGGGGTGAGCGAGCAAATCTTGACAAATCAAAATTCATAAATATTGATATTGAAAAAACTGATGAAAAGGGTCGAGTAATTAGGATAGAAAGATGAAAATTTTGGCTGTAGATACAACAAGGAAATCGGCGTCGATTTTCTTGATTACGGAAGAATTTAATATAATCCGCACATTGAAAGATGATGAAAAGCAAAGCGAATTTTTAATGACAAATATTGACGATGTTTTGAAAGAGAACTCGCTAGATTTGGCGGATTTTGACGTGTTCGGGTGTGTTACGGGCCCCGGCTCTTTTACTGGAATTCGTGTTGGGATTGCTACGATTAAGGGTTTTTCTTATGGGCTTAGCAAAAATGCGATTGGAGTGAATGTATTTGATATTGTAAAAGATGTAGTTGGTAACGGCACATTTTTGACCGAGTGCACATCTTCGTCGTGCTATTTTGCCGACATGAAAAACGGGCAGATTGTGAGTACTGGCGTTATTGATAAGGCTGAAGCGGGTAATTTTAAGAACATTTTTGTGTTGAAAGATGAACATTTTTTGGATAAATACGCATATACATTAAATGTACTTGAAGATTATTCTAGTTTGTGTATTGCTAAGTTTAAGGAACTTTCAAAGGCGAAGAAGAATATGGACCTTGAGCCGTATTATATTCAACTATCGCAAGCCGAGAGAAATTTGGAGAATAAAAATGATTAGGCGGGCAGATAAAAATGACGCACTCCAAATATACAATTTGGAGATGTTGAGTTTTAGTAATCCGTATTCGCTAACGACGATTCAATACGACCTAAGTAGTGATAAAGTTGCAGTATTTGTATATATTAAAAATGATGTGATTGTAGGATATATATCAATATACTATTTTATGGGCGAGGCAAATTTGCAGAAGGTTGTCGTGGCTGAATCGGAGAGAAGACAAGGAATTGCCACTTGCCTTATAGAATATGCGATTGACTTTTTAAAAAATCAGAACATTGAAAAATTCTATTTGGAAGTTAACGAGCACAATGTGATTGCAATTAGTGTATATGAAAAATTAGGATTTGAAAGGATAAGTACAAGAAAAAATTATTATGGAAGCGAGTCTGCCATAATATATGAAAAAAAATTTAGGAGTAGCCTTGTATAACTATCCGTTAAATTATATAACAATAGGTAAAGGAAAGAGTTTTGTATTATTTCTCCATGGCTGGGGCGGTAGTACAAACTCTTTTTTGTCAGTTGCGAAAAGGCTTTCCGTAAAACATAAAGTAATGCTTATTGATTTTTACGGATTTGGGAAATCGAAGTTTCCAAATGTTCCGCTAGATACTTATGAATATGCGACGCAACTCTATCTTTTTTTAAAAAAGAAGGGTGTGAGTGAACTTAGCATTGTGGCACATTCTTTTGGTGGAAGAGTCGCAATGATTTTGGCAAGTGTGTTTGACATTAAAGTAAATGAGTTGGTGTTGGTTGATAGTGCGGGGATTTTGCCACGACGAAATATTAAATACAAAATCAATGTGCTAAAATATAAATTATATAAAAAATTAGCAAATCTTAAAATTGTAAGCACTAAGTCATTATCAAAATTTGGAAGTGAGGAATATAAACAATTAGATAGTAATCAGAAAATAAGTTATGTAAAAATTGTTAATCAGGGACTGGAGTATTTGCTAAAGGGTATAAAATCGAGAGCCCTTATAGTGTGGGGAGAACTTGATAAAACAACTCCATTATATATGGCTCGAAAAATCAACGAAGCAATTGATGATAGCAAATTAATCATCTACAACAATGCTGGACATTTTTCATATCTGGAGAATTATTCCAATTTCTGCAATCTACTTCTTACATTTATAAAGGATTAGAATCTGGTGAGAATTTTTATTTGTTTGTTGTTTGCAATTAACTTAATTTTGAGTGTGTTCTCTCTTCTCTTGCCAAGTCTTAAGATTTTGCAATTGGAAGAGTATTCACTGTGGGGATTGCTTAAATACAATGTTAAAAATAGATCAATTTTGTGTGTTTTGTTTTTGGTAAATTGTTTTATGGGCTTTCTCTTTTTTCTAAATGATAAAGTTGTTAACTTGATTTGTTTAATATATCTTTCGGTGATATTTTTGTGTCAAATGGGTTGTCTTTTAAAATGTAAAAATAACACACTTCCTAAATTTACTAATAGAATAAAAAGAATTGTATTTATATATTGTACATTGTCAATAAGTATTATTACATTGGTAATATCTATATGTATATTGTCATTAGAGTCTATGTTTGTGTCATATATTGGCTTATATATGACAATTATGTGCAAGTTACTAACAATAAGTTGCAATTTTGTGATTAAAATATTTGAAGTGATTTTACTTAAAAAATATATCAAAATTGCTAAAAATAAGTTAAATAATTCAAACATTATAAAAATTGGAATAACTGGAACATATGGAAAAACAAGTGTAAAAAACATATTGACAACAATATTGAGCGAAAAATATTTGGTGCTTATGACTCCGGAAAGTTATAACACTCCTAGTGGAATAAGTCTTACAATTAACAATAGCGACATTCAAAAATATGATGTTATTGTAATGGAGATGGGTGCAAAACGAAAGGGCGATATTTCAAGGTTGTGTAAAGAATTTACTCCGGATTATGGAATTTTAACATCTATAGGTCAACAACATTTGCAGTCTTTTAAGAATATAGAAAATGTTATAAAGACTAAAAGTGAAATTTTAAATTGTGCTAGCAGTATGGTATTTAACTGCAATAATGAATTAGTTTTAGATTTGTATAATAACTATTGTAAAGAAAAACTAAGTGTGGGTTTTGGGGACTTTGATGTGTCGGCCCGTAACATTAATTTATCACAAAGTGGTTCTACATTTGAAGTTTTGTTTCGGGATGAAAAATTGTGTGATGCTTATACGGAGTTGGTTGGCGAACATAATGTAGAGAATATTTTACTTGCAGTAGGGATGGCTATTCTTTTAGGATTGAATGGTGAACAGATTTCTGATGGGATAAAAAAACTAAAGCCTATTAGGAGCCGAATGGAGAAAAGTGTTTTGCCTAGTGGTGCGGTTGTAATAAATAATGGATATAATTCCAATCCGCAGACGGCTAAAAAATCTCTTCAACTCCTAGGACTTTATAATGATAGGCGAAAAATTGTAATAACTCCGGGATTTGTAGAAATGGGAAAGGATCAATATAGGCTTAATTATGAGTTTGGAGTTGAAATTTCTAAAATTGCTGATGAGTGCATTGTGGTTAATCGCACTAATAGAAAGGCTCTTGTAAAGGCTTTGGAAAATTCTAAAATGAAGTACCGCATTGTTGATGAGTTTAAAAATATTAATTTTTCGCAATTTCAATCAAGCGATGTGATTTTGATTGAAAATGATTTGCCTAGTAATTACAAATAAGGAGAATGTAAGATGAGAAAAAATGTGTTGATTGTTTTTGGTGGGAGAAGTTGTGAGCACGATATATCTATAGTTTCGACTTTTCAGTGTTTGAAGTCTTTTGATGAATATTTATACAATGTTATTTTGGTCTACATAGACAAATTGGGAAAGTGGAGATTGGTGAAAAATCATAATGTTGATAATTTTCTAAAGAGCAGAGATTCACTAGATGTTGTTCAACTTGGTGTTAATGAAAATGTGCTTTACATAAAGAAAGGTAAAAAATATAGACCATTATATAACATAGATATTGTGTTTCCTATATTGCATGGGGTGAATGGTGAAGATGGTTGTATAATGGGGCTGTTGAAGATGTCGGGCATCCCTTATGTAGGGTGTGATAATCTAACTTCGGCTATTGGACTTGATAAATCAATATTTAAAAAAGTGTGCTTAGACTTACCTATATTGCCATCGCTTGAGATAGGCTTTGAAGATATAGACAATGAAGAAAATTTGCAAAAAAGAGTGACATCAAAAGTGGGGTTTCCTTGCATTATAAAACCAAGTAGACTTGGTAGTAGTATAGGTATACAAATTTGCAAAAATAAAGAAAATTTGTTAAAATTGTTAAAAAAATCGTTAAAATTTGATAAAAAATTGATTTTAGAGCCGTATGTTGAAAATTTGCGAGAGTTTAATATTGCAATGTATCGATTTGAAAATGCATTAATTTTGTCGGAAATTGAAGAGCCAATTATTAAGAATGAAATGCTATCTTTTAATGACAAGTACTTGAATTTTACCGGCAATTTTGAGTCAAAAAATATACCACCACGCATTGGGCAAATTTTGAGAAAGAAGATTGAGAACGTCGCTTCTAATTGTTATAATTTGCTAGGTTGTAGTGGGGTGGTAAGGGTGGATTTTATATACGATAAAACAGTTAAAAAATTGTATCTTAATGAGATAAATACGATTCCTGGTTCACTAGCGTTATATTTGTTTGAGGCGAAGGGGATTGATAAAAAGACGGTGATTAACCAACTAATTCATAACTCGTTAAGACTCTTTTTGAGCGATGATGATGTCGCAATTAATTATCAATCCAGTGTGCTTGAAAAACAAGATTTCACAAAATTTAGTCGTGCATAAATATGATTAAATAAGTATAAATATGCAATATTTATTTTTTTAATACTAAAAGCGGTCTAATAAATTTTTTTTAATCAAACCGCTTTTATTTTTGATGACGCTATAAAGTTTGTTTTTTTAGAGACATTTATTTTTAGAGATAATTATTGTTGTTGCGAAATTTTTAATAGGGGGTGTAATCAACTTAATTTTGTATATATTTTTTTTATGATTTATTTTTATGGTGCGATATAAAGTGGGGTATGGTATAAAAAGATTTTTGGAGACTATTTGTAGGATGTGAAAAAATGATACTACTTTATAAGTAATAATTTGTCGGTTATTATTTTTCGCATTTCTGGATTGTTGATGTGGCTGCAAGCGGTAATTAGTGTCATCTTTTCTTGAACTGTGAAAAACATATTATTGAGTCTAAAAGTGTTTAAAATTTCGACCCCGCCATTTTTTCCAGTCTTGGTTACTATTGGGATTCCGACTGTATCGAGCACAGAAACATACCTACAGATTGACCGAATACTCATATCAAATTTCGATGCTAGTTCTCTGTAGGTTGTTTTCCCTTTATTAAGTAGTGTGATAATTATTCCTAGTTCAACATCTATTCTCATTAATTGTATTGTATCACACAAAAAACAAAATATCAAACATTTGTTCGATAGTTTGTTTTTATTTTTTTAACTAAAATTTATTTTTGATGGCTAAAATAATAGTTGTGTCTTTTTTTAAATATGCTTATTATCAATCTTTGCTTTATATGAAGTCTATTTTTCTCGTCGATTACAATGCATTCTTTGATTGTAAAGAGTTCTTTTGTTGTAATGTGTTTTTTTTGAGTATAGTGTTTTTTTTTGATTACGATGTGGTTTTCCTAAATTAGGATATACTTACATATTTTAATAGTTCTTTTATTATAATTTGCGTGCCATTTTGACTTTTTGAATTTTGCATTGTGTTTATATAGTCTTTTTTCTTTGATTTTAACTGTTCTAATTTTTTGAGCACTGCTGTGACGGATAAGTCTTTTTGTTCTATCACTTCGGCAAATCCTTGCTTCTTGAAGTATTGAGCATTTAGAATTTGGTCGCCACGGGATTCTTCTTTTGGAAGTGGAATCAGAATCATTGGTTTGTTGAGTGCTAAAAATTCAAATATTGCATTGCTTCCCGCCCGAGATATTATGTAGTCGGCAAGCGCGATATAGTCGCCCATATTGTCGGCGTATGAAATGGGGTAGTAGTTCTTGGTGTGAGTGGTTGCGATTTCATTGCCCGCTCCAATGATGTGGACAATGTTGTAGTTTTGCGTAAGTATGTTTAAATTATTGATTATAAACTGATTAATCGCCCGTGCACCGCTACTTCCCCCAACGACAAGAATGGTGGGTAGAGAATTTCCAATGTTTAGTTGTTTAGACAACTTTTGTTTGTCGCCATTGATAATGCTTTTTCTTATAGCGGTGCCACTAAATTCGCCTTTTGTAGGATATTTCTTGGCGGTGTCTTCAAAAGAAAAGTACATTTTGTCGGCATGTTTGTAGATTATTTTGTTTGCTAGCCCCATTGTGTAGTCGCTTTCGTGACCAATTACGGGGATTTTCCCAGAAGCAATCACCACAGGGACACTTATGTATCCGCCTTTTGAAAAAATTACGGACGGCTTAATTTCTTTTAGTAATTTTTTACACGCCATTGTTGATTTTGTCAATTTAAAAGGGATGGCGAAATTTTTTAGTGTGATTTTTCGTATGAATTTTGGGGTGCTAATTTCGTGATATTTAACATAAGGGTAATTTGCCAAAATCTGTTTTTCAATACCTGCTCCGCCTATGTAGTGTAGTTCAATTCCTTTCCCTTTCAATTCTTCTATAATCGCAATGTTCGGCATTACATGTCCTGCTGTTCCGCCACCGCAAAAAACAATTTTACCCATACTGTTCTCCTATAATTAGTTATATGAGTTAATATGTAAAATTATTATCTTTTATGTAATTTTTTGTAGTTTAAAAGTTCTTTTTAGATTTTTAGTGTGTTTTATGATATTTTTTTAGTGTATTTTGCGGTATTTTGTGTTGCGTTTTGCAATATTTAATGATGTTTTATGTGCTCATTTTTTGAGAAGGTAGGGGAGAGCGGTTAATGGGAATGTGACGATTATTTGGTGTATAAATATTAAATATATTGCATAAATATAAAGATAAATTTATTCTTTTTTAATTTTACAAAAAAATACTTTTTGTGATATAATACATAAGATGACTAAAAAAGGACGGAATTTGGCTCTTGAAACAGAATTATGATAGTAAGAATATAGTAGTGCTCGAAGGTCTTGATGCGGTTAGATTAAGGCCCGGAATGTATATTGGAACAACTGGTGAGAAAGGTATGCATCACTTGTTGTGGGAAATTGTAGACAACGCGATTGATGAAGTCGCAAATGGTTATGGCGACACAATCACCGTTACAATGCACCCAGATAACAGCATATCAGTAGAAGATAATGGCAGAGGCATTCCAGTAGACAAGCATCCGACCCTAAAAGTGAGCGGTGTAGAAGTAGTATATACCCAATTGCACGCGGGCGGGAAATTCGATAATAGCAACTACGCATACTCGGGCGGATTGCATGGAGTTGGCGCAAGCGTAGTAAACGCACTTTCCGAATGGCTAAAAGTTGAAGTAAACAAAGACGGCAAAAAATATTTTATGGAATTTCACACAGTCACAAAGGGTGGCAAAACAAAAGGTGGTGTTCCTAAAAAATCGCTTGAGTGTATAGGCAACACGAAAAAGCAAGGTAGTTTTGTAACATTCTTGCCCGACAAAAAAATCTTCGGCGATGCAAGATTTGATGTGGGAACAATCTCGAAAAGACTTAAAGAATTGGCATTCTTAAATAAGGGTGCGAAAATAATTTTGATTGACGAAAACCAGAAGACTGAAGACGGCTACAAAACATTTTCGTATAATTATACAGACGGACTTAATGACTTTATGAATTATGTCAACAATGGCAACACTACACTGTACGACACACCTATATATGTTGAAGGGCAGTTAGATGCCGTAAAACTAGCAGTATCTATTCAGCACACCGACGGCTATAGCGAAAACATATTTAGTTATGTCAACAACATCCCTACAAGCGAAGGCGGAACTCACGAAACAGGATTAAAGAGTGCCTTGACTCGTGTATTTAACGACTGCGGAAGAAAATTAGGTTTTATAAAAGAAAAGGAACAGAATTTGCTTGGCGAAGACTTTAGAGAAGGGATAACCGCAATATTGTCCATAAAAATGAAGAATGTTCAATTTGAAGGACAGACCAAAACAAAACTTGGCAATCCAGAAGCGAAGACTGAAGTTGAAAACATTGTTTATGATGCACTTATAAAACTATTTGATATGAAGATATATAAGTCGGCACTTGAAAAAATCATTACGAAAGCAAAGGGGGCGGCGAAAGTTAGGGAAGCGGCAAAACACGCAAAAGAAGTCGCTCGTCAAAAAAATAGCATTGACCAATTCAATTTGGTAGGAAAATTGTCGAATTGTACTGGCAAAAATCCGCTTCTTAACGAAGTTTTTATAGTCGAAGGTGATAGTGCGGGCGGAAGTGCTAAGCAAGCGAGAGATAGAAAATTTCAAGCAATATTGCCACTACGTGGTAAGCCACTTAATGTGGAGAAAAAGCGAATCAATCAAGTTCTTGACAATGAAGAAATTAGGACAATTATAAGTGCGCTTGGCACAAATATCGGTAGCGATTTCAACATTGCAAACCTAAAATATGGCAAGGTCATAATTATGGCGGATGCCGACCAAGACGGAGCGCACATAAGAGCGATACTTCTTACATTCTTCTATAGATATATGAAAGAACTTGTCAACGAAGGTCACGTGTATGTTGCTGTTGCACCGCTTTATAAGGTGTACAACAAAAACAAGGTTAGATATGTGTACGACGAGAAGGATTACGACAATGCCGTAAAGGAAGTTGGCAAGGATTATAGTGTACAAAGGTACAAAGGACTTGGTGAAATGACTGCCGAACAACTTTGGGAAACAACTATGGACCCAGAGAAAAGAGTGCTTATCCAAGTCAATTTGCAAGACATTGCCGAAGCGGAACTTATGATAACCACGTGGATGGGCGACAATGTAGAAGCAAGGAAAAAGTACATTAGCGAGAATGCAAACTTCAACAAAACAACAAAATTTGATAACGAAAAAACAGGTAAGAAATAATGGCAAGAAAGAAGACGGAACAAAATAGTAGCGAATTTTCATCAGAAAGCATTTTGACAAAAGCTCTAGAAGAAGTAATGAGCGAGAGTATGCTTCCATATAGCGAATTTGTAATTATGGATAGAGCATTGCCTAGGGTGGAAGACGGGCTAAAGCCCGTTCAACGCCGAGTGCTATATAGTATGTTGGAAGTGGGGGTTTTGCCCGATAGACCTTTTAGAAAGAGCGCCCGCATAGTTGGTGACTGTATGGGAAAATACCACCCACATGGCGACCGCAGTATATATGATACAATGGTCCGAATGGCACAAGACTTCAATATGGGCGAAGTGCTAGTCACTGGTCATGGGAACTTTGGAAGTGTGGATGGCGATAGTGCCGCCGCAATGCGTTATACCGAAGCAAAACTAGCCCCTATTGCAATGGAAATGCTTAGAGATATCGAGAAAAATACGGTTAGTTGGAGTTATAACTTTGATGATAGTTGTAAAGAACCCGATATGTTGCCGGGGCGATTCCCAAATTTGCTTGTAAATGGCGGAAGCGGTATTGCAGTAGGACTTGCAACAAATATTCCAACCCACAACCTAAGCGAAGTATGTGCCTTAGTGGGTGCGTACATCGAAAATAGAGGTATGACACTTGATGAAATGCTTAAAATAATGCCCGGTCCAGATTTCCCTACTGGCGGATATATTCTAGAAGGTAGCGAAATCAAAAAAGCGTACGAAACCGGTAAAGGGAAATTGGTGCTACGAGCAAAACTACACATCGAAACATCGGATAGCGGAAAGAAGAATATTGTAATTACTGAAATTCCATATCAAGTAAATAAATCACAACTTTTGCAAAGGATTGCGAAGTTAAAAGAAGCCGACCCAACAGGCCCGCTAAGTTATATCAGCGAAATAGTGGACGAGTCGGATAGAGCGGGAATGAGAGCGGTAATTAAGTTGAAAAAGGACGCAAAAGTTAATTCAATTCTTGCCCAACTATACAAAAGCACCGATTTGGAGTGTAATTTTAATGTAAATATGGTTGCAATTGCTGAAGGCAAGCCAAAATTACTGTCATTGCGAGAAATTCTAGAATATTATGTTAATTATCAGCAGTCAGTAATCTACAATCGCACAAAGTTTGATTTGGAAGTCGCTTTGAAAAAAGAGCACATCTTAGAAGGTTTGCTTGTTGCAATTAAGAATATCGATGAAGTTGTAAGGATTATAAAAACATCAAAAAACACAACTGACGCAAAAATTAATTTGATGCAAACATTCACTTTGACCGATGTGCAAGCCCAAGCCATACTAGATATGCGTCTAGCAAGACTTACGAACTTGGAAGTTACAAAATTAGAAACCGAACTTGCAAGATTGAAAGATTTGATAAAACGATATACAAATATTTTAAAGAGCGAAAAAATGCAACTTAACATTGTAAAGAAAGAAACTATGGAAATAGGCAAGGCGTACGGCCACGAGAGAAAAACTACTTTTGAAGCACCTAACGATGAGATTGAAGAAGTTGAAATGGTTGATGTCGTGCCAACAAGCGAGGATGTTCACGTAATATATACGCCACTTAACACAATTAAGTCGGTTAGCGTAAAATCGTACAACCTTGCGACAAAGAGTTTGAGTGCGGTTAATCCTACCCTTGGCGAGATTCCAAGCATAAGTTTGATTACAAATACCGAGAAGACGGTATATGGATTTACTGATACTGGCAATAGCATAAAACTAGATGTTAAGAAAATAAATCAAACTAAATTTAAGGACAAAGGTAATTATATTAATGCACTTTGCAATACATTGCATCCAGACGAGAAATTCGTAGCAATTGTGGAGATGGGTGAAGAAAATAAGGACGATACATTAATATTTGTAACTAAGAAAGGCATGGTCAAGACCACGCTAGTTAGTGAGTACTTTGCTAGCAAACAAAATATAACCGCCATAAAATTGAAGGATGACGAACTTATATATGTAGCGATTAACGATTCGAATTCAAAACTTGCTGTATTCACTAAAGAGGGTATGGGAATGGTGACCGATAAGTCAGACATTAGCCCTAGCGGAAGAGCAAGCATCGGGGTTAAGAGCATTAGCCTAAATGACGGTGATTATGTAGTAAGTGCTATGCAAGTGAAGAGTGATGACAACTTTATGTTGTTCACCGAGTCCGACACCGCCAAAATGATGAAGTTTGAAGAAGTTCCCGAACTTATAAGGAACCGCAAAGGCTTCAAAGTGGTTAAGGGCGATAGTAGAATATTGTATGTTGATTTATTTAATAAGAATATAAATTATGTTGCCGAACTTAAGGATAAGACAATTGTTGAGATTGATAAAAAGTCAATATCGATGGGCAAACGCGCTGACGAAGGCAAAAAATTGAAACATACAAACATTGCAAAAATATATAGATATGTGGTGGAATAACCGCACATACTTCAGTATATTGAATGCTTAAAAACATAGTAATTATAAAAAATGACGACTTTTATAGAAGTTGTCATTTTTTTTCGCATTAAAACATAGTATTTTTAAAAAGCAATTCTCGTGCTTACAAATAATCAAAAAATCCGACAAAACACATACTAAATATACAAAATAACAATCGTAAATTGATTTGGAAAATTCTAAATAAATTATAAAATTAAGGAGTACAAAATGAAATTTCTTGTACTGAAAAAAAGAACATTAAAATACTTGGTTATAATGCTTTTAATAAGCGTTTTGCTTGCTATCAATATATTTGGTTCGCCAAGTGCAGTAGTATATTTCGGACAAGTTCCTAGGTTAGTCCCAATATATGGTGTCGATGAGCCAGAGAAAAAAGTTGCAATCACATTTGATTCCGCTTGGGGTGCAGACAAAACACTGGGAATACTTGAATTGCTTAAAAAATACGACGCAAAAGCCACCTTTTTTCTAGTCGGATTTTGGGTAGATAAGTATCCCGATATGGTTAGAGCAATCGATGAACAAGGAATTGAAATTGGTACACATTCGAATACCCACCCGGATTTTGTCAACTTAACCGAAGAGCAGATGAAACTCGAACTTACCACGTCAATAGAAAAAATTGAAAACATTACCGGTAAAAAAGTGGGATTGTTTAGGGCACCTTATGGAAGTTATAACAACACAATGCTTAATTTGACCGATAGTATGGGACTAAAAACCATTCAGTGGAGCATAGATACGCTTGATTGGAAGGGGCTGTCTGGCGGAGAAATGGTGTCACGAGTGCTAAATAAAGTAAGCACTGGCGACATAATCTTATGTCACAACAACTCCGACAATATACTTGACGGACTAGAACTTATCCTAAATAGGCTCACAACGAAAGGATATAAGTTTGTGTCAGTAGGCGACTTAATTATTAAGGATAATTATTATATAGACAATCTAGGTATTCAAAGACAAAAATAAAAAAGTACAAAATTAGGAGCATATATGAATTACGAATTATTAAATAACAATAGTGTAGAATTATCAGGAGAAGTGGTTGATAGTCCGAAATATAGCCACGAAATATACAACGAGTCTTTTTATGAATTTAATTTAAAAGTTAAAAGACTAAGCGATGCATACGATATTATTCCAGTCACCGTAAGCGAAAAATTGCTATTCGACAACGACATCCGCCAAGGCAAGAAAATAAGTACAAGCGGACAATTTAGAAGTTTTAATAAAATGGAAGACGGCAAAAGCAAATTGAGGCTAACGATGTTTGTGCGTGAACTAAAGCCATTTGACGAAAATATTAATCCAAATCAAATTAAAATTACGGGATATATATGTAAAGAGCCCATATATAGAACAACTCCGTTCAATCGTGAGATTTGCGATGTATTGCTTGCAGTAAATAGAAATTACAATAAAAGCGATTATCTTCCATGCATAGCGTGGGGCAGGAATGCTCGATTTGTCAAGAATTTGCAAGTAGGCGATAAAGTGTCGGTTGATGGCCGAATTCAGAGTAGAGAGTACCAAAAGAAGCAGGAAAATGGCGAAGTTGAAAGCCACATCGCATACGAAGTTTCGCTATCGCAAGTGGCACTAGAAGGTCAACAACTTGCTTTTCATAAGGATTTTGATGAAGATAGAGTAATGTAAGAAAAAAGCATATTATTTATTGCCCTTCATAATTGGGTATAAAAATAATATGCTTTTTGTTGTTTATTATCTAATAAGATTATCTAATAATGTTTTTTTATTGAAGATTATCTAATAATGTCTTGGTTAGTTAATTTCGGATTTTTCTTTTTGTTTTTTCTTGTAGTGACGATAGAAAATTATTACAACAACGGCAATTACAACATCTAGTGAAAGTAGAATTATGGCTGTAATCACGGCAGTCGATAGCCCAGATAATTTTACATAGGTTGTCAAAATGTAGCCTTCTCGCTCTTGCTGGTCGCTATCAACAAAAGTGATTTTGGTGTATTTGCTATCCTTATTGTAATCCTTTACATTTATTTTGTCCCCATTGCTTAGTCTATATAGTATGCTCGAATTATCGTCATCGGTCAAATATACATCTACTTTATCACTTCCGTCAAATATCTTGACTGTGGCATTTGTTTTGATGTTTTTTGAAGCCGTTTCGTCTACAATTACATCGTTACTACATATGTATCCGTAAGTATTGCCAATCTTAATAATGTAGTAATTATAGTTGTCTATAGAAAGCAAATATTTGCCGTAGGTGTTAATTATAGATGCCTGTGCGATTGTGTTGATATTAAAAGTTTTTTCTTCGCCATCGCTCTTTGCTGAGAATATTGTAGGGTACTTATATACCGCAACATTCTTCTGAGTGGTACGCAATTTGTATGTTGTGCTACTTAGAGCCATAGGAGTAATTCCATTCTGCAAGTCGGTTGTTTTTACATATCCGAATTTCAACTCTCTATTGTCCACATATCCTACAAACGCAAATTCGCCCAATTGTCCCGAGTTTTTGTCGACTGGTGCTTCAAGAACTATTGCGTTGGTTAGTTGATTCATTTCTTTGTAATTGCCCAAAAAATTATAGTAATCATATATCAATGAGTTTGGCTTGATTTGAGTGTATTGCCACAATTCGGTAAATCCGCTAGTAGCGCTATAAATATTTGTATTGTAGTGCGATAAGTTGTGTTTTCCGCTAAAATCACTATTGGAATATATTTCAATTGCGGACATTGATTGATTGTACAACTGAATTTCGCCCGACAAATAATCCATACTAAAGCAAGTGTAATTATTAAAGCCCGATAATTTGGTTATGTTGTTGACATCTGAAAGCGATACCTTTATAAAATCGCCATTGCTAAGTAATGCAAATATAGGGGAGTTTGAAATAGTCCCGTTAATTTTGAAATCCATAATGTCATAATCAAATTCCACCATTTTAGTGGCGTTTCCGGTGCTAGGATTAATCGAATATAGGGCTTTTTTGTTGCTCGCTAGATATGTTGATTGACCCGTAACTCCCGATATAGGAAGGGACTTATTTGTGTAGTTATTCATTATTCTAAGTTTGCTGGCATCATCTAGTGTGGTCGATAATGTCTTGGTGGAAAAATCGGACGCACCTTTGAATGTGATGATTTTGTTTGTGGTGGTCATATAGATTGTATCATCAAGATTGATGGCAATGCTTACAATCTCGTCGTCAAATGATCGAAGTAATTTGTTCCCATTTTTATACAATTTACTAGATGTCCCGTTGTAAAGCACAAAATAGTAATTATTGTCGCTATCAACAACCACTTCGCTAATGCTTCCGTTAAGATTAATTGCCTCTATGTTGTCGTTGCTAATTATTTGTAAGCGGTTGTTTCCGCTGTCGGTCACATAATATGTTCCGCTTTTGTAAGTCAAATTGCTTACATCTTTAAATCGTCCTTGTTCACTACCTTTGCCGGCAAGGATTGTCTGGCTAAGCGTAAATGAGTTGTTTTCAACATTGTAATTACAAGTGCTTATATTTGCGTTGGTGTTGTTATAAATGTAAAGTGTGTTATTGGATGTAGTCATCTTGTTGCTTACAATTGTATTTTCCGATTCATAACTTAGTGCACTGCCATTAAACTTACAAACTTGAGTCTTAAGAGCGCCTTTATAACTTATAAAAATGCAATTGGTGTAAGAAGATTCTACAAAATTTAGCACCGCAATATCTACAATTTCAGTTGTTGAATTAAATCCGTTAATCTCGTGATATTGTTTATCCAAACTGCTTTTTAGGGTAACTAAGTCACTAGAAGATGTTGCGTCTTGATAGTCTTTAAATAAATAAATCTTTTCGCCGGTAGTAGGCTTTATTATAGCAAGGTTGTCGCTCAACACAATTTTTGAGCCCAAGATATCGGAATTAAAGACTTCGCTCGACTTTATTTCAGTGGCGGTGTCAGATAGGGTGGCGTAGGATTTTATTGAAAAATGGTTATAACTAGACGATGAAGTGATATATCCAAAATAATATCTGTTGTTTACATAACTAACATTTATCGACGAAAATCCGTAAGGGGCATAAGAAAAAGCCACCGACTCTAAAGACTCAATGTTAAAAGCCAAAGTTCTTCCGGCTGTAGAGAATACAAATAAGTAATCCCCAGCAATCTCAAGATTTTTAACAGATACGTCGGATGTTAATTTGGTTGTCGATTTGTCGGATTTGTCATAACAAAAAATCTCTTTATTGTCCTTTGTGTAGAAGATTTTGTTGTTGTCTACTGCGAAATTTTCAATGTCGTTAAGGTCCACATAATCACTAATTCCGTTAGGGTAGAATGTGTTATAACTCTCCGCACTTGTAGTTGCAAGTGGGCAGACTAGAATAAGTGACATCGCAAGCATAAGAAAAATTGTTTTTAATTTCTTCATAAGTAACTAATACACCTTTTAAAATTTTTTATGTAGCTAATGGGCTATTTGTAATATGTATTTACATAATATAATATATTATATCAAAATTAAAAATAAAAAAACAAATAAATAACAATCAAATTTAATTTTTAGTTAAAAAAGTTATATTGTTTGAATGTAAATTTTTAAATATTCCATTTAAAGGCTTCTCAATGATATGTTTTAGTGATTTTTTAATTTTTTTAATTTTTTTTTAAATTGTGACATACTGTTGTCATTAAATAGGGGGTATAATCGAACAAATGTTCTAGAAAAAGATGTGTTTTTGACAAAAATTGACAAAATTTGACAAATTTGTACAAAAATAAACAATTTTTACAAAAATATGACACAAGCCTTTGACAATTGGAAAAATAGTACATTATAATATAGAAAATCAAATTCGGGAGGAAGAATGAAAACTTGGAGTAAAACAATATTGTCTGTATATAAATATTTGGAGGCGTTATCTAATTCGATTGATGACTTAGTATATAAAAAGAGCATCAATTCAGCGTTTTATAGCAATGGTCGATACAATACTTGCTATGATTGTGCAAATAGGATAATGCAATTAACTGAGAGAAAAGTTAATTTGATTAATTTGAAAGTTATTGTAGACGACACGCTAAATATGTTGCCCCTTCATCAAAGGCAAATCTTAGCATTGAGTTATATTGATAATGCAAAAAACGAAGACATTGCGGACCTTATGCACATCAGTATTAGAACATTTTTTAGGAAGAAAAATGAAGCGTTGCAGTGTTTTGCAAAAAATTTGTTATTGCAAGGCTTCAATGCGGAAAAACTTGAAATGATGTTCAGTGGCGAATATTGGCTTAAAAATCTATACAATCACAACCAGCAATTGGAAGATAGTAAAGAATTTAGAATTAGCCAGTACAACAAGCAAAGATTTTTCAAGTCGGTACTAAACGAGTTTAATGCGGGCTAAAGTTTTTCGTCATATTCTTTTACAATAACCCTTTCCTTAAATTTGCTTTTTCGGTGTTTTGGTTTTTTGTAAATCATATACATTACGATTAGCATAGGAATTGACATCCCTACAATAATTAGTATGCAGGTTGAATTTGATAGCGGGTTTATGATGTCGTCAAAGTCGTTATCGCTTACATAACTTAATTCTTCTACATTGGGATATATGCTTGAAATAGACCTAATGTATTCGCTATAGATGTATCCATATACCCCTTGATATTCCACATAGTACCACAAATTTTGCCTAAAATCATCAACTTGTTCGCCATATGTTTTGCCTATATAATGTAGTTTTGAGCAGTTTGACGGAACTATTGTAAGGTTGTTATTTGCTTTTTGGGGAGATGACCTTAAGTATGAGTTGTTGTTGATTGTGACCATCTCTACATTATCGGGATATGGGTGGCTAGGCTCATCTTTTACTCTTTTCACATCTTGCCTAAGCACATATCCGCTTACGCCATTATAATTTACTTTATAAAAGTCCTCATCATAGATTAATAAAATTTCAACATAATATGTGTTTTCCATAACGCATATTATGTTTTTTACATCACTGTCTTTTGATGCGGTTCTATATAAATATGTGTGGCTATTTGTAATCCGAGCATAATTGTTATCGCAATATGTGAATTCAAAACTGCTAAATATTACCACAAAAATTAACAAAATCTTAATCATATTTTCATTATATACTGATTCATTGCGAAAGTGGAAATTTATACATCTTTAAAAAACGTCGAAAAATATCTAAATATATATAAAAGGAGAAAAAATGAATGTTAGCGAAATCAAAAAACGATTAATGCTTGTGCAAAACGAGATTGCTAGGAAAAAGAACAATAATCGGCTATTTGAGTACAATACGGGCGATAAGGTTCATTTAAAACAACTTACGTTCCATAAATGTACAAAGAAAAATAGGTGGGTGTTTGGGGGAAATAGAAGTGGCAAAACCGAGTGCGGGGCGGTTGAAACCATCTGGTTGGCGAGGGGGATACACCCATATAGGGAGAACAAGCCGAATGTGGAGTGTTGGGTGGTGTCACTGAGCACGCAAGTGCAAAGAGATGTCGCACAAAACAAAATATTGCATTATCTTAATAAGGATTGGATTGTAGACATTGTAATGCTTAGCGGTAAGAAAAGTGCAATGGATATGGGGGTGATTGACTTTATTACTATAAAAAATGTATTTGGCGGATTGAGTAAGATAGGATTCAAAAGTTGTGACCAAGGCCGAGAAAAATTCCAAGGTACTAGCCTAGATTTTGTGTGGTTCGATGAAGAGCCACCGCTAGACATCTATCTTGAGTGCAAAATGCGGGTGCTGGATAAATGCGGTGATATATTTGCGACGATGACCCCGCTTAAGGGATTGTCGTGGGTGTATAACCTAATATATCTCAATGAAAATAATGATCCCGAAATATGGCACGAGCACATATCGTGGCACGATAACCCCTTTTTAAATGAAAAAGAAATAGAGTCGTTTATGGGGAGTTTGAGTGCGGACGAACTGGAAAGTCGATGCTACGGCAATTTCGTGGGGAATGGTGGGATGGTGTATAGTGAGTTTGACGAGAATGTGAATGTAATAGAGCCATTCGACATTCCGAAAGAGTGGCAAGACAACATTAGCATTGACCCAGGGCTCAATAATCCGCTTTCGGCACATTGGTATGCGGTCGATTTCGACAACAATGTGTATGTGGTGGCGGAACATTTTGAAGCGGGAAAGTCTGTGGAGTATCACGCAAATAAGATAAAACAAATTTCCGATAGGCTTAATTGGAAACGCTCTTACAACGGTTGCATTGAGGCACTTATAGATAGCGCGGCAAATCAGAAGACTTTGTCGGGAGAAAAGAGTGTGACCGAACTATTTTATGACTACAATATTCTCGTTAATCCAAAAGTAAATAAAGACCTATTTACGGGCATAAATCGAGTAAAGAGTTATTTAAAAAATGCCAATGGCCAAGCACGATTATTTATCTTTAAAAATTGTGTAAATTTGATAAGTGAGATTAAAAGTTATTTTTGGGGCAATGGCGACGCACCACTAAAGAAAGATGACCATTGTCTAGATGAATTAAGATATTACATAATGTCACGCCCCGAAAACACCATAAAGGACCAGCCTAAGACAATCGTGCAAAAAGATAGAGAAAAGATGTACAAAAAACTTATGAATTCAAGACATAATGGTGTGTACAGATGAAGAAAGAAGATTTCAAAAAAATAGACGAGGCATTGTTTAATAGAGCAATAGGATTTTCACAAAACGAAGTCGTGGAAGAGTATTCCATGGTGAATGACGAACTCACCCTAGTCAAAAGGAAATTAAATTCGAAATATTATCCTCCAGAATTGAAAGCAATAGAGATGATTATTGAAAAACAGAATTTAAACGACGAAGATATGTATAAAGGATATGAATTAAAAGAACTTGAAAAAGAGCGAGAAAAACTTTTAACAATGCTAAATGAAGCACAGGAGAAATGTAAAGATGATTCAAAAGGAAGAAAGGAAAAATAAGTGTAATTTTTGTGGTGCTAGGAGCGAGTATTACATAGTGCTAAAAAAACTAAAAAATACAGTCCGCATTCATTCGTGTAAGGATTGTTTGTCGCAAATTAACTACGAGATATCGTGCAATATAGCCCCTAAAAGTCCCCGCAACATATTAAATAAATTTTAAAAGGAGTACAAATGGAAAAAGATAAAATAACCGAAGAAATTGAGAAAAAAATAGTCGAAGATGTGATTGCTGATTTTAAAAATCGACAATACGAACGAAAAAAAATGGAAACAACTTGGCAACTCAACATCAACTTTTTGGTGGGCAATCAATACTGCTTTATCAACGGAATTAATGAGATTGTTGATGATATGAAGCAATATTTTTGGCAAGAAAAAGAAGTGTTCAATCACATCGCACCGATTGTTGATTTGAGAATTTCAAAACTTAATAAAATTAGACCCATCCTTACAGTCGTGCCGTTTTCTGATGACCCAAATGACATAGGTTGTGCAAAAGTGAGTCGAAACCTACTGAAATGCGTTAGTTATGACTTAAATCTTAGCAAAATTATTAATGACGCAACGCTTTGGAGCGAGATATGTGGCACTGCATTTTACAAAATTGGCTGGAACAATCTAAAAGGACGAGTTATAGGCAAAAATGAAGTCGGACAGAATATGTATGAAGGTGAAGTCGACATAAGCGTGGTGTCGCCATTCGAAATATATCCGGACAATTCCAGTGTTGAAAATATATCCGATATGCGTAGCATAATCCACGCAAAAGCATATTCGGTGGACGCTATAAAGGATATGTATGGCGTTGACCTTGACGGGTGCGAACTTGAAACAATGGATATTTGCAATGTACCAAATATTGGAGGATTGGGATATTCTGCCACTTCCAAAAGCGTATTCAAATACAACAAGCCAAATCAAGCGGTTGTCATTGAAAAGTATGAATGCCCAAGTGTGGACAACCCCAATGGCAAGTTGACAATTGTTGCGGGAAACAAACTCATATACATAGGCGAACTTCCTTACATAAATACAGTGAATTTGGAACGCGGTTTCCCTTTTGTAAAACAATGTTCAATTAGCATTCCAAATAGTTTTTGGGGGATGTCGATTATTGAAAGGCTTATCCCTGTCCAAAGATCGTTTAATGCAGTCAAAAATCGCAAGCATGAGTTTTTAAATAGGCTTTCTTTAGGCGTTTTGACGGTGGAAGACGGCTCGGTGGATATTGAGAATTTGGAAGAAGAAGGCTTGTCCCCAGGTAAAATTTTGGTGTATAGACAAGGCAGTTCCGCCCCAAAAATGTTAACCGGCGACACGATTCCTACGAGTTTTGAAAAGGAAGAAGAAATGCTTCTTGATGAGTTCATTAACATCAGCGGAGTGTCCGATTTGCTTACATCTTCTAGCATAAATACTGGAAATATAAGTGGAGTGGCACTGCAACTACTTATAGAACAAGATGAGTCCAGAATCACTTCTAGTGAAGACGAAATTAAGCGAGCAATAAAGGAAGTAGGAAGACACATTTTAAGACTTTACAAACAATTTGCAGTGTTGCCACATACATCAAGGCTGGTGGGAGAGAATGGCGAAATAGAAATGTTTTATTGGAACAATTCCCAAATAAATAGCGAAGATGTTGTATTTGAAACGGAGAATGAAGTTAGTCAGACTCTCGCCCAAAAGCGTAGTATGATACTTGAGATCTTGAATGCGGGGCTATTTAATGATGAGAACGGGGTTATGAGTAATTCTACCCGTCAAAAGGTTTTGGAGCAGTTTGGATTTGGCACGTGGAACAATAGCCAAGATTTACAAACATTGCAAGTAAAACAAGCGGAACGAGAGAACTATAATTTGCTAAAATCGGCATCGGTTAGTGACCCGTCCGATATAGATGACCACAACATTCACATCACTCAACACACGGCATTTATTCTTGGCAATGACTTTGAGAAGATGGGAACAGAAGCACAAAAACAAATAATGATAGAACATATTAAAAAGCATAAAGAAATACTTAAAGATTTAGGAGAATAAAAATGTTAGAAAAATTTAGTAATGGAGAACAACCGTCTACTGATTATACGACTTCCGCCACAGACGTGGGTTTTGATAAATTAAGTAATGGCAATCAAGACGGCTCTCCTATAAATGGCAAATTCAAGACTGTGGACGAACTTATAAAGGCTTACGATAGTCTTCAGTCTGAATTTACCAAAAAATGTCAGGCGCTAAGCGAACTTATGAAAAATAAGGACGGCGACAATGCACATGGTGTACCGCCATACGAAAGTGGTGACTGGCAAGAAAAGGTTGATGAATTTTTAATGAATCATCCTAAAGCAAAAGAGTTTTCACGAGAGATTTCCGAAATGATTTCTAGCGATAAAGTTTTGAGCACTGCCCAAAATTCCCTAGAAATTGCATACGGGAAGGTCTTAGAAAAGGAAAACGAAATGTTAAATAATCGGCTTAACAACAAGGAATTTGCACTTAATTTGCTAAGTGATAGCGATAAGGAAAAGATTGTTAAGGATTATTTAAATAAAGTAAGCCTTTCGCCAAATCTAATGACTTCAAAAGGTGGCAGTACTATAGCGTCTTCATATAAGAAGCCTGTTACGGTATTTGAAGCGGGGGAGATGGCAAAGAAAATTTTTAAATAGGAGAAAATTATGATAAATTTAACAACTGCAAATAATGCGTTGAAGTCGGTGTATTTAGATGTGCTTGACAACTTGCTTAATGTTGCAACCAATCCATTATTTGCAAAAATCAAGAAGACCACTCAAGGAGTGTATGGCAAAGAAATAAAGGTGCTTGCTCCGTATGGTGTAAATGGTGGCATTACTGCGACAAGCGAAACAGGAGAACTTCCAAGAACATCCAATAACTCGTATGTAACATTCACAACCGATCTAAAGAACTTATACGGCAGAATTGAGATAAGTGACAAGGCTGTGCGTGCGAGCCAAAACAGTGCGGGGGCATTTGTAAATTTGCTTAACGACGAAATGGAAGGGCTTATTAGAGCGAGCGCATTCAATCTTAGTAGGATGTTGTATGGTGATGGCAGAGGCCTTATTTGCGAAATCTCAGATGTAAGTGGTGACGGCAAAACTGTGACAGTTGACAATTGCAATCGCGTGGCTGAAGGTATGATTGTAGATGTGTATGATAGCACAACATATAGTGCGGTTAGCGGTGGCGAATTTTTGGAAATCGTAGCGGTAGATAGAGTAGAAAATACCGTTACCCTTTCTAGAGCTGTAACTCTAACAGATGCCGAAGATGGCGGATATTACTTGGTTAACCAAGGAAGTTATAAAAACGAAATTACAGGTATTGATGCGCTATTTGTAGGTGATATTAATTACCTTTATGGTCTTAAAAAATTAGACTATAAGTTTATGAAAGGTAATGGATATGAAAATGTGGGCGATTTGACCGACGTTAAGATTTTAGAGAAAATCGACCAAGCGGAAGAAAGTAGTAATGTTAAGATTAACTATATTGCTTGCTCTTCGGCGGTAAGAAGGAAATATCAAAGCCTTTTAATTGCAGATAAGAGAAATATTCAGACAATTGATTTGGGTAACGGATTTAAGGCACTTGATTTCTACGGCATTCCTATGGTGAGTGATAGATTCGTAAATGAGAAGGATATGTATTTGCTAGATACCGACACATTTACATTGCACCAAATGTGCGATTGGGAATGGATGACCGACGATAGCGGAAATGTATTGAGTCAAAAGGCCGATTATCCAGTATATACGGCAACATTAGTAAAATATGCTGACTTAATTTGTAGCCGACCAAATGGACAATCTCGCCTAAGAGGGATTACGGTTTAGTGATGATGGAGATGGGTTTTTCCATCTCCTTATTTTAAAAAGGAAAAGGCAATGAAAATAAAAATTGAGAGCGATGTTTTTGATATTTGCAAAAGAATTAAGGAAATTGACGAAAATTATTTTGTTTTGTTTAATTTGAATTCTAAAAAGTTTGAAATTCATAATTCAAAATACAAAAATCCATATTGTTTGACAATTCCATATGAGCGATTGGATTCACGAACAATCGAGTTGTTGTGCTCAACGGATGTGAAAAATTATGACAAAATCATAAAAAATTTGGATGTTGAAAACGAAAGGAATGAAAGAAGAGCATTTGAAAAAGCGAAAGAAATAAGCGACTACAAAATTAGAGAAATTTTAAAATATTCAAAATCAGATAATGAAAACTTAAATTGTACATTTAAGTCAAATTGGTTATAAAAGGAGAAACGATGTTAGTTAAAAATATAATAAAAAAGGTGTTGAATTTAACCCATAATTACGAATTGGCGGGTGCAATAGATGGTGAGTTAATTACCCAACAAGAAAATGAAAAGAAATTATTGGTGGATTGCGTTAATTTAACAAATTGCAACATCGCAACAAATTATGTAAAGTTGTATGCAGTGACAAAAGTGCGAAATATAAGGGGCGTTATACCATATTCTAGTGTCACATCAAAAACAATTTTTGACATTGTGAGTATTAAGACCAATACTGGCACTAGTATTGATTTTCAACTTACAAGCGACGGAATTGTCACAAAGGCGGGAGATATTGTCATAAAGTATACATATTTCCCAGATGATTTAACATATGATGATGCAATTAGCGATTATCCAACCAAGATTAATGAACGAATTTTCGTGTATGGAGTTACGGCTGAATACTTATATGCAAAAGGCGTGTTTGATGAAGCGAAAATGTGGGAAGAAAAGTTCAAATCAGAGTTGCAAAGTTGTTTAAGACCGCAAAGAAACACAAAAATTAAGAGAAGAAGGTGGTATTGATGTTTTACAAAAATACTTCAAACGTCATTCCAAAAATTGATTATAAAGTAATAGATTTTTCGAAATTTTCGAGCCAATTCAATACCAGCAATGAAAAGAATTCATATGTTCCAAAATTGTGCGCAAATTTCAGCGTGGAAAATGGAATGTTAAAGAAGTCGTATGGGGAAGATGATTTGAAATTGTACTTAACTAGTGAAGGAGATTATTCAATTGTTCCCGAAGTTGCGTCGCTAGGTACGGTACTATCATTTACATATTTCGTTGGCACAAAATCAACCGATAGTCCACCACAAAAACAACTGATTTTTGTTACCAGTGATTATAAAATATGCTTTATTGTTTTGGATAGCGGAGATATTCAGCATCACGAATTTCGTTCATTGACGGAAGGTTGTTCTTTTAGATTGCTATCTTGTTCTTATCAAGATAAGAATTATCTTATTGTTACTACAAAACATAATAGCACGATAATTAATTATATATGCAAAGGCGCTACTGATTTTCTTAACGAATTTTCAAGTGATTTTTATATCTATGATATTTGTAACTACAACAACAAAATGTTTGTGGTATTGGACGAAGATGGCAGAAGTAAAATCTTGTTTGGTGATGACTTAAATCCGCTTAATTTATCGGCCAGTGTTCCAAATATGCAAGCCATAAATGTTTCAGCAAGGGCGGGTAAAATTTTGAAACTTGTAAGTTATAATGATTATCTTTATGTGGTGTGTGAATATGGAATATATAGAATTGTCACATATTCTAGTCAAAAACACCTTGTACTTGAAGATGTGTATAGGGGCAATTCAAAGATTATTGAGAATTCAATCGTTATTGGTGGCGACAATATAATTTTTGCAGATGAGAAAGGAATATATATTTTTAATGGCAATACAGTAAATAAAGTTGATATTAAGTTTTTGAATTTTTTCGATGGAAAAAGAAAACACAACAGTGTGGCGTGTTTTAGTGATAACAAATATTATTTTGCTACAAAACTTAATTATTCTGACGGGGTTGTTGATAATTATGATAGTGGCAAAAATAATTGTTTGATTGTTTATGATATATATTCTGAAGAAGTTAACTTTTGCCCCGATTTGTGCATTCGAAAAATACTACCATTCCAAGATGGTTGTTCTGAAAGGGTGCTTGCTTTAACGGGGAGTCTTAGTCAAAAATTGCGAGTGATTGATAAAACCGGGAAATATAATTCAAACGAATACGCAAAGAAAATTTGGGAGTCAAATAAGTTTGATCTCTCTAAGCCATATAACAAAAAAATCATCAGAAATTTTCATATAAAATCTAGCGAAGATGTAGTAGTTACGATTTTTACAAACGATGGAAATTATGAATTTAATGTTGCGGGTAGTGAGCAAGAACAAAAGATTATAACAAATATCCAAGCACAAGAATTTTCTGTTAGGCTAGTTAGTGTGACGGAAAATCCATCTATAGAAACTTTTAAATTTTTGGTTGGCGTCTATGAGTAATGTATCAAATAATTTATTTTCAAAAACGCAAAAACTTATAAGAAGCAATGAAGAAAATACAAATACAATATTAGATGAAAAGATATATAATTTTTGTTATGAAATTTCTTCTACTAAAGAAGAGAAAATAATATCTTTTAATGGAAAAGAAAATTCTATAGCCCAATTTGGATTGGAAATCAATGTATCGAATAATGCAAATATTTGTATGATTTTAAATGATGTAAAACTATATGAAGAAATAGTATCTCAATATTGCTCAACATCGGTAAATGCTTACATAAAAGAAAACAATGTACTTAAAATTGTGTACCAATCAGAGAATGATGTTACTATAAAAATTAAATTAAAATTGAAAGGATGTATTGAAAGTTTTGAAAAAACATTATCAAAATTAAGTTTTTGTGATGAAAATATAAACTTTATAAAAAATGACTTATTGTCAAAAAGTGGTGGCATATTGTCAATAACATCTAATATATGCAACATAAATAATTATGAAAGTGACAAATTCCTTGATTGTAATGTCGGTTTTAAAATTGAAGAAAATGATAAAATTTCTAATGTTAAGTTGTATTATGATAATATGTATATTTTGAAAGATGATAGCAATTCTAAAACTTTTAATGTGGATGGTGTAGAGTCGATGTGCTTACTTACATCTAACGATGCAGACCATTATTATAATGTTTTATATGTTATTAATGGGGGATTGTATTTGAAATCTTTTAATAGTGATATGGCGGAGGTTTTAACAAAAAAATTGAACCTAGACTATATTAATGTGGACAAGGTAAAGTCAATTTGTTCAGATTTCCCAACTAATTATTTTTGGATAAAATCGAAGGATGAAATTTGGTATTTGTCGTATTTGAATCCTGAAGGATATGTGTTGAGTACGAGAGAATATTCGAAGTGTAAAGATATTGCAAATTACTACACAGAGAATGGTAATTATCTAATACAACTTTTTGAAGAGGGCGTAAGGGTTGAAAAATTTAATTCGCTTACGCTATCTTACAGAATGTCTTTTTGTGATTACCTTAATGTTGATGATGCATTTATTTATGATAATACTTTATACTTGGTGAGTGGGTTTTCAGTTGAACAAATTAAACTATAATTTAAATATGATTATAAGAAGAACAAATTACAATGAATTTTTAAAGAATGGAGGAAATATGGATTTTAGAATTTCGGAAGAATTGTCTTGTAAGGCAAAACAAATAATTGAAGATGATGAAATAAGAGAGGGGCTTGAAAAATTGAAAAGTCAAATAAATATCCTTAGCACGAACTCAGCAGGTTTGAAGGTGTATGATTCGGCAGAAGTGGATAATGCAACTACTCAACTTGCCGACATTCAGAAGTTGAGAGATTCGCTTAATTTTAAAAAGGAGAGTCTTAATAGCATATTGAATGAAAAGTATTCTCGTTTTGATATTATGGGTTCGGTAGAATTGAAAGAACAATTGGACAAGATCAATGTGGAGATGGAATCATTAAAAGAAAAAGAAAAAATGTATGAAAATGTTATTTCGTCTGACCAGTCAAAGTATCAAGAGCAAATGCGGGAGATTAGAGATCAGTACGACTCGGTCGATGTGCTAAGCGAAGGAATTGACTTTGTGGGATTTAGCCAAAGCGTAGTGAGTGATTACAAAAGAGAGCGGGCGTCAAAACTTGTTGCTCAGTTTTTAGAAACATTGCCAGAAGATAAAAAAGGACAAGTCTTGGCGGAGAGTGAAGACTTGAAAGGATATATAAATGTGGGAGAAAATACTTAACTTAGCATTAAGCAATGGAATATGGGCAGTCTTGTTTTTGCTACTATTATTCTTTCAAATTAAGGATAGTCGTGAGCGAGAAATAAAATATCAACAAACAATCGACAGTCTTGGCAAATCGCTTGAGATAATTAACGAAGTGAAAGAAGATGTCGAAATCATAAAGGAAGAGATTGGTAATATGAAGCCAACTCAAAAGTCGGAGTCTAATGAAAAAAATTAAAACCTATGCTTTTTGGGTTGCACTTAGTGGTTCAATCGTGATTTTGGTGGAAAGTGTTGCAAAACTTTTTGGTTTTTCAATTGATAGTTCGACCATAGAAAATGTAATTATGGCGATATGCGGTGTGCTTGTTGTACTTGGCATTGTGACAAAAGATTCAAAGTCATCAAAACAAAGTATGGATAATAAAGATGTAATAAAAAATGTTGACAATAAAACTACGATATCGGAAGATAACAAATCGGTTACAATCGCTGAAGATACTGAAGTGGCAAAGATTATTGATGATGAATCAATTACGGATGAAGTGGATGTAAAAATCGACAGTATTGAAGTCAATGAATTTTTTACTGAAAATAATAAAAGTGCGGAGAATGATTTTCAAGACGTTTTATATTGTGATGTTATTGAAGATAACAATTTAATGGATAATATTGATGGTTGTAATAAAGATGTTGGTGGTGTTACTATTGATGACGCGTCTATCAAAGAACAGATTGTTAATGATGTTGTTTTGAAAATCTTGACCTTATTTGGAAATAATCCAGATTGTTTGAGCAACATTGAAAAGGTTGAAATGAATTGTGCGAATGAAACAATTAAAATGGATAATTTTCAAGATGTTGAAAAAGTTCAAATTATTGAATCTGAATGCCCTAATTGTTCTGAACACTTTGAAAATGGCTACATTAATGATGAGAATTGCGATTGTGACGACATAAATTGTTTTACCAGCCATAAAAATTGCGACACCGAGGAAGAAGTGCGTGCTGACGAAGTGGATGGTACTAACAATGTGCAAGGGGATAATGAAGTCCAGAAAGCCGTTAGACACTGTGTTGATATAAGACGAAGTTAAAGATTGCTTAAAATTTAAAGGGGTGTGAGAAAATACGCCCCTTTTTATTATTAAACTTATTATTAGTCATTATTTATTGTCACTAACTTACAAAAAATTATTGATTAAATAACAAAAATGATTTATAATGTCTTAAAAAGGTTGGTTTTTATGTTATACAAAAATACATTCAAATTGCTATTTTCCAACGCCCATCTTATTTGGAAAATACTTTTATACATCTTAATCGCAGGTCTTGTGGTGGGTGGATTGTGCCTTGTCACGGCTTTGCCAGTTGTTCAAGTGCTTATAAATGCTAATTTTTTTGAAAAAATTGCAGATGTCTATCAAACATTTATTTCCTCGCTTGACCTAAAAGCCCTTATTATCAGAATTGGCGATTTGTCGGTTAAATTCGTTGATATTATCAATTCCAACATCTCAAAAATTATGCTATCAATTTTTGGAATGGGGTTTGTAATAATGGTGCTTGGTACGGTTGTTTTTAAATTTTATCAAATGCCAACCGCTGTTAATTTGTATTATTATATGAGTAGCAACACAAAGCACAATTATGCTAATTCGTTTGTGTCAAGTTTCAAGAAAAATTTGCTTTATCAAATTGCTAGTTTCTTACTTTTGGTTCCAGTTAATTTTGGAATATATTATTTGCTTCTTTATTCTTTCCGCTTATTTAGGCTTGGTGGCGCATTTATAGTGCTTTCCCCATTTATTATTCTCTTTGGATTTTGCATATTGATGTCATTAAAACACACCCTTTTCTGCGGTTGGATTCCTAGCATTGTGGTGCGAAATAAAGGCGTTTTCTCGGGATTGAAAGACTCTATGATTATTGTTAAACGCCGTTTTGGTCAAACTTTTGGCAATGCTTTTGCAATCATTCTTACTTCGGTATTTTTGAATGTGTTTGGCGGAGTCTTTACATATGGTGTAGGGCTTATTGTCACAATCCCAGTATCGCTACTTATGTACTCAACATTTGGAATGGTCGCTTATTATAGTGCGACCGGCCAACGTTATTACCTTGACCCATACAATGTAATGGCACCAAAACCAGTGCAATATACTGACAAATTGCACAATCAAAAATATATTGTTTAATTATTTTGTCTTACTTGAAAACTTTAAGTAAGACTTTTTTTTAAAAGAAATATATTTTATGTGAAGATATATTTTAAACATAGAGATATACTTATTAAAAAAATAAAAATATATACTTAATAATGAAAATATATTTTAAGTATAAAAACATATTTTACAAATAAGATATTTTATGCAAATTTTATGCAAAAATTAGTCCGCTTAAAAACCCAGAAAGCTTCCGCTTTTAGTGGCTGAGATAATATGCAAAGTCGGGCTTTTAAGCGATGAAAACGCATTATTACACATTACGACAAAATATGTTGATATTTTTTCTTGATTTTTTTTAAAACTTGATATATAATAATGCTATCAAAAACAAGATAAATTTATTTGTGGGTTTTTAAAATTTATCGTGATAGTTTTTCAAAATGACATTGAGTGGCATAAGTTGGCACAGTTTTTACTTGTTGTGCTAACGGGTGTTTTGTTGTCATTTTGCTTTAAATAAAAAAATAATTAGGAGAAAAAATATGAAACAACAAAACTTAAAATTGTCATTTTTGGGTGGTGTTGGCGAAGTTGGTAAAAATATGATGTGCCTAGAGTATGGCAACGACATATTAGTTATCGACTCCGGTTGTGCCTTCCCATCTGACGAAATGATGGGTGTCGATTTGGTTATTCCCGACATCACATATCTTATAAATAACCGCCAAAAAATCAGAGCAATTATCTTGACTCATGGTCACGAAGACCACATCGGTGCATTGCCATATGTATTGCAAGACATCAAAGTTCCTATATATGGAAGCAAATTAACTTGTGCATTGGTTGAAAATAAATTTAGAGAGCACCGAAAAGTCGCATGCAAGCCAAACGTAGTAAAAAGCGGACAAATAATTAAAGTAGGGTGCTTTACAATCGAATTTTTAAAAGTTACACACAGCATAAGCGGGGCAATGGCTGTGGCAATAACCACTCCAGTGGGCGTGTATTTCCACACCGGCGACTTCAAAATTGACTACACTCCAATCGACAGCAAGCCGATGGATATGATTAGATTAGCGGAGATTTCTAAGAAAGGTGTGTTATTTATGACTGCCGATAGTACCAACGCAGAACGCCCAGGATATAGTATGAGCGAAAGAAAAGTCGGTGAAACCCTTGACGGACTATTTGCTCAAAACAAATCAAAGCGAATCATTATCGCAACTTTTGCTTCAAATGTTCACAGAATCCAACAAATTCTTGATATGTGCGAAAAGTACGGAAGAAAGATAGTTTTCACGGGCAGAAGTATGCTTAATGTGTGCGAAACCGCTAGCAAAATCGGTGAATTGAAATTCAATAGAGCATTGCTTGGCGACATCAACAACATCGACAAAGCCCCAGACGAAACGACTTGCATATTGTGTACAGGAAGCCAAGGCGAAGAAAATAGTGCACTAAGCCGTATGGCAGATGGCCAATTCCCTAAAATTGAGATTGGTGAAAATGACTATGTTATATTTAGTTCGTCAGCAATACCAGGCAATGAAAAGAATATAAATAATGTAATCAATACATTGTATAAACGTGGTGCTACAGTAATATATGACGGGCTTGCAGATGTCCACGTATCGGGGCACGCTTGCCAAGAAGAATTGAAAACAATGCTTAGCCTAGTTAGACCAAAATTCTTCATCCCGGCACATGGTGAATTTAGACACTTAAAAGCACACTCAAAAATTGCGGAAGAAATCGGAATTCCAAAACGAAACATTATTATCCCAGATTTGGGCGATAGTATATCGATAGGAAGAAATTCCATAAAGAAAATAGGTACAGTTCAAGCGGGAATAAGGCTTGTTGATGGATTTGATGTAAGTGATGCTGGCGGAGCGGTTCAGAGAGATAGGATGTTGCTTAGCGAAGAAGGTATGTGTGCAGTGGCACTTACAGTATCTAATTCTACAGGAAGTTTGACAAGCAAACCAGAGATTATATCAAGAGGATTTATCTATTTTAAGGGCAACGAAGATGTTATGGAAGAAGCAAGAGATATTGTAATCAATACAATCCTTAATTGCGACTTCAAGACCCAAGATTGGTCACAAATAAAGATAAATATCAAGAAGGCGCTTACAAACTATTTTTACAAGAAATTAAAACGCCGTCCAATGATAATTCCTATTATAATTGAAACAAAATAAGGTGAATAATGGAACAAATTATAAAGTATGCACAAGACAACAACGTGCCAATTGTAAGACCCATCACTCTACAAATGTTGCTCGATAGGGCGAGTGAGCACGGCATTAAAAGGATTTTGGAAATCGGAACAGCCATAGGTTATTCGGGGTCGCAAATGCTACTAAAAAATCTTGACGCAACACTTACGACTATTGAGAAAAGCGAGCAAATGTACAATGTGGCTAAGTCCAATTTTGAGCGACTTGGCTTAACGGATAGGGTCGAGCAACTAAAAGGCGACGCGAAAGATGTGCTTAAAGACTTGTTGTCAAAAGGCGAGAAGTATGACCTTGTGTTCTTGGATGGTCCAAAAGGGCAATATATATGGTACTTGCCAGTAATTAGCGATTTGCTTAACGATGGCGGAACGATATTCGCCGATGATGTGCTTTTTAGGGGTCTAGTGAAGGGCAACGATTGGCCCGAGCACCGCACCCGCACGCTTGTGCTTAACCTTAGAAAATATTTGGAAGAAGTCAACATTCCACCCTTTAAATCACAACTTTTTGAAGTTGAAGACGGAGTGTGTATTACTACAAAAGGAGAAAAATAAATGATTGAGTTGTTAGCCCCAGCAGGCAATATGGAAAAATTAAAAACCGCCATATATTATGGTGCAAATGCGTGTTATTTCGCAGGGAAACAATTTGGGCTTAGAGCATTTTCCGACAATTTTGACCTGGACGAATTGAAGGAGTCGGTCGATTATTGCCATTCGCACAATGTTAAGGCATATATCACAATCAATATTTTGGCTAAAAATTCAGACTTCGGCGGGCTTAAAGATTATGTTAAGTATTTGGAAGAAATAGGCGTAGATGCTGTAATAGTTAGCGACATCGGAGTGATCGATTTTATAAGAAAAAATGCTCCAAAACTAGTAATTCATGTAAGCACACAAGCAAATGTAACCAACAAATATTCGGCTAAATTCCTTGTCGATATGGGCGTAAAACGAATTATTTTGGCAAGAGAATTGTCGCTAGAAGAAATCAAAGAAATTAGGGATTTTATTCCTAACGATGTTGAGTTGGAGTGCTTCGTGCATGGTGCTATGTGTATATCGTATAGTGGCAGATGCCTACTTTCCAACTACCTTACTGGCAGAGAAAGTAATCGTGGTGCGTGTGTTCAAGCGTGCCGTTGGGAGTACGCTATAAGGGAAAAACACCGCAACGGCGAGTACTACGACATAGAAGAAGACGATAGGGGTACTTACATTCTTAATAGCAAGGATATGTGTATGATAGAATACATAGACAAATTGAAAGAAGTGGGCGTTACAAGTTTTAAAATTGAAGGCAGAATGAAGAGCGCTTATTATGTTGCAACTGTTGTCAACGCATATCGCAGAGCAATTGACATAATGGAAAGTATGAATAATTATGAATGCCCAGCCGAATTAAAAACCGAATTGGAAAAGGCCAGTCATAGACGATATACTACTGGATTTTTCTTGGGCGACAACAATAAAGAATATTTGGAAAGTAGTATGCCGGTCCAAACCCACGAGTTTATGGCATTAGTGCTTGACAAAACTACCGACGGCAAGGTCTTAGTTGAAATGCGTAATAGATTTAAAGTTGGCGACGCTTTAGAAGTTTTGTCACCAAACGAAGCCTTTAATTCGCAATTTATTGTCACAAAAATGACCGATGAAAATGGGGTAGAAGTAGTGGATGCTAATCAAGTCCAACAAAAATTATATATCTACACAACTACTCAACTATCAAAAGGCGACATTCTTAGAAAAGAAGTAAAATAATATAGAAAAACACTCACAAGACTTTTATTTTGTGGGTGTTTTTTTGTGCTTATAATTATTTAATTTATGGAATAAATATACATTTATTTTAATATTTATTCACCAATAATGTATTGCTATACTACAATAATGTATTAAAAGAATCTATAAGATTGCTGACAATAATGCATTAAAATATTGGGATAATTTGGTGGATAAAATAAAAGAAACTCATTGTACAAGCAAATTTCGACAAATCTCGCATATATTTATATCAGCGGGGTGTAATATGATTTTTGAAAGTTTTTCTATGTTTTTGAAGAAAGTGATGTTTTTTACGGCGTATGTCAACAATTCGTCGTCCTTCCCTAAGCCATTAAATAGCAAGCAAGAAGCGGAGTATTTGCAAAAGTTCCATAGTGGTGACTTGGAAGCGAAAAATATATTAATTCATCACAACCTTAGGCTGGTGGCACACATCGTGAAAAAATACAGCGGTTCGGAAGAAGCCGACGACTTGATTAGTGCGGGGAGTCTAGGGCTTATAAAAGCCATAAATACATACAAAGACGGCTTTAACACTCAATTTTCGACATATGCGTCGCGATGTATTGAAAATGAGATATTGATGCTACTTAGGGTGAATAAAAAACACAAAACCAACATAAGTATAGAAGAAGCACTCGGTGGCGACGGCGACGATAACGAGATGAGCATAATTGATGTCATCGAATTGCCCGATTGCGACATCGAAAGCCAAGCAACAGATATGGTTATTAGCAAAAAACTTGGCGATGTGCTTAAGGAAAATTTGACCGAACGGGAGTACACCATAATGAATTTAAGGTACGGCCTTAACGGAAATCCCGCACTAACACAGCGAGAAGTTAGCAAATATCTCAATATTAGCAGGAGTTATGTGAGCCGATTGGAGAAAAAGTCAATAGAAACATTGCAAGATATAATTAAAAAGGAAGATTATATGTAGCATAATACTTTAAATTAACACAAATAATAAAAATGTTATCAATTGTTTTGTTGTTTTTTGAATTTGTGTTATTATAATTTAAAAGTGTGGTGCAAATGAAAAAATGGATTAGTTATTTAGGAGTTGTGTTTTGTATGATTGTCGGTGCGACAATTCTTTCCGCTTGTAATTTTAGCGTGGGGTCGGGCAACACAAATCCAACCGCAGACCCACCCAAAGCGGTAGTTTTGCCTACCGACATCGAAGTTAGCGGATACGATAAAGAAATTGTCGTGGGTGATGACTTTATAGATAAATTGAAAGTGAAAATATATATCAATGGCGGGTGGCAAGAACTTGCCAAAGCGGACTATCAGTACGCGACCACCTACGACGGCACAAAATACGGAGAGTATTCATTCAATGTGTATTTGAAGGAATACCCAAACATTGAATTTTCCGATACAATTACCGTAAAACCTATTAAAGTGGATATTCCTAGCGAATATTCCACTACTTACGACGGCAACGAAGTCGACATAAAATCCTATTATAATTCTCAGTCAAACGGGCTATATTCGGTGTTTAGTTATGTGAATATGGCTAATTGTGGTGATTATGAAGTGCAATTAAAGTTGAATAATTCTGACAAATACGCTTGGAGCAATGCTAGTGGCGAGATTTTGTCTAACCCTATCCAAAAGGTAAAGTGGAGCATCACGAAAGCAGATAGAAAACAATATACCGGGCAAGTTGATTTTGTCGCGTATTTTGGCGACACATTGCAAGACTTAGTGTATGACAACAATTTGAAGAACATTACTTGGTATATGGATAGCAATGGCAAAAAAATATCTAATACAACTTCCATTGCTAAGGGTGTGTCTTACTATGCGTATTACAACGAAAACCCACAAAACTACGAAGATACGCTTATCACTATTACAATATCGGATGTTATTACCACCGCCAATTATACGGTTAATTACTATGTATTTGACGGCGAAACATACAATCTAAATGACGAAATGACGGTCGTAACATCTTCCAAAATTGGCACAATTGTAGAAGCACAAGCACCTACTGGCTATCAATTAGACTCTAATAAAAGCGAGACGAAGGGGGAAGTGACCAAAAAGGACGGATTAGTTTTGAAAGTATATGTTATTCCTAATGAATAATTATTGGGACTATGCAAATAACTTTTGAAAAGGATACAAATAAATAATGAAGCCAACAGCACTATTGAATAATTGACAATTTTAAGAAGAAGTAAAAATGCTCGCAAATTTAATTTGCGGGCGTTTTTTTTAAGCATTAAATCGCAATTTACCTATTGAAATTAGATAATTGGTGTGATATAATGCTTGTGTAACAAATAAAAGGGGATAATTTTGATGAATTATAGAGTTGAAAAAATTAATAAATTAAGAAACCAAATTTTTGATGAACTTGGAAAATTTTCTGATGAAATGAGAGATGAAAGCCGTTTTCAAGATTGGTTATTTGACCGAAAGACTGTTAAGACTGGCGAAATTATTAAATTTGTAAGAAATAGTGAAACTGGGGCATTGGAGAAAGTTGTAGAAGAAAGAACGGCTTTTGTGCCTACTTCTAACGGCCACGATAAGATTGATTGGCTTGTAGATATGTATCGTTTTACGCAGTTATATAATGCCAGTGTATTGGTGGATAATGCTATTCAAACGATCATCAATAAAACAGTAAAAGACGACGTATATTATCGTAATGGCAAAAAAGTTGCTTTTGAGTATCACAACTTGAATGATGTGTGCAGTACTTATATGACACTTCCTAGCACACTTCAAAATATGGATACGCTACTTAGTTTTTTCGAGAATGATGTGGTAAGCGATAGCATTGGCACCAATGGTTATGAGATTGCAATGCGACTAGTTAAAGACTTTAGCGGTGAATTTACGGATTATGATGATATCGCAAAACTTGGCAAATACATTGAAAGTAGATTATATAGGATGGAAGACAGAATTGGACAAATTGACAATCCAAAATTGGATAGAGATTTTGAGAAATTGGCAAACATTATGTTCACGAAAAAGATTCCCGATATTAAAGATAAAGATGAAAGAATGTTCTGCACCAATACTAACATAAGATTGAAGCACGCAAATAGCAAGTCAAGACACTCAATCACGGCAAAATACAATCGCGAACTTGATAGATACATAAGACTTCTAGCACCATTTGGCGAAAAAATAAAATATGTTGAAGACGAACAACCGCTTGTAGAGTTGTATGAAGATTGTAAGAAAACTTACGAAATTCTTAATGACAAGCGATATGTTGAAGCGTCTCATCGCCATGACGAACAGTTGAAGTTTATAAATAGATGTTTGGACAACCCTAACATCAACCCAAAAATATTGTACAACGAAATGAAAGAAAACATTGCAAAACTATCAAAAAACGACCGAACGATGTAATAGTTGTTGCAAAAAATTGAATTTTGTGATATAATAATTAAAGTCAGATAGACATACGATTGCGAGAAGAAATTCTTGAGGAAAGTCGGAGCACCACAGAGCATAGTGCCAGCTAACGGCTGGTGGAGGCGACTCTAAGGAAAGTGCAACAGAGATATACCGCCACAGCGATGTGGTAAGGGTGGAAAGGCGTGGTAAGAGCACACCAATTTTATAGGTAACTATAGAATTCTGTAAACCCCACTTGGTGCAAGGTAGAAGGGCGTTATAACCTGACTCGGCAGTCCTTCGTTACACCGCTTGAAACTAATGGTGACATTAGTTCTAGATAGATAATCGTTTAATACAGAACTCCGCTTACGGCTATTCTGACCAAATCACTCATATTATGGGTGATTTTTTTGTGCAATTTGTTTGTAAGAATTTGAAATAGTGCTATAATAATCATAACAATTTGATTAAAAGGGAATTGTACTAATGGAGAAAAAGAGAGTTTTGATGACTTATATGGAGTCGGGAATGGGGCACATTACTTCCATAAAGTCAATATCGGATAATTTAAAGAAGTATTATGGTGATAAGTACGAAATACTTGACGAATATGTAATGAGAAGTGACAAACACACTCAAAGGCTGGAGAAATTTATAATTGACCAGACCAAAAATACCAATAGAATTAAAGGTTTTGGCAATTTTGTATTTTTCTTGATGAATGTACTTGGTGAACAAAAACTTATGCGTTTTTTTCACCATGTATTTACGCCAAAAGCATTAAAATCTACATTAGAAGCTTTTGACCGCTATAAACCCGACTGCATAGTGAGTACCCATTATTATATGACTTTTGCGGGGCTTGAATACAAGAAAAAGTACAACAAAAACTGCCAAATTATCACTTACAACCCCGACAACAATGTTCATCCTTGGTGGGACAATCGTGATTCGTTATTTATTGTAAACAACGAAAACGCATATTTCGAAGCGGTCGGCAAAAGGCGATTTAGCCCAGAGCGAGTAAAACAAGTGTTTTTTACGGCAAGGGAAGACCTACTAAAGTGTACGCAATCGAAGGAAGAACTAAGAAAAAAACTTGGCATTCCTTTAGACCAGTTTTGTTGTATGGTGGCGGATGGTGTGTATGCTTGTGCAAAGGCAAAATCAGTCACGAAGCAATTGCTAAAAATTGATAAGCCCATAACTATAATTTTGCTTGCTGGAAAAAATGAAAAGGTAAAAGCATATTTCGAGAAAATGAAGAATATAAAGCCAAATATTACATTTATTATTCTTCCTTTTTGCCCTACAGTATATGAGTACTATAAGGCGAGCGATGTGTTTATCACAAAGGCTGGCCCTAATGCTATTTTGGATAGCGTGTTTATGGGTACGCCGGTGCTTGTGGATTATTATGCCCACCCAATTGAGAAAGCAACAACCAAATTGTTTATCGACACATATGGTTGTGGAGTCGCTATTTACAAGCCAAAACTTATAAAAGAACAAGTCGAGCAGTGGATAGACAATCGCGAATTGCTTGAGCAATATAAAGAAAACTTGTTAAAATTTGATATGACCAAAAATGGTGGCGAGCAAGCGTCACAAATGATTGATGAAGAACTTAGCAGTGAACATATTACAATAAGCAAAGACGAGTACTTAAATAGGCTTTACACGTTGGCGAGCGAAGGAAAATTTGATTCATTTACGACCCCTATTAATTACGAAAATATGAGTAAATTGCCGGAGAATTACGACTACAAGCCAAAAAATCCGCTATTTAAAATATATAGGGCTATTATAAAATCGGTTATGTATCTTATAGGCCCGCTTGTAAACTATGTGGGGTTTGGAATTAAAATTAAAGGCCGTAAGAATTTAAGAAAAGTTAAAAACGGAATCACTATATCCAACCACGTGCATTATCTTGACTCCCTTTGGAATTTCCAAGCGATGTCGTTTAAGAATTTTTACATCACTGGAGCGGAGCACAACAACAAAAAGGGACTATTTGGTGCAACAATGAAGGCGGGCGGATTCTTGCCGTTGTCGTCAAGCCTATCTAACAACAAGAAGTTTAACGAGTGCCTAGGTCAAATATTTGAGAATGGCGGATTTGTACATTTTTATCCGGAGCAGTCGTTGTGGCTAAAATATGAGCAATCCCGACCATTAAAGAAAGGTGCATTCCATTATGCGAGCAAATTTAATGTGCCAATCATTCCTATGATAATATGCTTCAAAAAGTCATATAGCATTAAGAAATATAGGGTAGTGGTCAACATTTGTAAGCCAATTTATCCCGACCCAAATTTGAGTGTTGCCGAAAACACAGAGAATTTGCTTAAACAAACCCAAGAAATATACGACAAAACAATTGTAGAATTTTATGACTATAAAGAAGAAACTTACGACAAAACAAAAGTCGCAGAAAAAGTCGAAAAAAAGAAGAGAAAAAAGTCTAAATAAAATAAAAAAGACACATCTTATTTTGAGTGTCCCTAGGGGAAATATCTCAATTTAAAATGTGTTTTTTTGTTGATTTTAAGTTATTTTTTCTTTACTCGGCTATCAAATTTTTTGCGAGTCATTCCTTTTTCCCTTCCGTTGTTTAGCGGGGTGTAATATATGTCGTTACTGCACACGCTTGGCAAATATTGTTGTTTTACATATCCGCCAAAGTCGTGCGGATACTTATAACTGCCAGTGCCGTCAGAATAGCCAGTATGGTGATTTTTTAGGTGATTTGGAACAACAGCGTCCTTGTGTTTTTCGGCTGATTCTTGTGCTTTGCTCATCGCAATATATACGGAATTGCTTTTTTCCGCTTCGCAAATATATGTGATTGCGTGACACAATGTTAGATTGCACTCGGGCATTCCCAGTTTTTCACAACTTATAAGCGCCGAAATTGCAAGCAAAACTGCATTGCTATCTGCCATTCCGATGTCTTCACTAGCGTGTGCTACAAGTCTGCGAGCAAGGATAAGTGGGTCGTAGCCACTAAGCAGTAGTTTTTGAGCCCAAAACAAAGCCCCGTCAGTATCGCTTCCGCGAAGACTTTTGCAAAACGCTGACAACATATCAAAACTGGTGTTTTCGTCAAGTGCAAGTTCTCGTTTTTGTATGCATTCTTCCGCCACTTTTTTGTCTATCACTATCACTCCGTTTGCGTCGGCGGGGGTGGTTTTTACGGCTAATTCAAGCCCGTTGTAAGCACTTCTTAGGTCGCCACCGCTTGCCCAAGCGAAATGCTTACTTGCTTCGGGAAGAAGGTTGACATTTATATTTCCATATCCTTTTTCTTTGTTAACAACCGCATTTTGCAATGCTTTGTCAATGGCACTTTCGCTAAGTGGCTTAAATTCAAATATTTGACATCTGCTAACAATCGCGCGAGTCATATTGATGTATGGATTTTCGGTCGTGCTACCTATAAATACAATGCAACCCGTTTCAATCGCTTCAAGTACACAATCGGACTGAGCCTTGCTCCATCTGTGGCACTCGTCAAGCAATAAATATGTTTTTTTGCCATATAGTTCCAACATGCTTTTTGCTTGCGTGATTATTTCTTTTGCGTCGGCGACCCCGCTACTTACTGCGTTAAGTCTTTTGAAAATTCCGTTACAACTATTTGCTATAATGCTTGCGATTGTTGTTTTGCCGGTGCCCGGTGGACCCCAAAATATACAACTCCCAATAGAACTAGATTCTATTGCCCTTACAAGCAAACTCCCGCTATGTACTAAATGTTCTTGCCCTATAAATTGGTCTAAAGTAGTAGGTCTTAACCTATCCGCAAGTGGGGCATATTGCTTTATGTTTCCTTCAAATAAATTCATAATGATTTTCCCTTTCTAAAAACAAAATTATTTTACTATACTTTGCGACTTAAGTCAATTGATAATTCACAATAATATCAAACATTTGTTCGTATTTGTTTTAAGTAAAAACACGGATTTTAAGGATGCGAAAAGATAGCATAAAATAAACATTTGCTCAAAAAATAGAGAAATTAAGAAAGTTCTAAAATTTGTTTAACAAATCACAAATTTAGAAAAGACAACATCTTGACAATAGGGATTAGTATGATATAATAAAACTGAATTTAGGAGAATTACGATGAGTGAAGAGAAACTAACTAGTGGTGAAAGATTAAAGAGAAGAGTGGCATTTTGTACAATGATTGAATTGTTTGAGCATATGGCAAAGCCCGAAACATGGTACGACCATTATAGTTTTACTCCCGAGGAGAATATGAAATCACTTGAGCGAACATTCAAAAGATTCCCTGAAATTTTGACATGGGAAGATGATTCCGGCAATACTTTAGGGCTTCTCGCTTGCAAGTATGGATTGGAAGATGTTGCAATGTTGATGTTAGATAATGAAGAAGCGCCAATATTTCAAGATTGCTATGGAGTAAATCTAGGTATGCATTGTGCCAGTTGCGGACTTGAAAGAGCGACAATGAAAGCCCTTGACAATAAGGTTGCTAGCCTTCAACAAGATGACAAAGGTTGGAACATAGGAATGTTTTCGGCATATAAAAAACTAGAAAAGGCGACTTTAAAGGCCCTTGACAATTACGAAGCGAGCATCCAACAAAACAATATTGGAAGAAACATAGGAATGATATCTGCCGAGAGAGATATGGAAAGGCTAGTGCTAAAAGCCTTGGATAATTATAAGGCAAGTATTCAACAAGATGTTGATGGAAAAAATATTGGGATAATTTCCGCCGAACGCGATTTGAAAGACGCGACATTAAAGGCTCTTGACAATAATGTCGCAAGTACTCAGCAAGATGTGTCGGGTGCAAACATTGGAATTAAATCGGCAGAACACAAATTGTCGGAAGCAACACTAAAGGCTCTTGACAATACAACTGCGAGCATTCAACAAAACAATAAAGGGTACAACATTGGTATGATAAGTGCGAAATGTGGCTTGATTTCCGCAACTAAAAAAGCCTATGAAAATGTGATGGCAAGGAAACAAGTTGCTCGTGATGGAAAAACAATAGAGATTTTGGCAAAAGAAAATAACATACAATTAAATAATAAGAAGAAATCTGAAACAAATTCCGAAATGATTTTCAATAAAATGGAGTATATTCTACAGTCGATGGAAATGGAGCGATAAATTAGTTTTTAAAACTACTAATTTTCAACAATTTTGCAAAATTTAGGTATTTACAACACTATGAAATTGATGTATAATAACAAAAAAGGAGATAAAATTATGAAACGCAAAGAAGAATTAAATATCCAAGCATGCCAAAGAGAGATTGGTGCAAAATTATCAAATGTTGATGCAGGGGTCGAACTGCTTATGACTGCCATCCAAAAAGGCTCAGCACTTAAGGATGACTTACTTTTGGAAGAAAAAAATTCAGTTTCTTTCGATAGAATTAAAGGAACAGTTTCGTTTATCAACACTTGCAAGAGAGAAGCAAGAGCAAATTACGACCAAGCAAAGTCAAAATTTGACGACATTTATGTTGCTATCCAAAGCGAATTAGCGACCGCTAACGAAATGGACAGCATCCAATTCCATGGGCTTAAAAAGTTAAGAAGTGAAACAACTGACGCAAAGCAAAAACTAAGAGGATACAACATTAATTCTCTAGAAAACTTGGCAGATGAAACTATTAAAGAAATTAGAAAAGCGGCTAAAAAACGATTAATGAAGTACGAGATGTTGGGCATTAGGTTTTTTTAATTAAATAAAAAGATGTATAAAAAAAGGCATATTATTAAAAATATGCCTTTTTTTGTTAAATTTATCAATTTTTATTGCGTTTTAATTAAATGCAAGGTTCAAATCCATCAAATATGATGTTGTCGCAGTATTTTGCAACATCCATATATTCGTTTTGCGTCTTTACATTGAAAGCAAGTACGCCTACGGGCTTTACTTTCTTGATGTATTTGCAAGGTAAGTCTTTTGCATTGTAGCACACATAGTCGGGTAGTGCAATCTTGTAAAGTTTTAATTTAGTAAGTTTTTTGGTCTTAATGCTCCCAAACATTTTTACTTTAAACTTTCCGCTTCTAAGGATTCTAGGGAACCAAGGGGCTTGACTTAAGAACCATTCTAGCGAGTAAGGGTTAAGGCTCATAATTGCAACACTATCGAATAAGTTGAACTTGTCAATATATCTTTCAAGGGTGTCTGCAATCTTTTGCTCAAATTTTCCTACATTGCCGTCATTGTGTATTTCAATTATTACAGGGACTTTCCCGGCAATAAAATCCAAGGCTTCGTCTAGGGTAGGGATTTTTTCGGTAGTGTCACCAATGTTAAGTTCTTTAATCTCACTTAGTGACATTTTTGTTATATATCCGCTCTCTTTTGTCACGCTCGCTAGCGTCTTGTGGTTAAAACACACAATCTCGCCGTCGTCAATCATCTGCACACTTATAAGTATTGGGTAGTTGTGGTCAATCGCATTTTTGTAAGAAGCAAGAGTGTTCTCTGGTGCGTCACCGGTCACAAACCCAAATTTTGCGATATAGTTATCTATAATCCAATTGTGCTTTAAGACTTCTTCCATATAATTTTCTTCAAGTCTGACATCTTCCAATTCGCCATTTTTGGTTAGATTAAGCATTTGCTTTTTTCTGACTACAAAAGGCTCGTTATTTTTGACAATGGCTTTTTTCATCTTTTCTGATTTCATAAATATATTCCTAAAAGTCCTAGAGATTAAGGACACAATTATAATTTTATTTTTTTCATTATATCAAAGTCATTTGATTTTGACTAGCAATTTTAACAAAATTCGTTAAATTTGCACAAATTTGCAGCTGCTTTTCGGTGAAAATGCTAATTTTTTAAGTTAATTCCAAATTTTTTATTGATTAAGTTTTGGCTTTTTTATATAATATATACATATTAACTTACGGAGCAAATAATGAGCGAAAGAACACAACATATTCGAAATTTTTGTATAGTTGCACACATTGACCATGGCAAATCGACATTGGCTGATAGGCTTTTGGAGAGTACCGGAACGGTTGCAAAACGGGATATGAGTGAACAAATCCTTGACAGTATGGACATTGAAAAGGAACGCGGAATCACTATAAAACTTACACCTAGTCGAATGAAATACACCTACAACGGTGAAGAATATACACTCAACCTTATTGACACCCCAGGGCATGTGGACTTTACCTACGAAGTAAGTAGGTCGCTCGCGGCTTGTGAAGGTGCTATTTTGATAGTCGATGCAACGCAAGGAGTTGAAGCACAAACCCTAGCGAATGTGTATCTTGCACTAGAAAACGACCTTGAGATTCTTCCGGTCATCAACAAAATCGACTTGCCGAGTGCAGATGTTGAGAATGCGAGAAAAGAGATTGAAGATATTATAGGTTTGCCAGCAGACAATTCTCCAGCCATAAGTGCCAAAGACGGAATCAATATCGACGCAGTTTTAAGACAAGTTGTAGAGAATGTCCCAGCACCAAAGGGGGACGAAAATGCCCCGCTAAAAGCACTAATTTTCGATAGTTATTATGACAACTTTAAGGGCGCTGTATGCTTAGTTCGAATTGTGGACGGAAAAGTTAGCAAAAACACAAAAATTAAATTTTTCTCCAACAGCAAGGAATTTGATGTGACTGAAGTTGGGTATTTTGCGCCCGACACTAAGGAAACGGATGTTTTGCAAGCGGGTGATGTTGGGTATATTTGTGCGTCCATAAAGACCGTGTGCGACACTCGAGTGGGCGACACAATATATGACGCACTCAATCCTATAGACACGCCACTTGCGGGGTACAAAGAGCCACAGCCTGTGGTGTTTAGCGGAATTTTCTGTGTAGATGGCAGCAAGTACAACGACCTAAAAGATGCTCTTGAAAAACTTAAACTTAATGATTATGCCCTAGAATATACGCCAGAAGTGAGTCAAGCGCTGGGTTTTGGTTTTAGATGTGGTTTTTTGGGACTTCTTCATATGGAGATTATTCAAGAAAGGTTGGAGCGAGAATTTAACCTTGACCTTATAACAACCGCACCTAGTGTAAGTTATTTGGTGCACAAAACCAATGGCGAAGTGGTGACCATAAGCAATCCTAGTGAACTTCCCGAGCCACAAAGTATTGATTTTATGGAAGAGCCGATGGTTAGAGTTGAGATATTCACTCCGCCAGAATATGTGGGCACTCTAATGGACCTATCGCAAGAGAAACGTGGCGTGCACTTAGACTTGCAATACATAGACGCAAATAGATGTCAACTTATATACAAAATGCCACTTAATGAGATTATGTTTGATTATTTTGACCAGTTAAAATCTCGAAGCAAAGGTTATGCGAGTATGGATTACAATATTATAGGGTACGAGCCTAGCAGTCTTGTAAAATTAGACATCTTGCTTAATGGTGATATGTGTGATGCGCTAAGTATGATTGTTCATAAGGATAGAGCATATCAACGTGGCAGGGGAATTGCGGAAAAACTAAAGGAAGTTATTCCTAGACAAATGTTTGAAATTCCTATCCAGGCGGCGATTGGCAACAAGGTTATTGCAAGAGAAACAATAAAAGCCCTTCGAAAGGATGTTTTGGCTAAGTGTTATGGTGGTGACATCACCCGTAAGAAAAAACTTCTTGAAAAGCAAAAGCGTGGTAAAAAGCGTATGAGAAAAATTGGCTCAGTAGAAATTCCAAGCGAAGCATTTATGTCGATTTTGAAAATTGACGAATAGAGAAACAAATGAAAGAATTAGGACTATATATCCACATCCCATTTTGCGTGAGTAAGTGTTATTACTGCAACTTCAATTCACAAGCGGGACAAGACAACTTAAAAGAAACCTATATAAAGGCTATTATTAAGGAAATAGTAGCCTTTTCTTCTAATGCGACAGACTGTGTAGTTTCTTCTATTTATATCGGTGGCGGAACTCCAAGTTGTATGTCGGAAGGCTGTATTCGAGATGTGATGAATGCAATAAAAAGCAACTACAACCTTTCAAACAACGCGGAAATTTCAATAGAAGCAAATCCCAATTCGGTCACAATTGAAAAAGCAAGAGAGTGGCGAGAGTGTGGGATAAATAGGGTGAGTGTGGGGCTTCAGTCCGCTAATGACAGCCTATTGAAAGCAATAAATAGGGCTCACACCTTGGAAGAATATTTAAGTGCTATAAAAGTCCTAAAATCTGTAGGTTTTTCTAACATAAATACTGATATTATGCTGGGGCTACCCAATCAAACTCTAAAGGATGTAAAAGATACTCTGAAAGTGGTCCTTAAAAATAAAATTCCGCATATAAGTGCATACTCGCTTATTCTAGAAGAAGGCACTCCGCTACACACAATGGTGAATAGTGGCAAAATCACTCTCCCAGGAGAAGATGAAGTTGTTAAGATGTACGACTATGTATATAAGACATTAAAAAGACATAATATTAACCGCTACGAAGTGAGTAATTTTGCTAAAAAAGGACTAAAATGCATACACAACTACAATTGCTGGAATATGGTGGAATATGTCGGATTTGGTGTGGGTGCAAATAGTTATTTCAATAGACTTAGGTGGGGCAATATTGAATCCATTAAAGCTTATATTGACAATATATCGAGTGACTTGTCAGTAAAAGATTTTGAAGGGAAGGAATCAAATGAAGACTTATACGATGAGTATATAATGCTAAAACTTCGCACAACGGAAGGAGTGGACCTAAAAAAAGTTAAAGACGAATATTATTTTGACCTTCTTAGCCTAAAGAAAGACGAAATATCAAGGCTTTTAAAATACGGGCTAATTGATATAAAAAATAACCACCTATTTGCCACTTGTGATGGATTTAAGGTGCTTAATCAAATAATCCTAGAATTAGTATATTAAATTAAGATGATTGCTAAAATGCGGTCATCTTTTTTAATGATACAAGTTAAAATAATGATTACTTTTATTAATGATTTATATTATTCTAATACAATTAATCATATAATATTATTTATCTATTTTTTTTAATCCTTCTATAAGGTTTATTTTTTAGTTGTTATATGTTTTTAGTTTTAACCATTTTTTATTAAGTATTTTTAAGTATTCTTCAAAAATTGCCAAAATTTTTAAAAAAGTTGGCATAAAAGTGTTGACTATTGAATAAAATATGATTAGAATATTGTTAGCAGTCAAAAATAAAGAGTGCTAACACTTAAAATTTTTTATTGCTAAAAATTGAAAAGGTGATAATTTTGAGTAAAAACAAAGAAATTATTGAATTGAGTGAAAGGAAGCGACAGTTGTTGCTTGGTGCGGTGGAGAGTTATATAGACAATGCACTTCCTATTACTAGTGAGAAAGTTCAGTCAAATCTATTTACTACATTAAGTTCTGCTACTTTAAGGAACGAACTTTCCACTCTTGAAGAATTGGGGTATTTGAAACAACTACACACTAGTAGCGGACGAGTTCCTACGACGAAGGCTTATAGGTATTTTGTAGACAACCTTATGGAAAGCCAAAATTTCGACAAATCGCTTCTCAATAAGGTTCAAGAAAAATTTGAAAATCGCAATGCCTTCTTGGTGGATACAATCGACAGCATTGCAAAACGAATAGGCGAGATTGTTGAGTATCCGGTATTTGTGTCGATGAGTGGATATGAAATGCTTGAGATTAAAGCCATTAATGTAATTCCGCTTATTACTGGGCAGGCACTGTTGCTTATTCAAACAAGCGATGGCATTATAAACAACACAATTTCGCTTAGTAGCGATGTGACGGAAGAGCATTGCAAAGACGCTAGTAAGTTTTTGACCACCAACCTTATGAATCGCAAACTTATAGATGTAATCACCAATTTTGATTATTATAACGACAAATTCAAAATGCAAATAAAGTATTTTAATGAATTCTTTTCACAAATAATCAATGTTTTGAACGAATACATTGAAAAAGGTACGACAAAAATGGTGAAAGGCAATACATCAGACTTGCTTGAAAAAACTCACATCGACGACCTATCAAAAGCAAAAAAATTCCTAAACATCGTCGAAAACGAAGCCGAGATAAAGCACGCAATTGACAAAATTGACGAAAGTAACGGCGACATTGTGTTTTCAATCGGTGCGGAAAATGAAGACGAAGAAATGTCGGACTATAGCATTATAAAGGCAAATTACAAATTACCGAGTGGTATTATGGCTCATTTTGGAGTCGTGGGGCCAGAGCGAATGGATTATGCTAAAATTGTATCCGCATTAAAATTTGTGGTTGATGAAATGAACAAAACAAAAGGAGATAATGATGAAAAATAAGGACGAATTAAAGAAAAATTCTTGTGGTTGTGGTGACAACTGCACATGTGGAGATGATTGCCACTGCGACGACGAACATCGTTGTAATGACGACTGCACTTGCGGTAGTGAGTGCCATTGTGAAGATGACTGCCATTGTGGTGATAATGAGTGTGGCTGTGGCGATGATTGTTCTTGCCATAGCAAAGAAGCGGAATATCTTGAACTTGCACAAAGGATTAAGGCGGAATTTGACAATTACAAGCGTCGCAATGCCGATATCACCGCACAAAGTTTCAACAATGGAGTAGCAAGCACAGTTACTAGACTACTTCCGGCAATAGATAGTTTTAAGCAAGCAAAAGCAAATATTAAGGACGAAGAAACTTTAAAGGGCATAGGAATGATAGAAGGTCTAATTCTTAATGCATTTAGCGAGTTGAAGGTTGAGAAGATTGATTGCTTAGGAAAAGAGTTTGACCCTAATCTTCACAATGCAGTGCTTACTGGCGAAGATTCAACTAAGCCCGATGGTGTTATCTTGGAAGAATATCAAGAAGGCTTCCGACTTGGAGATAGAGTGATTAGACATAGTGTAGTAAAAATAAATAAACTTTCATAATGATATTACTTAGGGCGACCTATATAATATGGGAGTGACTAACCTAATTAGTCAAAAAACATTAAAAACAACTGACTAAAGGAGTCAGCAACAATAAAAGGAGTTATATTAATATGGCAAAAAGTATAGGGATTGACTTAGGAACAACAAATAGTTGTGTGGCAGTAATGGAAGGCGGAGAGCCCGTATT
>CAZNJK010000002.1:0-96687 GCA_964573405.1 uncultured Christensenella sp. | reverse complement strand
TGGCTTTGGGATATCCTTTAAATCAAATTAATATTGAAAGAAATTTTGATATGAAAAAAATATCTATTATAGAATAAATTGTAAATATTCATTTTATGTAATAGTATTAATTTCACAAAATTAAACAACAAAATCAAAATTGAGAAATCAAAAAAAGACTTTTGATAGTGGCGACACAAATAAAAATGGCTTTATAAAGCCATTTTTATTTGTTATTTTTTTAATGCATCTTATCAATACATTTTATCAATTTGTTTTAATTTAATAAGTCTTAATTATACTTTGATAAGTTATATATTGTTTTTTAAGATACTGCCAAGAGAGTGGTAATGGGCGGTAAAATTAAAAGAAAATTTATTTAAAACCAGCAATTCATTCAATATACGAGGTGGAAAAAGTATTGATGAATTTATAGAACAAGTGCATAATTATTGGAAAGATGTGGGAGATGATTTCGCGGATAAAAAGAGCATTGAATATCTTTTTGAAGAAACTGCGAAAATTGTTGAAATAATTAGATAGGGGACGACTATAACGATTTGGCGTAAGATAAGATTAAGTGTAAGCCTTTTAGTTAAATTGACCAAAAAACAATAGTGTTTTGGTCAAATTGACTAGATTGTGTGGTTAAAATGGACTTTTAAAGTATTAAGTCAAACTTTTTAAAATTGATAAAGTTTTTTATATTTTTATAAGAAAATAATGAAAATTGTTAGGTGTATTTTTTAAAGTTGTGATATTATATACGAAAGTAGGAGAAAAATGATGAATAAAGTAGTAAATGTGTATAACAACGCGATTAGTGAAGAAGAAAGGTGTAAAAAACAATCGTATTTTATGGAGTTTTATCTTACAAAACTATATTTGGATAAGGTAATTAAGAAAAAATCTAAGGTTATTGAACTTGGTTGTGGCACGGGATATTACGCAATGGAGTTTTATGATAAATGCGCACAATATGTGGGATTAGACATTGTTCCTAAGCATATTGATGCACTTAATGCTAAGGCAAAGAAGTTAAATATTAACAACATTGTGGGCGTTGTGGGTGATGCTACAGATGTGCATTTTGAAGATAATTCCTTTGATGTTGTGTTGCTTCTTGGCCCTATGTATCATCTTGACAAAAAATTAAGAGAAAAAGCACTTATGGAAGCGAAGAGAATTTGCAAGCCTAACGGTGTAGTCGCTTGGGCGTACTTAAATAAAGTTGCAGTATTTTCGGGACTTGTTTCTACATATGAGTATAGGGAAAATATTTCAAGAGATATTCTTACCGATATAATTGATAAAGGGCAAGATAGGGAAGGGATATTTTTCTACACGACTCCAGAAGAACAAGTGGCTCTAGCACGCAAATACAACTTCCAAATCTGGAAACACATCGGACTTGACGGGGTAGGTAGTCACGCAAAACCAGTTAAGATGATGACAAATAGAGATTACAAACTTTGGGCAGAATTTGTTGAAAAGACTTGCGAACTTCAAAGTAGTTTAGGTGCTAACGACCACGCGCTAATCATTACTAAGAATGTGAAATAAATCTTTTAAATGCAAAATCAGCAATTAATAAAGATGTAATGCCCAATAATTATAGGGAATTGATTTAATGGGAGAATGTGACCCCCATTATGGTAATAAAAATAGGAAGAAGTGACTCTTCCTATTTTTTATTAAAGCATTTTTTTGTAAAAATAAACGATATATAACTTTATGTGAAAGTTGTAATTTAAGTTAAAATCCTTGAGATTGTTTAAGTATTATTTACGATATTTAAAAGGGTGTCATATAGTGGCTTTGTTGTTCCCTTTAATGACAAATGGAAACATCGTCCGTCATATACCTCGTCGTGATAACGGATAAGATTAAAGCCCATATCGGAAGGATTGACGGATATAAGCAACCTTTCAAAAGGCATATCTTCAAATATTTGCTCACCATCAAAATATAGTTCGAGCCATAGTCCACTCTTCATACATTCTCGTGTTTCGTGGTCAATGCTTACACCATATGCTGGCATTTGATGAGAATCTGTAGTAATGAGTTGTAGTGAATCTATGACAACATCTTGCAACTTTTTGTCACAAGCTATATAGTTGTTGTCACATATTATGTTTATTTGTGTGGTTTTTGAAAAGTAATACGATACATTATCAAATGTGTTCATATTTATAACTCCTAGAGTAAGGGTGAGTACCCCACATAAAATACTTTTAATCATTATACTCCTTTGGGTGTAATTTGTGCAAATCAAATCTTATCTATTCTAGAAAGAGTGAAAAATTAAAAGTTGCTATTTTGCCGGTAGATGACGAAATTCAAAATCGTGGGGAAAAAATAATAGCGTGCGGGGTTTTGGTGCGAGTAGTAAAAAAGTGAAGTTAAAAAAATATAAAGTGTTGAAATATTGTTTTGAAAAAAATTAAATAAGTGATATATTATAAATACAATTACATTTTATTTTTTTTGGATAAACTTGGTATTTGGGGGAATGGAATGAAAGCGATTAAGGGCATATTTAAATATATGGGCATTGTATTGGCGTCTTTGATACTGATACTTGCTCTTGGAATTGGGATAATGTATTTTAGCAAGATGAGTATCTTCGGATATTATTTTGTGTCGGTACATAAGGATAATGTGTATTTGGATAGCATAAAACTCACTTCGGCTTCGGTTATTAATTTGGATGTTAAAGCAACAAATTATTCGGTTGAGATAAAATCAGAATATAGCGACCAAATTGGACTTTATACAAACAACAACTATACGGGTTTCTTAAAGGCGACAGAGACATCTAAAGGCGACGAAATGGTCGTTACGCCTAGCGTTGTGTACAATGTAGATACTAATTCGGACGGGTCATTAGATGTAGTCATAAAGATTGATGAGCCAAGCGGACTAATGTCGGTGGGTAGTTCTTGTAAGGTTGTAATAGGCATTCCTTATACATTGAACAGTAACATCGTGAAGTACAATATAGATGTGACAACTCACAATGGAAATATTTGCTTGAAAAATGGGGTGTTTGAGGACGACTCCGCAATTCCAATTACTGTTAATTCATTGCAACTTGCTACAAATAAAGGCGATGTTGCGTTGTCGGGATTTGGGGACACATCGGGCAATACTATAAAAAATCTTACACTTGACCGATTGAACATTTCGACAAACGGTGGCAAAATAGATTTTTCTAATTTTGACAATATTGAAGTAAAAAGCAAAATCGTATTGGACTCGAAAAAGGCGACATATAATTTCAAAACATTGAAATCGGCATATAGGGAAAATGAAACTCTTATGGGTGGTGTAGAGATAACTGGAACATCGGTTAAATTTACCGCTGACTGCGTGGAGTGTGGTTCGGACGGATTTATATATAAGTCAGATTCTGGAGTTTTGAAAATCGACAAGTTATTTAGTGGTGATATTGAGTGGACTACGAGAAATAAAACGGTAGAAAATGAGAAAGGCGAAAAAAGTACGGTTAGCGTAAATGCAAAAGCAGAAAATGTTACACCATACGAAAATACGATTTTTACTGACAGTGCAGTTATTGAACTAGGTCATGTAATTGGAAAGATGGGGCTATATAACGAATATGGCAATGTGACAATCAGCGATCTTTCTAATCAAGCATCAATGCGAACCGAGAATGGAAACATCACAATCACAAAAAGTGGGTTGTTATATTGCGACGAGACATTCACTGACTTACAAGCAAATTATAGCGATACATCGTCACTAATTTTGTACTCTACATATGGCGATATTAGTGTGGGAGAGTATTATCAGGATGCGGTGATTTATAGCAAAAAAGGTGACATCAATGTGTATTCAAAATACAACACCAACAAATCCACCAGCCGTTATTATTATTCCGACATCTCATCGAAAGACGGAAAAATTAATGCGACAACTGACAAAAATCCTATAAGGATAACCGCCAGCGACAACTCAAAAATCACGCTTGTGGTAAATGATGTATTGAAAAATACCACAATGAATCCTCTTAGCGACGCATATATGTATTCGGCAGTTAGCAATAATGGAACGGTGACTGTTAAAGTGCCATTCAAGTCGTTTAAGGTGAAAGTGGTGGCAAAATCAGTGGAAGGCACAATAGGTGCAACTTCGTCGTTTGGAGAAGAAGATGTACAGATTAATAATGCAGAAGTTGACCAACCATCATTCAAAATTCAGGGCAAAAAAGTAATTTTGTCGACTACAGTTTAGGTTTAAGATTGTACAAAAGCATTTCACTAGTTGAAGTGCTTTTTATTTTCAATTATTGGCTACAATTCTTGACAAATGTATTATATGGTGATATATTTAATTTAAATTTAATCTAGGAGCAAATATGAAAAATTACGATTTTAAGAGTGTAGAGAAAAAATGGCAAAAAAAGTGGATTGAAGAAAAACCATTTAAAGCCATCGACTTTCACCCAACCAAGCCAAAGTATTATATGTTGTATGAGTTCCCTAATGTAAGCGGAAACTTACATATGGGACATTTGAAGGGGTCCATTCCGTCGGACGCAATGGCGAGATTTAAGAGATTTCAAGGCTACAATGTGCTATTCCCTATGGGTGGCGACGCGTTCGGGCTTCCTGCAGAAAATGCGGCAATCAAATACGGCACAAACCCTAGGAAGTTCGTTAAAGACGGTTTTGTAAACATTACAAACCAATTCAAATTGCTAGGACTATCGGTGGATTGGGATAGGTCGTTTTGCACAAGTGACGAAGATTATTACAAGTGGACCCAATGGATATTCCTACAACTTTTAAAGAATGGAAAGGCGTACAAAAAGAAAGGCAAGGTTAATTTTTGCCCTAATTGTAAGACGGTGCTTTCTAATGAAGAAAGTCAAAATGGGAAGTGCGACCGTTGTCATGGCGATGTTGTTCAAGAAGACCGCTGGGTATGGTATTTAAAAATGCAAGAATACGCCGAAAAACTTCTTCAAAACATTGAGCACATCGAGATGGCGGAGCACCTAAAACAAGCACAACGCCACTGGATAGGCAAGAGCGAAGGCGTAAATGTAAAATTTGATTTAACCGATAATGACGGCAATAAATTGGACGATTTGGAGATATACACCACTTGCGTGGAAACAATCTATGGTGTAACTTTTATGGCAATTGCTCCTGAGCATAACCTTATAGATAAGTATAGTAAATACATCTCAAATCTTGACGATGTAATGGAATATAGACGAAAAACCGCATTAAAGAAAGAATTTGACCGAATTGCAAATGTGAAAGATAAGAGTGGTTGTGAAGTTAAGGGGTTAAAGGCTGTTAATCCACTTACTAAAACGGTTGTTCCTATATATTCTGCCGATTTTGTACTATTTGGGCACGGGACCGGTGCTGTAATGGCTGTACCAACTCACGACCAAAGGGATTACGACTTCGCAAAAATGTTTAATATACCTATGATTCAAGTTATTGAAGGTGATGTGAGCGAAAAAGCAGTCGAAAAGGGCGAATATTTGAGTAAAAATAGTAGACTCCTTAATTCGGAAGAATTTACTGGGCTTACTGTAAAAGAAGCAAAGGACGGCATTACTTCAAAATTGGAGAAAATGGGCGCGGGAGTTAGAAAAGTAAACTATCAAATTACTGACTGGGCATTCAATCGCCAAAGATTTTGGGGTGAGCCATTCCCAGTAGTGATTTGTGACAACTGCGGAGTTGTTGCACTTGACGAAAAAGATTTGCCAGTTGTTTTGCCCGAAACTGATGACTATATGCCTAAGGAAGATGGCTCGTCGCCATTGTCGAAGGTTAGCGACTGGGTAAATTGCACTTGTCCAAAATGTGGCGGAAAAGCAAAAAGAGAAACTGACACAATGCCTAACTGGGCGGGGTCGAGTTGGTACTGGCTAAGATATTGTGACCCACACAACAGCGAAAAACTTGCAGACTACGAAAAATTGAAGTACTGGGGGCAAGTAGATTGCTACACTGGTGGAACAGAGCACATCACTCGTCACGTTCCTTATGCATTTTTCTGGCAAAACTTCTTGTTTGAAATAGGAGCAGTGCCTACAAGGGATCCTTTTAAGAGAAAACTCGGCAGTGGGCTTATACTTGACAACGAAGGCAAAAAGATGAGCAAAAGCAGTACAAATGGTGTAAATCCACTTGATGTTATGGCAGAGTATGGCACAGATGTTACAAGGCTTCACACTCAATTCTTGGGCGGATATGAGGATAGCACGCCTTGGACCATGGACGGCATTACCGGAATTGTGAACTTTATGAATAAAGTATGGAATTTGCAAGACATTGTGAAAGGCGACGAAGTGTCGGATAAGCACATTTACGAACTTAACCGCCTTATAAAAAGAGTCACTGAAGACCTTGAGAATTTGCGTCTCAATACTTGCATCTCCGCTTGTATGATATTTGTGAATAAGGTGAGAGAAGATGGCTTTATTACAAAAGAAGAATTGCGAAAATTCCTTGTTCTTCTTAATCCTATCGCCCCACACATCACGAGCGAAATATATGAGAATGTATTTGGCGTAGATATTTTGACCGATATCTGGCCAACATACGATGTGAATTTCCTAGTTGAAAATGATATAGAACTTCCAATTCAAGTAAATGGCAAGTTGAATAAGGTAATTAAAGTAAATAAGGACATCGACAAAGACGCATTGTTTGAAGAAGTATTTAAACAAATAGAATTGCCATTTGGAAAGGCAGATGTAAAGAAATTTATATATGTGCCTGGCAAAATTGCAAATATTATAAAATAACAAATTTTAAATTGAAAATAGTAAAAAAGACGACTTAATTTGAAGCCGTCTTTTTTATGTTAATTAGTCGTTATTGTTGGCTCTTTTTTCAAGTTCCTTGTCTTTAAATGGAAGTGAGTCTAGCACTTCCTTTATTTGTTTTGCACAATATTCCATTTGTTCTTTTGTGTGAGTGGCAGTATAACTTGTACGAAGTAGGCTTTGGCCCACTGGAGTCGCTGGGCTAACTACAGGATTGACATACACACCCCTTTCTAGTAACATTTTGCATGCTAGGAAAGTACGCTCATCTTCATATGTATATATTGGAATGATAGGGGTCTCGGCGTCGATAATTTTTATACCATAGCCTTTTAGAAGTTGTCGCATATAAGCACTGATTTCTTGCAAATTCTTTACCCGCTCCGGCTCTGATTTTAGAAGTTCAAGCGATTTTCTTGCACAAGCCACGCTAGAAGGTGTAATAGACGCACTAAATATAAATGGTCTAGAAGTGTGCTTTACATATTCCACAACTTCTTTGCTACTTGCCATAAATCCGCCTAAACTAGCAAAAGATTTACTGAAAGTGCCCATTATTATGTCCACTTCGTTTTCCATATTGAAGTGCTCGCCCGCACCACGACCGCATTTGCCAAGCACTCCTACGCCATGTGCTTCGTCAAGCATAAGTCTTGCACCGTATTTGTGCTTCAATTCTACAAGTTTTGGCAAATTACATATTTCTCCCGACATGCTAAATACACTATCGGTCACTATTAAAATGCCTTTGTCGGGCTCAACCATTTTTAGTTTTTCTTCTAGGTCATCCATATTGTTGTGCTCGTAGCGGATTAGTTTTGCATAACTAAGCCTACAAGCGTCATATATACTTGCATGATTTTCCTTGTCGCAAAGGATTACATCGTTTCTGCCCGCAATGGCACTTATGATGCCTAAGTTTGTTTGAAAGCCAGTACTCATAGTGATACACGCTTCTTTATGCAAAAATTCAGCAAGTTCCTTCTCTAAAAGTAAGTGAGTGTCGAGAGTGCCGTTAAGAAATCGGCTACCGCTACAGCCACTGCCGTACTTTTTTATTGCGTCAACGCCCGCTTCAATTACTCTAGGGTCGCTTGTAAATCCAAGGTAGTTGTTGCTACCTATCATAACCGTCTTTTTGCCTTCCATAATTACTTCGGTGTCTTGACCGCTTTCCAACTCGTGAAAATATGGGTATATGCCCGCATCTACAATTTTTTTCACGATGTCATAGTCTTTGCATTTTTTGAATAAATCCATTATCATTCCCCTTATCTTAAAATTTAACAAGAAAAGTATATCACACACATCAAATTTATTCCAAGAAAATTTCATAATATGTTTGATTTTTTTGCGTGTAGTGGTGTATAATACACAGTGTAATGGGGTGTCGCCAAGTGGTAAAGGCTACGGACTCTGACTCCGTCATGCGTGGGTTCAAATCCTACCACCCCAGCCAAACAAAATAAATCCAAGCGTCAGCGAGGATTTTTTTTGTTTGTACTTTTATTTTTTCATTTTTCGTTTTTCACTTTTCTTTAATTTTGGGATTTATTTTGGAATAAGAAATAAAAGATAAGAGTGAAAAAGAAAAATTATTGATGTTTTATTGGTAATTTTTGTTATATGTGTTATAATATAAGTATGAAAAGCAAATTCTATATCTAAATTATATATATAATACAGCCAAGAAAACAAATTAAATTATTAAGTGAGTTGTATAGGGAAAGCCATATTTCCTCACAATAAAATTAAGTCGCAGAAATGTCAGTGGTTTTGAGATTTCTGCGATTTTTAAGATTATAGGTTAAAAGGGGCGTTGATGAAAAAAATATTTGCTATTTGTCTAATTGTGTGTTTGTTAGTTTTTAACGGCGTTATTTTGTCACAACAAATTCCAACTACCTATGCGCAAGCAAATCAGCCCAACTTTACTAACCTTATCGTGTTTGCCCGATTCAACGACGAAGAAGAATTTGTTAACAACTCGTGCTACGAATCAACAACCGTAAAACAACTTATTGACAACAGTTATTCCAATGCCAACTATTCGGTCAAAGATTATTACCTACGAGTATCTGCGGGCAAAGTGAATATGCAAAATTTGTATTTGTTTGATAATAATGGCTCTATTGTTTTGAGCCACAATAGGGGTTATTACTATGAGCAAAATGACAACAATTCGGAAGGGTATACGTCCGACCAATATTACACCAGACTAAGTGAACTTCAAGTGGACTGGACTAACGCGGTGCAAAACATATTTGACAATGGCGGGCTAGCAAGCAGTATTGATGGCGAAACAACTTATTCGTTAAATGAGTTGGACAAAGACGGCGATGGATTAATTGATAGCATTACACTCATTTTCAACTATTCGACAGAGTATGACGGGCAGTGGAAAGGGTGTTTGTGGAATTACCAGACCACTACAAATAGGATTGTGCTTAGTCTAGACTCAAAAGAGATAAGAAGCAACAACTATGTCCAAATTACTTACGACTATAATTATACCTATGCTGACGAAGTGGACGGGATGAGATTTGCCAACCTAAAGACGATGATACACGAAATGGGGCACGTATTTGGGCTTAAAGACTTGTACAATACACAAAATAAGTCGCCCGTATATTATATGTCGGCGATGTCGAATGCAATCTCGCCTATCCCACAATACATCTCCGCAAAGGAGCGGGAAGTTTTGGGGTGGCTTGATTCAAATAGCTTAAAGAAAATTGTCACCGCCGGCGACTACTCAGTGGAAGTGACATCAAGCGACCTTGACTTTGGCGTGGTTGCTTACAAATGCGACATTGCAAGCACTGACAAAACATTGTATCTTGAGTACCGCAAATTTGACGGCGACAAAAACAAATATGATACGCTCTCAAAAACGACATACAATCAACAAAATGAAGCATTAAAAAATGTTAAGATTAATAGTGGACTAGTGTGCTTTTTGATAGATAAGGACACTGTTTTCCCCAACAATATGTATTGCACTTCGGCTAATTGGAACTACCAAGTTCTTGGCGGAACTTACGCAACAAAAGTAGATGCTCCGCTTAAACAAGGCGATACTTTAAGTATAACATCGGACCTAGTTGTTGAAGTGAAGGAATTAAACGACAACTCCTTAACCTTTAGCATTAGTGGTGCGGACATCGTGGGAGAATCCCATACACATTCTTTTATAACGCACGAATTTAACGATTCTACTTGTACGACTTCGGGAAATATTGCATATAAAGAATGTACAACTTGTCACAAATATTTCGATATGGTCGATGTTGAAATTGACCTAAACGACACTATAATCGTTGCAAAAGGTCACGAAGAAGGGATTATTCCTGCCGTTGACCCGACTTGCACAAGTACGGGACTAACACAAGGCAAAAAATGTAATCGTTGTGGTGAAGTTTTGATAGAGCAGTCGATAATCGCTAAAAAAGACCACACGCCAAGTGATTGGATAGTTGATGAACCTGCAACGAGCGAGAACGAAGGCAGTAGGCATAAAGAATGCACTGAGTGTGGGGGATTGCTAGAAACGGAGACAATCCCAAAACTTGAACCGAGCGAACCGATTAATCCCGACCCAGTAGGACCCGAGCCTATTGCCCCAGTGGAGCCGAGCCAACCTACTGCCCCCACAACTCCGCCAACTGACCCGACCGACCCCGACGAGTCAACTGACCCCAGCAACCCGACAGATACTCCGGAAGAGCCCACTTATACTCCCGATAATCAAGATGAGCCTAGCGGTGATGTTAAGCGGGTAATTATTACAACAATCGCTACTTCGCTTGTGGCTATATGGCTTATATTTGTTGTGGTAAAATTAAGGAAAAGACGATAAATTATATAATTGGTGGTAAGATTTTTCCACAATGTCGTAAATTTTGTGTACAAAATTTTTTAAATTATGATATACTCATTATAAGAGATGAAAAGGGGATAAAATAAGTTGACAAAGAATTTAAGTTTTGCGACGACTTTTAGCAAGCAAGTAGATGTAACTCTACACTTTTTTCGTGCTCTACAACTAAATATTATACAACAAACACCTTACTTTAGGGTATCCGCTACCTAAGGTATGGTGTTTTTTGTATTTTATTTAAAATTTATTTTTAGGGAGATTTAAAATATGAAGAAGAAAATTTTAAGTTTGGTTTTGGCTATATGCTTAATTATTCCTTGCGTATTTATGCTTGCCGGTTGCAACGGCAACGCATATAAGGTTGCTGGAAAAACATTGTCTTATACTGACAATATTCAATTTGTATGGAAAGAAGGCACTACCGACGAGCAAAAAGCGGCTATCTTTGAAGAGAGATGGAGTGGAAAAACTGAAGAAGAAGTAATTAATAGTTTAAAGGAAAATTTAAAAAATAGTCAAATTGACATAATATTTAATAAAGATGGCTCAGTTGTAATGAAACAAACATATACTTATGAAGGGGAGTCACAAACAGATGAAGATACTTATTATTATAGTCAATCTTCAGACAAGAAAGAAATAAAAATCTACAGAGAAAAAGATTATACTGCAGATACAAAATATGACGGATTTATTATGTTTAGAGATAAAAGTTTCTATGTTGCTTGGGGAGAATATGACGCTGAAGCAACAGTAAATGTTTTAATAGAACTTAAGAAGAACTAATTTAAATCAAACAATCTACATTGCATAATTCAATTTACATAACATTAAGCGGATAAAAAATGACTCCATATTATGAAGCAAGTAAAGATGCTTCTACAAAGGAGTCGTTTTTTTGTATTTAATTATAGGTTATTTTAAGTTTTCCTTTTCTTGTACTTTAGACAAATCTTTGGTGGCGTATGAATTTTTTGTAAATTTGAAGCCGTTTCTGGAGTAAAATCCGATTGTTGATGTTCTAAACTCGCCGTAAGGGTAGCAATATACTTCTACCTTGCAACAGCCTTTATGGATTGCGTACTCTTCCAACATCTTGTACATCGAACTTCCAAGCCCCACCGAGATAAAGACTTTGTCGAGTACTTCAATTTTGTCAAGGTCGCAGTAGGAGTATTTGAGTGAGTAGGTGTGGCCATTGATGGTGATTGTGTTGTTGGGAGCATTAAGGTCGGTCCTTTTAACTTCTATGTCGTTGGGAGCATTAAGGTCGGTTTTGTGGCGAAGGGCATACATTGAACGCTCTTTGTTGCTAAGCGGACGAGCAAAAACTTTTATGATGTCAAATTTGCACCTTCCCACTAGGGAATTGCCAGATGTGGCATTGATGTAATAACTATTGTCGTCTTTTATTCTAGAAAGTGTTAATTTACACTTTAAGTTGTTTTTTAAATTTACTATTTTATCCATATTTTTATTATAACTATTTTAGATAATGATGTCAATATTAAAAAAATACGCAAAAGCATTCTGAATGAATAGATTTTGCGTATTTTTTAATTGTTTATTAGATAATTTGTAATTTTCCACATAATTTAAAAAGGAAATTACATTTCTTTAGTAAGTTCTTTCTTGATGTCTTGAATTGTCATTGTAAAGTAGTTTGAACCTACCGAATAAGTTACATTAGAGCCTTTCTTTGCGCCAAAAACTGCTTCACCTAATGGGCTATTTACCGAAGTGTATTCAATGCCGTCCTTTTCGTCGGTTGGATTGTAGAAATTCCCGTTAAGTTGGATTTTGAATTCGTCGCCGAAGTCATTGTCGTGCAATGTTACGATGTCGCCCAAATCCACCATATTTTCGTTGTTGTGTGGCTTTACAAGTTTTGCATTCATCAAAATGTCGTGATAATCCTTTATCTCTTTTTGAAGTGCCATTATTGCAAGTGTAGCATTTTCGTAGCCAAATGTATTTGACTTAGTATTTTCACCCTTTTTAGCAATTGCTTCCTTTAATTTTAGGTCGCAATCCGCGATTTTTTTCTTTAATTGATTGATTCCGTTGATGTCTAATTTCATTGTTATTTTTCCTCCGCGTAGGGCTAGTATATCACACTAAAAATAAATTGCAAGAGAAAATTAAAAATTTGTGCAAAAAGTTGTAATTTTTAATATTAGTTTCCTACATCTATGGAGATTTCTACATAGCCTTGGGGCATTTTACAACTTGGGCAAGTTTCCCACGCTTGCTTGGAAGTGTGCTCAAATCCGCATTCGCTACATTTCCATTTTGTGGGTTCGGCGGACTTGTAGAGTTTTTTTGTTTTCATCTTTTCTAGAATTTGGCTAAGCAGTAGGTGGTGGCAATTTTCTACGGTTGATACTAGGTCAAATTGATGTGCGATTTCCTCAAACCCTTCGTCTTGGGCAATTTTGGCGAATGATGGATACACATTGTTGGATTGGCTAACTTCGGTCTCCATACTGTCTTGCAAGTTTTGTTGCAATGACCCGCACTCAAAAGGGTATCCGCCTTCGATTCGTATGTTGTCTTGCGATTTTTTGCAGTTTTGAGTGATTAGGTCATAGAAAACTTTTGCGTGTGCCATTTCGTTTTTCGCTAAAGTTTTTAGTAGGCTTTTCAAGTATTGATAACCTTCTTGTTCGGCCTGTTTTGCGATGAATTGATATCTTGCTCCATCTTGGCATTCGCCAGCGAAGGCTCTTGCTAAGTTGATTTTTGTTTCGCTTGTGTCAAAATTTGTTGTCATATATTGTTCTCCTTTTTTCTTTTATTATGTCCTTTTTTTAGTTGTTTAAACGGGGAATTATAGCATAATGTGGCGGAAAAACATTGACACGAAGCATAAAAAGGATATATACTTAATTAACTTTTAAATGTTGGAGAATATTATGATAGATATTAATTTAATTAGGACTAATCCAGAATTAGTAAAGGAAAATATTAAGAAAAAATTTCAAGACAAAAAACTTCCGCTTGTAGATAAGGTGGCAGAACTTGACAAAGAGTATAGACTTCTTAAGCAAGAAGGCGACAATTTGCGTGCTAAGAGAAATACGCTTAGTGCTGAGATTGGTAAACTAATGCGCGATAAAAAGATTGAAGAAGCAAATAAGGTAAAAGAAGAAGTAAAGCTTAACAACGATAGAGCGTTAGAGATTGAAAAGAAGGAAGAAGAACTTAATGCTGAAATTAAGAAGATAATGATGACAATCCCTAACATTATTGCCGACGATGTTCCGCTTGGTGAAGATGATAGCAAGAATGTTGAAGCAAAAAGATTCCTAGAGCCTAAAGTTCCTGATTTTGAGATTCCATATCATGCTGAGATATTGGAAAATCTTGATGGGTTGGATGTAGAGAGTGCAAGGCGTACTAGCGGACAAGGATTTTATTATCTTACAGGCGACATCGCAAGGCTTCATAGTGCAATTTTGACGTATGCTCGTGACTTTATGATTGGCAAAGGATTTACTTATGTGATTCCGCCATATATGATAAGAAGCGACGTCGTGACTGGAGTTATGAGTTTTGACGAAATGGAAAATATGATGTACAAGATTGAAGGCGAAGACCTATATTTGATTGGCACGAGTGAACATAGTATGATAGGCCGATATATGGGGCAAATAATCGACACGAAGAAATTGCCACTTACTCTTACATCATATAGCCCTTGCTTCAGAAAGGAAAAAGGCGCTCACGGAATTGAAGAAAGGGGAATATATAGAATTCATCAATTTGAAAAACAAGAGATGATTGTTATTTGTAAGCCGGAAGAAAGCGACGAGTGGTACGAGAAGATGTGGAATTACACCGTAGAACTTTTCGTTAGTATGGAGATTCCTGTAAGACAACTTGTATGTTGTAGTGGCGACCTTGCTGATTTGAAATACAAGAGTTGTGATGTTGAGGCATGGAGCCCACGACAAAAGAAGTATTTTGAAGTTGGTTCGTGCAGTAATTTGACCGATGCTCAGGCTCGCCGTCTTGGAATTAAATACAAAAATGAGAAGGGCGAAAATGTGTATGCTCACACCCTTAACAATACAGTTGTTGCTCCACCAAGGATGTTGATTGCTTTTGTTGAAAATCATCTAAATGCTGATGGTAGTGTAAACATTCCTAAGGTGCTTCAACCATATATGGGTGGACTTCAAAAAATCAATGTTAAATAGCAAAAATAGAGCATTAAAAAAGAGAGAATTTTTAGTTCTCTCTTTTTTCTTATAGTGTATGGCGGATTGTTTTGTTTTTGTCGTCGGGCACTTTTGATTTGCTACACCATTTATAAGTCAAGTAATACAGTTTTGATGTGATAAAAGCCAAAATCATTATTGTAATGAAGAATAGCAATATGTAGGTGGCTTGTCCGTATTTTGTTCTTATTAGGTCGATGGCGGGGAAGGTGGAGTAAAGGATGTTGGAGTAGTTGTAGTGGGTGATAAATGCACCGGGGATTGCGATTGCTCCATATCCGATAATTGCGTACATTATGTATTGAAAATCGTTTTTTGAAGGCTTATATAGGTCGTTTGTGACCGAGTAAACAAAATAAAACACAACTAATTGGTGGAATGTGAAATTGTGAAAATTGATGTAATCCGCAAACATATGTAAGTGCGACTCGCCTATAATCCCAACGGGCATTACATATAGGGCGATAGTCATATACATACTCCCCATCACCGCAATGCTTCTTATTTTGTGTTGGAATTTGCCTTTTGTAAAAACGGACAGCGGAAACCAAAACAAAAACATACTGCAAAAGTGGAAGGGAAGAGCGTTGAGAATGTTGTTTTCTTTAATGCTTATGACAATTTTAATGACTTCCATTATTAGGATAATTGCCGAAACACACATAAGCGGAATGTCTTTTATAACATCGCTTTTGTCCCTTAGCAGATATTTTAAGGCGATTGAAAAAAAGACTATAATCAGTAATGATATAGCCAAGTAGCGGAATTGAGATGGTGCATAATAAAACAGTTTCATACAAGCCTACCAGTCATACACATTGTGAGTGTGTGACTTTACATCGTCATAATATTCGAAGTATTTCTCTTTGAATTTTTTTGTATTATTTGCATTTTGTTGTTTTTTTATTGCTGAATATTTTTTATTTTCTTTCATATACATAATTTAACATAATTTGACAAAATTGTAAACTCTATATTTGTTAAAATACTTTTATTTTTTAAAATCGTGGATTGTTAAAATTGCGAAATAAATCTTTAAAGTGCGACTAAATGTTCGCTAAGGTGGATATTCGTGCTAAAAAGTGGGTACTTATTGGCAAAAAGTTGAAGTTTTTTTAAATTATTTTATTTTTTTAGTTGTGTAAAAATAAAAAAGTGATATAATGAAAAAAATGGGGGTGTGATATGGTTACAAGTATTTTTTACACAAGTGCAAAAGAAGCCATCAAAGATTTTACAGCAACAGAATTTGCCACCCTTGGTACTAATGATGTTGATAGATTGATTGATAGTTTTTACAAGTTTTTAAACTATGAAGAAGAGGGCGTAAAAATCCGTCCCACAATATATGTTACTAGCAATATCCACGCGGTATCTCGAACAATCCCCGATTGTGTGGAAATTCGCTTTTATGAGGACGAAAATAGCAACAACTTCAATCAGCGACTAAAGGCGTTGATGGTCTTTTGCTTGGAAGGGTGGAGCATATATATTAACTATACTCAAACAAGTGTACAGTACGGAATCATAAGGTGTCTTAATAGTATTAAGGACCAGCCACTTGAACAACTTATATTTGATAAAACATATCAGCCATATTTGGAACAAAAAACAAAACTTATATATATGTCGGTTTTGACATCGGGCGTATTTACGCTAAGGGGGATTCAAGGGAATCAGACTAGCATAAGTTTTAACATCACAAATGCCGTAACTCAAGATTTTGAAGAAACCATAAGCAAGTTCGTGACCGCGGGACTTAGCAAATTAAAAACAACAAAACGCAAACTTAATGACATCAAAAACTTGTATCACAACATATTTAGTCGAATGATAAAGGGTAGCCACGGAACAATCTGCCTTATAGTCGATAAGGATTTTAAAGATCCCAAGGGGTGGCTTAGCGATGGGACTTGGCTTCCACAACCTATAGAATTTGCTAAACTATTTTTGACAAGCAAGAGTTTTAGCGAGAGCAAACTTAGGGCTTATAGCGAACTACTTGTAACAATGCTTAACTATGACGGAATTACGATTATAGACAACGCAGGGCGAATACTAGCATATAATGTATTTGTTGAGAGCGAAAAGAATTCGGCAAAAAATATTATTGGCGGGGCAAGGAAAAGGGCGGCGTATTCGCTACTTAACACCAAGAATAAGAAGATTATAGGCGTGTATTTTCAGTCGCAAGAAGGCGAAAATTTCTACAAGTCGATTAATGATGCACGTGCGGATTTTCAGCAAGCAAATAAGGTGCTTCAACAAAACTACAAGCAGATTGAAATTAACCTTAATGACTCAAAACTAATCGATAAAGAAAAGTCGGACAATTAATAAATTTTGACAACTTACAAATATTTTGAATGTCGCAAATAATTTTTAAGCAATACATTTGTCGAAAAAAGTTTTTTATGGTACAATGATTAAGTATATATTTGAAGGGTGAATATGAATCAAAAAGCAATTAATCATAGTGAGTTGAAAAAGGCCATATTAATTTTGTCATTCGTGATTAACATAGCAGGGCTACTGTTAATCTCTTTTTTGTGGAAGTGGTGGATTTATCTTGCAATTTGCGGGGTTGCATTTGTTGTTTTTTCAATATTTATTGCTGGCAATAGATTTGTTTACAATAAGTTTGTTACGATTATTACCTATAGTTCGCTACCGCTATTCGGAGTATGTATGTATGCTTTCGGCAAGCGTTCAAATAGATTTATGCATTCAAGGAGAGTGTATCAAGACCTAGAATATAGGGGAATTGATGAGGAATTTGATAGCGATACAATATTTAAGAATCTCGACAAATCAAATCCAAATTATTCAAAACTTGCAAAATTCTTCTACAATTACTACGATGCTCCGCTATTTGATAATTCGGTCACAAAATTTTTAAGCGATGGCACTTCGTATTTTGATGAGTTGTGCAATGAACTAAGGCAAGCAAAAAATTACATTTTGATTCAAGCGTATGTTATTAAAGAAGGTGCTATATGGGATAGAGTTTTTGAAATCCTTAAAGAAAAAGCACGACAAGGGCTTGAAATCAAAATATTGTACGACCCGCTAGGCTGTAAAAAGGCGTTTAGTGATAAGTTAACTTTCAAGAAATTGGAAAATTACAAGATTGAGTGCTTGAGTTATAAGTCGAGTTTGTTCGGCTATGAAAATCACCGAAAACTAGCGGTTATTGATGGTGTGGTTGCGTTCGTGGGCAATGCGAATATAAGCAATTCTTATATCGACTTCGAAGAAACAGACAATTGCTGGGAAGTGAGCGGGGTTAAAATTACCGGAGATGCTGTGTGGAGAATGGCAATATCATTTTTTAACGATTGGCAATTTTCGAAAGGCAAACTTACTGGGGATTTTATAAATTATCGTCCAGAAAAAATGCCTAAATTAAAGACTATTGAATTTGTTCAGCCAGTAACAATTAGTCCTATTTCAAATAGCGATCAATTGAAGAAGTTTTGGCTAAACATTATAAATAATTCTCGCCTTAGTCTTGACATTGTGTCGAGTTATATTAATATAGATGACGACATTGTAAATGCACTAAAGATGGCTTGTAAGAGCGGTGTAAAGGTGAGCATAATCACTTCGTCGCTTACGGATAGAAAGGTTAATTTCGCGGTGAGTCGTGACCAATATCGCACTCTAATGCGTGCGGGTGTAAACATTGTGGAATACAACGGTTTTGTGAGAAGCAAAATGGTGGTGATTGACAACGAAGTCGCTATAATAGGAAGTTATACGCTCGATACCAGATGGCTTAACCAAAAGTACGAAAATGGCGTAATGATTACTGGAAAAGATTCGTTAAGACAAATATCGAAGCATATTGAAAATATAAAGTACAAAGGAAAGTCTATGACTTTTAAAGAGCATAAGGACCGACCACTAACTCAAAAATCTGTTGGAGTATTTAATAGATTGTTTCGATTTAAAATTTAATAAATAGAAAAAGATGTTCGTCTATCGAACATCTTTTTTTAGCCTTTAAAGTGGCTATATTTAGTTAAACTTACACTAATTTTTTCTTCTTTCTGATAAGCCCTAGTAGTAGAAAGGTAGATATAAGCACAATAATGGTTATTGTAAGCACTAGATACATTGCAAGTGTGCTTACATCGTGATTGAAGAAAGTTAAGGTTGCGTCAAAGGATTTGCTTAGTGTGGTTACAACATTATTTGGCACCTGCGTGCTTAACTCGTTCAAAACCCCATTCATCATATGATTTCTTATTAACCCCGTTCCATATGTGCCGGGCAAGAACATCAAGGTGTTTTTAATTCCGTTGCTAAATTGTGACAACGGCATATATGCGCCACATATGAAGCCGTACATCGAACTTACAAGGGTCGCAACCGCACTTATTGCGCCTTGACTTTTTAAGAACATACATACAATTGACGATAGGGCTGTACCGAATAGGACTAGCAGAGCGATATCGACAATCGTCAAAAGGATGTCGCCAAATGACATATAAAATCCGACAATGCTTAAGTAGATTAATCCGATTGCGAAAGTTATGTAGCACACAATGGCGGTGACAATGGCGGTGGATAGATAATAACTAAGGCTAAGGGTAGATTTTTTTACTGGCGTGATGGTTAGGTCTTTATAACTTCCGTTTACCTTGTCTTGCACCATTATCATATTCGCGCAGAATGCGATTGTCACACAACTTGTGGCGATTATGCTCGATATAAGCCAACTTCCAGCGAATCCGTTAAGGAGAGATTTTGAAATGGTCGTCCCTTCGGGGATTTGTGCTAAAATGCTATCGGTATATACATTTTTTAGGAAAGTGATAAATAGGAAAAGCAGTATAATCGGTGTAATTAGGGAAGATAAAAACACCCCTTTATCTTTAAAATACAACTTTGTGTTTCGTTTGATTAGTGCTAATAGTGTCATACTTCCAACTCCTTTAAGTTTTTCCCAGTAACAGAAAGGAATACATCGTCCATATTGCCTTTTATGACTTCATAGTCCACAAATATGTCGCTGTGCTCTTTTATGAGTTTTGTTACAACTGCCGTATTTTCAACGGAAATTTTGTATCCGCCTACAACTTTTTTGTAGGGTAGGTGGAGTTTTTCGACATCTTCTTTTTTTATGCCATAAAGAACAACAAAGTCGCCGGTGTATTTGTTTTTTAGTTCAAGCGGTGTGCCTTCGCCTACAATTTTGCCCTTGTCCAAAATCACGACATAGTCAGCGTCGGTGGTTTCTTCCATATAGTGGGTTGTTAAAAATACGGTTATTTGGCTACTTTTTCGTAGGTGGCTAATTACATTCCACACCATTTTCCTTGTCTGCGGGTCAAGTCCGGTGGTTGGCTCGTCTAAAATAAGGATTTGGGGATTGTTAAGCAGTGCTCTTGCGAAATCAACGCGTCGTTTTTCGCCGCCGGAAAGTTTGCCAAATGTCCTATTAAGAAGCCCTTTAATGTTTAACAACTTATCAAGTTCGTCAAGTCGGCTGTTAAACTGCTCTTTATTGAGCCCATATAGGCTAGCCCTACATTGCAAGTTGTCTTTCACTGACAAAACTTTGTCGAGTGTGGAAAATTGGAAGACGACGCCCAGTTTTGATTTGATTTTGTCCAAATTTTCGTCAAGGTCGATGCCGTCGATGAGAATTTGACCACTGTCTTTGGTCTGATGCCCACACATAATGGAGATTGTTGTGCTTTTGCCAGCACCATTAAGCCCCAAAAATGCGTATAATTGTCCCTTTTTGACATTAATGCTTAGACCATTAACTGCGTGGATGTCACCAAAACTCTTATGCAAGTTTCTAATTTCTATAATGTTATCCATCTTTTATTCCTTTAAAATATATTCCAAAAGTTGTCGGGATTGTTAAGTTCTATCTCGGGCAACGATTTTGCGATGTCCTTAATTTGTTTAATCATTTGCTCTTTTCGTTCATACGGAATCTCGTCTTCGGTTAAGATTTTAAATTCTCCACTTTCTACATATTTTAACAATTCTTCATATGCATCTTTGATATATTCTTTGTCTACAATTTTTACATTTTCATTTATTTTGTAGCAATTTTGATGCCCGCATCTATTACTTTGTGGAACTGGCTCAAAATCTTTGTTTTCCAAAAGATATATGTATCCACTTTTATTTCTGACCGTTTCTTTAAAAAGATTTGGCTTGAGTTCAAAAAAGCATTCTTGACCATTGAATGATGAAAAAAGATTGGGTTTTCTTCGTGCCATATATGTCAAGGCAACAAGCCTGCTTGATGTCGCATAAACATATCCGTCTCGGCTGTGACTTGTTGTAAGTTCCGAAATGTTATCATCTTTACTTCCGTGATAAAAATTCATAACCCACCTTTTATTTTGATTTATATCTTATTATGGCTTAAGTATAGCACACTTTAGTAAAATTTGTATACGATTATAAAATAAAAAAAGAAAAATCTTAAAAAAGACTTTTCCTACAGCACACTCTAATTTGTTTTGTTTGGCGCAGGGGACAGGATTTGAACCTGCGAATGCTTGCACATTACATGATTTCCAATCATGCTCTTTCGACCGCTCAGACACCCCTGCATATTATATTAAGTTTTGTTGTACATTGTGGATATAATGTACTATACGATATGAGCGGTCGAAAGCAAGTTTCGTCCGTAGCGTGCCTACGGAAGCCCGTCATACCGAATGCCACTTTGGGGCATTCTCTCCGCTCAGACACCCCTGCATATTATATTAAGTTTTGTTGTACATTGTGAAGATAATGCATTAGCACATTGATATTATATTAAAAAAAGTAATTAAAAGCAAGAGTATTTTACAATTTTTAACTTAATTTTATTGATTTGAAAAATTAGCATAATTTGTGAAAGGTGTTGTGTTTTTTATTTGTTGTAAATTTTGTGAGTTTGGTTTTTAAAAATATTTTGATAGTGATATAAAAATGTGATAGAATTTACATAAGGAGTAGAGTATGAATTTAGTACGCAACAAATGGACACAAGAAGATATGGTCGAGTTCCAAAAAATTTTGGAGAGCGAATCAAATAAGGAAAGAGTGGAGTGGACAAAAAAGATTATAAATACAAAGTACGAGTGTTTGGCTATTCCGTCAAAAAGGATTAAACAAATTGTAAATGAGATTGCAAAAGGTGATTTTTTGTCTTTTCTATTGTGCAATTTGCCAATAACATACGACAATTTGGCAATAAGTGGATACTTAATACCTAAAATTGACAATTTTGACCTTATGAAGAAGCATTTGTATGACTATGTTGAAGTTGTAGATAATTGGGCAAATTGCGACTTGTTGAAATTTAAAATCAATAGTGAAAACAAAGCAAAATATTTTGATTTGGCTAATGAATTGTTGGGCAACGAGAAGCCGTTTGTGAGAAGATGTGGACTAGTTATACTATTTAAATTCTTGGATGATGACTACATAGATAGGGTGCTGGATATATGTAATCATTTTGAGAAAGAAAAGGAATATTATGTAAATATGTGCGTGGCTTGGCTTATGTGTGATGCTTTTATAAAGCAAAGGGATAAGGTGGAAGATTTTTTAAAAACTCACAAACTTAATGATTTCGTTATTAACAAATTCGTTAGCAAATGCCGTGATAGTTATAGGGTGTCGGACCTAGATAAGCAAATGCTTTTGCAATATAGGGTGTAAAGAAAAAAGACTAAATCAAAAAATGATTTAGCCTTTTTAGTTTATTCTTAAATCATTGCCTTGCATAGTCGCTTGGACGCATGTTTTTTTATTTGAAATTCTACTCATAATTCGCTCATCATACATATCTTTTAATTGTGACATATTGAGATTTGTTGTAATGATTGTATTTTTCCCCGTTTCAAGGCGTTGGTTGATAATCAAGTACAAATATTCAACCGTAACGTTATTGAGTTTGTTTTCAGTGCCCAAGTCGTCAATTAGTAGTAAGTCGCAAGATAGATATTTGTCAAGAATAGCATCCTTTTCGTCAAGTTTTGCACAATGATAGTTAAGGAATGATTTATTTAAATCAAATGCTGTAGTATATAGAGCAAAATATCCGTTTTTGATTGCTTCGTGAGTGGTCGCTTTTAAAATGTGCGTTTTGCCCACTCCCACCTGTCCGCTCAGCAAGAATAGTTTTTTGTCGGTTGTTTTTAATTTTGCAATGTATTCCTTGAAGATGTTGCAACATACGGAGTAATTTTGTTTTTGTTTTGGGTCAGATATAATGTCATAACTCATAGTGTCAAAATCTGGCAAATTAGAGTATTGAAGCCCGCTAGCGCCAAGAAGTGCTTTCGATAGTTCGGCATTAAAACACTCGCAAGGGGTGTTGTTGATGATTCCGCTATCTTTACATTTGTTGCAATTGTATTGCGGTTTTAGAGTGGTTAGGTCAATGTTGTGGGAATTGGCAAATGCCTTAAGGTCGGCTTTTAATTTTTTTATGGATTCAACAACCTTTATCGTATCTTGACCGCTATATTTTAATTTTGCATAGTCTAGTTGTAGCGACCTAATGGAGTTGTAAAGATTTTTAAACTCTGGGAATTGGTCAAAAACTTTTGTCAAATTGATGTCGGCATTGTATTCGGCTTTTAATTTTCGCTCTTTAAATTCTTTTTTTAGTATTTCCTTTATATCCATTAGATTTCCACCTCCGATATGTCAACAAACAACGAATTAAGTTGTTCTTTAGTATAGGTTCGCTCGTCAAATTTCTTAGGTGCTGTAGTTATTCTTTCGCTAGGCATTTTCCCAATAAAATCCTTCGCTTTGTCAAGGGTGGATATGTTGTTGAGATGAAGTTGGCTAAGAATTTTGTTCAAATACTGCAATGGCATATATTTGTCCGAACTCACGCTTGCGGAATAATTGATGATTTCGTCACTCATATTCCAGTCAAACTTCCAAGTTTTAAATAGTTGTCTGTCGCTACTATTTACTTGCCTTTCAATTTTAAGAGTCTGAAGAATGTTAAGGATTTCGTTGTCGCCCTTAATTAAATTGTTGATGTAATTATCAATGTCGCCCGCACTTAGAAGCCCAAGTTTGAAAAGTTGATTGATTTTGGAGTCCATTCCTTGCAAGGTTTTGATGCTTAATTTGAAGCAGTAATTGGAGATTTTTGAAAGCGCGGATTTGTCGTAGCCAAGTGTAAACCATGCCGATATATAACTTTCGACCACATTTTCTAGGTTGTTGTAATAAAGGCCAAGATTTTTGCATACAATTTTGGCGATGTCATATAGTTCTCGCTCGTTGTCGAAAAATTCCTTTAGTTCGGTGGTGCTAAACTTCTTTAATGAGTAGCATTTCAAAATGGTTGAATTAAGTCTTGTCATTCCGCCCGAATTTTTGCCTTGACGACTAGCAAGATATGTAATAGTATCAAGTGGAAACTCCAATTCTTTCGTCCAGTTAAGAAACATCTGATATTCGTCCGTAGTAGGCGAACGTTTTATGCCAAGCGCCTTCAAAATAACGGTCACTTGCGATGTGTTTTTGACTTGTTCTTCAAGGCGGTCATTAACTTGCTCCAATGTGGTTATGCCTTCATACGCCCAGTTTTTGGCTATTGACAAGATGTAAGTATAACCCACATTTTGCCCCTTTAACTCTACACAATATTCCACAATCTTTAGGAATGCGTCGATGTCGATGTGTAGGCTCTCAATGGTGTTGTAATATTCTTCAAATTCCTTTACACTTATCATCCTATCACACAATAATTCTTGCACTTTTAGATTGAAAGTCTTGTATTTGTCGGGATTGAATTTCTTTAATTTTGCGGAAGCCTTCTTTAGTGGCAAGTACCTTACCTCAAAAGGGTTTTGATTGATAACTTGCACCACATTAAGTTCTTGCCAAAAATAGAAACAACTCATTACATCGTCTTCGGTCATATTGAGGATGCGAGCAAAGGACTCCAAGTTGTTGTCTTGGCTAAGCGGAGTATTGCACTTATATAATCCAAGCAAATATACTCTCACACAACTTTCGCTTGCAATTGGCAAAAATTCGGTAAAAAACATATTGTCAAGTATTACGCTATTTTCACTTATCTTGTCACCACTAAAATTACAAAATGCCACTTCGGTAAACGCTCCTTATCATTAGTTCTTTCCACATTATAACCCAAACAAATCAAAAAAGCAAGCAACAATAAATTTAAAGTTATTTGCGTTAAAATTTTGAAATTAGATATTTACAATGGAATTTTTTTATGATATTATATACCTATGCTTAAAAAAAATCAATAATTATCATATTGTTTGGAGAAGTCGCAAACTGTCCCTAGATTAAAAAATATTAAATTATATTTAATATGCCTAAATTTTGGGGATTGACAGTAGGATTATATTGGAGTATAATATAAGTAACAATAAGGGGGAAAGGGAAAATTATGAAGAGATTTTTAGTAACATTAGTAGTAATAATTTTAGCAGTTTCTGTAGGCTTTGGAGTGTTTTACCTTGTGAAAGACAACGAGGTGATTTCACTAAAAGCCCACACGATATATAAGGACGCAGGGGAGTCTTTTGAGGTCAATCTTGATATGGAGAATCCCAATTCTTACACGACCGTAACTGTGTCAAGTAGTGACGAGAATGTCGTTAAAGTGGAAAATAGCAATATTGACAAGAAAAACGGCGTTGCTACCGGAACATTCACTGCAGTAAGTGGCGGAAGTGCAAAGGTTGTATTTAAGACCAACAATGCGAAATTCAGAAATATTGGTTGTGACATCATTGTATGTGATGGAAGTCTTGCTTACCCTTACAGAATAGATACAGCGGAAGAATTGCAAAGAATCGGCTCGGCAGATGAAACAATATATACTGCCGACAAGAGTTATGTTTTGACCGACAATATCGATTTGGGTAGCCTTGACACTACTTTCCAACCACTTCCAAGCCTATCGGGGACTTTTGATGGCAACGGATACACCATTAGCAATATGAAAATCACCGATTCTAGCCTTGACAATGTAGGATTGTTCCAATCAATCGGTTCTACTGGTGTGGTTAAGAACTTGAAATTGGATAATGTAACAATTGAAGCCAATAACCAAAATAAACAAGTAGGAACAATCGCTGGTATAAACAAAGGTAAAATTACGCTTTGTGAAATCAAGTCGGCAACCATTACTGGCACAACATCTTCAGCATTTGTTGGTGGTGTTGCAGGTATTAACCAAAGCACAAACCAAAAGAATAGTAGAAGTGTTGCAAGAATTGACAGAGTAAGTGCAAATGTTAATATGGGCAATGTTGACAATGACTTACTGGGTACAATTGGCGGAATTGCTGGTCACAACTATGGCGGAATCGTAATTAATTCATATTCTAAAGGTTTAGCTTATGTTTATGGCGGTAAATTGTATGGTGGAATCGTAGGAAAGAACCAATATATGCCTATAAGCGGAAGCGGTTCGGGATATTCTGGTGATTTGGGTGCAAATATTAAGGATTGTTATTCAATTGTTAATATATGTGGTTTTGCATACAGCAAACAGGGTAGAATTGTGGCTGAGAACTTGGACCATGAGAATGTAAATAAAATTGTAGGTAATTATTATGAGTCTAACAATTCCTTATTGGGTTGTAAGATGGCAGATATAGAATATAAGAGCAATAAGATTTCTCAGAAGGGTACAACAAATGCTCTAACCGACAATATGTTGAAGAACCTTTCAAAACTTATCTCATACAAATACTATGAGAAGAAGATTACTATAGATGATTCTGGCAAGGTCGATATTGAAGCAGATTTGTCTTCGGAAGAAATTTATTACTGGAATTTGAGTGTGTGGAAGATTGACCTAACTCAAAATGACGGATACCCAATTTTGACATTCAAAGATACATATGTAGACGACAATTTTGAAGGCGAAGAGAGTGCTACTGCAATTACAGGATATGAAGTGTTCAATCAAATGCGAAACAACTTGGGCGGAACATATGTTTTGAGTCAAGACATCGACCTTTCGACCGCTGGCGAGTGGGTTCCAATAGGAACTAAAGAAAAACCATTTACCGGTAAGTTAGTAGTCGCTACGGGAGTAGATGCTGTTGTACTTTCTGGGCTTACAATTGAATCGGCAGATTATGAATATGCAGGACTATTTGGAGTATTGGGCAATGGTGCTTACATTAGCGGAATTACTCTAAAAGATGTAAGAATTAAAGGTCAACAAACTTATGCAGGTGCAATCGCAGGTCAAAACAACGGAACAATTGATAAGTGTAAAGTTGTTAATGGTGAGATTGACGCAAAATATGGTGTTGGTGGAATTGTAGGCGAAAATAAGGGCAAGGTATGTAATGTAGAAGTTGGTGGCGAGAGCGATTTGCTTACTATTACAAAACTAGTTGTTGCCGGCTCTTCAAATTATGGTGCGGGCGGAATTGCTGGTATAAATTATAATGTTATAAGTGCTACAAATGGTAACAAAATAAGTGGCAAAATAATGATTACCGCTAAGGGTTATACATCTATCGGTGGTGCTGTAGGACAAAACAACGGCACAATTAATAACACATATGTAGTTTTGAGTGGGAACGACGCATCGTCAACTAGATATGGTGTTGTTACAAGTGGAACTGCAAATGTAGGTGGAATAGCAGGATATTCCGTAGGTACGGTTTCTAGTTGTTATGTATCGGCTACATTATCGGCTGATGCTAGCAAGGAAAATTCGGTTGTTGGTGGAATTGTTGGTTCGTTAAATGCAACTTCAAATCACGCAGTCAAGGATTGTGTTGTTGAAAACTCTTACATTAATGGATATTATGTAGGTGGTGTTGTTGCATTAGTAAATACACAATTTGCTTGCAAACTTGACATTAGTAAAGAAACATTTGACTTTAATGGTGCTCAATATCCTTCAAATATTGATGCAAATACTGAAGCAGTTGTTGAAAATGTTGGTGTTGAAAGCACGGTAACACTAGAAGGGAAATACTCTGGCGGATTGATTTGCGTATTGACCAAAGGTGTTGTGAAGAATTGCTACACCAAAGCAGGATTGTCAGCAGATGATAATGCGGGCATTGTATGGTCTATTCATTATAGCAACTCAACCAAAGAAGGTGGAGTAATATACAAAGTTTATTCGGTAGCAAGCCCAAAACAAGGTTCGTCTTATGCAGTAAGTTCGAGCGAAGTTCACAACAACTGGAATGTTGGCTGGATTGTTGGCGAGAGCACTAAGAATAGAACTGTAGGCTTTATATTCGACTATTATTATGAAAGCAATTCTGGGCTTAAGGACCCTAAAGTTCCTAATCCTTTGAAGGGAATTTATGAGGCATTCAATAAGTCTGAGAATGTAAATAACGGTAGAAGCCTAAGCAAAATGAAGACTAAATCGTTGTGGAATGGTATGTTGAGTAATAATGTTTGGACTACATCTGAGGGGGCTTTACCAACCATTGACACTTGTGAAGTCGTAAAAAGCACACAAGAAAGTTTGTATAACTAAATAATAATATAATAAAAAATAGCAGTGATTTACACCGCTATTTTTTTTATCTTAATAATCTTTTGAAATTGTGTATTGTCCATTTTTAAATTTGTTGAATATATATAGTATTTATTCGTTATATGAAATTCGAAATAGAAATTAATAGGGAAGAATTTAAAAGTGCTGTATTTTGTTGGCTAGAAAGTGCATTAAAAAAGACCCATTAAATGGGCCTTATAATATCTAAATTATTCAGCAGATGTTGTTGGGTTTGCTTTTTCTTTTTCGAAAGCCTCAAGAACAACCTTGTTTACAAGTTCTCTTGTTTCGGTATTGATAGGGTGTGCAACATCTTTGTATTGTCCGTCTGGAGTTTTGCGATGTGGCATTCTTACGAAGTAACCTTGCTGACCCTCTAATACTCTGATTTCATGCACTACGAAACAATCGTCTATAGTGATGCTTGCTACTGCTTTTAGCTTAGATTCTTCGTTTTGGATTAAACGAACTCTTACGTCTGAAATTTTCATTTTGTACCTTCCTTTTTTGTTAAGTAATTTTCTATTACTTATATGGATTATATCACATTTTTTTTAGGACATACAACTTTTTTTGCATACATTCATATATATTTTTATGAGAAATTTGCAAAATTTTAAAAAACAAAAAATATTTTTTGTGGGCATTGGCGGGGTGTCGATGAGTGCATTGGCCCTTTTTTGCGATAGATTTGGGGCAATTGTGACTGGTGTGGACGCTTGCGAGAATTTAGAAACTAAAAAACTAAGGGAATATGGGATAAATGTAAATATAGGGCACAACGAGAAAAATGTGACGACAGATGTTGATTTTGTGGTGTATTCGGGGGCGATAAAGAAAGATAATGTGGAGTTGGTGAAAGCCCGAAGGCTTAACATTCCTTGCATGGAGCGGTCGGAATTTTTGGGAGTGCTTAGCAAAATGTACGAGCGGTCAATTGTGGTGTCGGGGACGCATGGCAAAACAACGACAACTGCGATGTTGGGCGAGATTTTTATAAATGCAGGTATTCACCCGTCCATTCACTTAGGCGGAGAGAGTGTTGCATTTGGTAATTCGGTGATAGGAAATTTTGGGCTGTTTTTAACGGAAGGCTGTGAGTATAGAAATAGCATTAAGTATTTGTCGCCTAGCACCAGTGTAATCACCGCAATCGAACTTGACCACACCGACTATTATCAAGACTTGTCGGATGTAGAGAGTGCATTTCTAAATCTTGCAAATAATACCACTGAAAATGTCGTGATTTTTGACAACATAGATTTTGCTAAAAAAATAACTGCAAAGGTAAATGTAGTCAATGTGGGGTTTGGTCAAAATTTTGATGTGAGTGGCCAAAATTTGCGACTTCTAAATAACGGGTGCTATAGATTTGATGTGTATTACAAAGGATATATTGGAACATTTAAAAGCAATGTGGTGGGATTTCATAATGCACAAAATATGCTGTGTGCGGTGGCGGTCGCACTTTTGTATGATGTGGATGTGTCGATAATATATAACTCGTGTAGGAATTTTCAAGGTGTGCGTAGGAGATTTGAAAAAGTTGGCGTTTTGCGTGATGTTCCGATAATATGCGACTACGCGCACCATCCTACAGAAATTAGAAATAGCATCAATACCGCGACATCCATATATGGCAAAATCGCTGTGATTTTTCAACCACATACATACTCAAGGACTATTGGTCTGAAAAAGGAATTTTCTAAGTGCTTTTCCTTGGCTAATAGCGTGGCGATTTTCAAAACATACCCCGCAAGAGAAAAATATATGACTGGGGGGAGTGCAAAAGAACTATATAAAAGTATCGTCCATAATAACAAAAAATATTTGGCAACAAGGAAGGAGCTGAAAGAGTATTTAACTAGTATGGACTTGTGTGGTTGTGTGCTGGTTTTGGGTGCGGGCGACATCTATGACATTTTAAAACGGATAATTAAAAACAAATAAAAAACTCACTATTGTAAGGCCTTATATTTTTAATAGGACTTTTACAGTAGCGAGTTTTTTTTGTTATCTAATATGATTGAAGTCATTTAGCGATGTAGGAAGACCGATTGAGTAGTAATCCACTACTGCTTTTTGTAATACTTTGCCAGTGGCTTTGTCAATTATTGCTGGAGTATAGCAAGCGTCTACAAAATCGCCCAATTCATCATATTGTTCCAAGTCTTCTACACTATTTACAATAATTGAATCCACTTTTTGTGCTTTTATCATTGTTTTGGGATTAAATTGATCATCACAATCGGGAGTATATAATTCGCAATTAAGGTTGTTATTCAATATTTTATTTGGTATATCAATTAAAACTTTTTTGCACTGTTTCATAATGAGTTTTGTGGTTTCGTACAATTCTGCATTGTCAGTAAGGTCAAGGGTCTCTTCAATTTCATCGTATAGGCTTTCACCAAAAGTGATTTCATTGGCGATGTATGATGAAAGATTTTTTCTTATATTCTCACTAAGTTTTGAATTGCTATGTGACTCGGTAATCTTGCTAAGATACTCTTCTTCTATAAACGAAAAGTCATTAAAAATCTCGTCAAAAGAATTTAATAAAATCACAATATTTTCGTTTTCTTTATTTTTACTTGTGGTGTTGTGATATACTAGCCTAACTCTTTTAGAAGTCTGGAGTACAATTTTTCTATATTCTAGCAGTGCTTCCTTTGTTTTGTTTAGTTGTTCAAGTGTCATAATTTCTCCATTATATAATTATTTTACAAATTGAAATTTTGCGAATCGATCGGACAATTTTACGGTAAAATAACTCACCATGGCTTGCTGGATAATCTCGCCAGTAGATTTTTCGATTATCGCAGGTTCGTCGCACATAGCAACAAATTGGCCAATGTCCTTAGGGTATGATATAGACTTCAAATCATCCACTACAAAAGTTTCAACTTCAAATGTCTTAAACATTAGTTTTGGGTCGATTGGGTCGCCACAATCGGGCATATACAATTTGCAGTTAAGGTTGTTGCTCATTATCTTTTTAGGAATGTCAACAAGTGGCTTTTTAGATTGTTTAATGAGTGTTTTTAAGGTCAAATAATTTGAAGTATTTGATTTTTCAAGAAGTGCGCAAACGGTGTCGTAAAGGGTCTCGTTGGGTACAATTCTATTACAAAGTGTGCAAGCAATTCCCGACATTATCTCTTTATTTAAGTTATTGCTATTATCGGGCTTTATAATATCAAAATACTCCGAATTTAAGACCTTCAATTCTTCTGACATCGTTTTATATGCTAATTGCAAGAACTTAACAACATCGCTTCTCTCTTTTGTGTTTTTATTTAAAATTAGTAATCGCTTTGAGTTTTGATTTATTTGTTGTTGCAAAGCAATTAGTTCGTTTTTTGTTTCGTTTAGTTGTGCGTAATCCATATTATCTCCATTTTTATAATTTTAACATAACAAAAAAATACTGTCAATATGCAATTTGGAAGTTTAAAGGCTTTTGCGACTGCGAAATGGTGTAGTCTAGATGCAAGGTTTTGGATTAATAGGATGTTTAAAAAAATAAATATGAAAAAAGTGTTGACTATCGTAAAGTTTTATTGTAAAATAAGTAAGCATTAATATTATAAGAGGTGAAAGTTTATGAAAAAAGATATCCATCCAGACTATCACGAAGTTGAAGTTATTTGTGGTTGTGGCAATAAATTTAAAACCAAATCTACTGTAAAAGGTGATACAATTAAGGTTGAAGTTTGTGATAAGTGCCACCCATTCTTTAGTGGAAAACAAAAAGTGGTTGATACTCAAGGTAGAGCAGACAAATTTAAAAAGAAATATAATTTGGACTAAAAAATGGGCTGTAGGCCTATTTTTTATTATTTAGTGGTTATATGAAAGACTTTAAAAGCGTAAAATTAGAATTGGTAGAAAAATTATCAAAATGCTCAGATAATGCAAATCAAGAGTTTGCATTTCTTTGTGAAGCCCTTTTAGGAATTTCTAAGGCAGATATTTTAATAAAGACCGATTTGGAAGAGAAAGAGTACAAACGACTAAAAAAAGCAGTCAAAAAAAGACTGCGTGGCGTTCCGCTTCAATTGATTATCGGTTTTTCCAATTTTATGGGGGTTGAGATTATAGAAAGTAAGCATACGCTAAAGCCCCGCCCAGAAACAGAACTTATGACGGACGAGATTATAAAGCGGGAGGATGTTGAGTGCTCAATTCTTGACTTGTGTGCAGGGTCGGGGTGTATAGGGCTTGCACTAAAAAAAGCAGGATTTGAAGAAGTGACGCTTAGTGATGTGAGTCGTAAGGCAATCAAAATGCAAATAAAAAATGCAAGACACAATAATTTGCCAGTATCGATTGTAAGGTCAAATATGCTAGATAATATTGTTGGTGTTTTTGATGTAATTGTGTCAAATCCGCCATATATAAAACATAGCGACATTAAATTTTTACAAAAGGAAGTAAGAAAATTTGACCCGCATATTGCACTTGATGGCGGGGTTGACGGACTTGATTTTTATAGGATTATAGCGGAAAAATCACCGAAGCATCTTGTAAATAATGGTGTTCTATATTTGGAAATTGGCGAAAATCAAGAAAATGATGTGATTAAACTATTGCAAAAGAATTTTAAAAATATTACAATAATAAAAGATTACAACAATATAAGTAGAATAATAAGGGCAGAAAAATGTTAGTAGAGAAGTTAGAAAATATAAAGAAGAATTACATTAAAATAAGTGAAGATATTGTCAATCCCGATATAATATCGGACAATAAGAAGTTTAAGGAATTGTCAAAAGAATATAGCAATCTTCAACCTATAATTGAAGCGTACGACGAGTATTGCAACATCACAAAACAATTGCAAGAAGCGGAAGAACTGCTTAGTGTTGAGAGTGACCCCGAATTAAGAGAACTTGCCGAATCAGAAATTCTAGAGAACAAAGAGAAGTTAACTAAGGCGGAAGACAACTTAAAGATTTTATTATTGCCAAAGGACGAGAACGACGAGAAAAACGTTATTATGGAAATCCGTGGCGGTGCAGGTGGCGAAGAAGCGAGCCTTTTTGCCGGGGTGCTATTTAGAATGTATAGTATGTACGCAGTTAAGCAAGGTTGGAAATTGGAGATGCTTGATGCTAACGAAACCGAACTTGGCGGAATGAAGGAATGCTCCTTTATGATTAAGGGAAAAGGCGCTTACGCAAAATTAAAGTATGAGAGCGGAGTGCATAGAGTACAAAGAGTGCCAGAAACCGAAAGCCAAGGCAGAATCCACACATCTACAGCCACAGTTGCGGTATTGCCAGAACAAGAAGATGTTGACATTGAAATTAACGAAAAAGACATCCGAATGGACATTTATCGTAGTAGTGGTGCTGGTGGACAACACGTAAATACAACCGATAGTGCCATTAGGCTTACCCACTTGCCTACGGGACTTGTGGTTACTTGCCAAGATGAAAGAAGCCAGATTAAGAACAAGGAAAAGGCATTTGCGGTATTAAAGAGTAAATTGTACGACCTATACAAAACGGAAAGCGACGAAAACTACGCACAAAATCGCAAAAACCAAGTTGGGACCGGCGATAGAAGCGAAAGGATAAGGACATATAATTATCCGCAAGGTCGTTTGACAGACCACCGCATTAATTACACAGTATATAATTTGGATGCATTCCTAAATGGCGACTTGGATGACTTAATTGAGAATTTGACCATTGCAAATCAAGAAGCATTGCTTGAGAGTAATAAGGACAATTTTTAGAAACAACTAAATCGGTTGCACGAATTACAACTTGTATTTGATGTAGGGCTAGTAGATAGCACTAAAAGTAGTAGTAACAAAAAGTTGGTGTCGTTGGCGATGTCGCCGTCGGCACTTGTCAAAATTGACAAAACTAAAATTAAAAATATTTGGTCTTGATAAGACATATTCCCCTCCAAATTGCAAAATATTTTATTATAATTCAATATGCAACAAAATTTACTTTTGTTAATGTTGAGTATTTATATTAAAATAAAGTTGTGAAAAGAAGGGGATTTTTTTATGGATAATATATTAGGGTTGTCGCAAAAGCAGAGAGATAGCATTGTGGAATATATGCCAAGTAGCGAGATGTTACAACAACTAAAGGATTTTTTTAGCATATTTGGAGATGTGACGAGAATTAAAATTCTTACAGCACTTAGCATTTCGGATATGTGTGTCAACGACTTGAGTGTGGTGCTAGGTCTTAATCAAACGACGGTGAGCCATCAATTAAAGTTAATGAAACAATGTGGAGCGGTGCGTACTACTAGGTGCGGAAAACTTATGTATTATGGCATAAAAACAAATATCATAAACGACATAATGCTGGGCGGAGTGGATTATGTGATGGCTAATTAAGTCCTAATATAGCGAAAAACACATTAGAGCAATTTGTAAGGAAGTTATATATTGCTTAATGTGTTTTTTATTTAAAAGTCAGTAAATTACTTTTTAATTTTTTAAGTTGTGATATATAATAAATATATGGAAAGAATAGAATATTTAAGAGAAAAAACAAAACAACTTCCGCTTACGCCGGGGGTATATAAGATGTACGATAAGTATGGCAATATAATCTACATCGGCAAAGCGAAAAAACTTAAAAACAGGGTTAGTAGTTATTTCGTAAATACTAGGAAAACTGAGAAAGTGGCTCAAATGGTCAGTAATGTGTATGATTTTGACTATATTGTGACGACTAGCGAATTTGAAGCACTCAATCTTGAAAGCAACCTTATTCATCATCACCAGCCTTTTTACAACATTCTACTTAAAGATGGCAAGGCATTTCCGTATATAAAAATCAATATGAAAACTAAATTCCCGAAGATTGAGATTACTCGCAAAGTGAAAAAAGACGGCGGGTTGTATTTTGGACCGTTTTTCAACAACATTAAGGCTAGCGAACTATATGACATTATCAACAACACATTTAGGTTAAGAGATTGCAATACCCCGAAGGCTAGTAGGGAGTGCCTTAATTATCAAATTGGCAATTGTCTTGCTCCTTGCACCGGACGATGTTCGGAAGCGGAATATATGGAAGAAGTGAAGAAGGTTGTTAACTTTTTGAAGGGGGATTTGACCGAAGCCAAAAAAATCCTTACAGAAAAAATGATGCAGTGTGCGGAAGTGGAACAATTTGAGCGGGCAATAGTGTATAAGGACAATCTGAAGACAATTGAGAAAATTAACGAAAAGCAAGTAAGCAATTTGTCAACAGTGGTCGACGTGGACGTGTTTGGATATGAAGAGAACAATCATAGCGCAATTATCTCGGTGCTTGTTGTTCGTGGCGGGAGTATGATAGGGCTCAACAACTTTAATGTGCTAAGCATTGACACTATGGAAAATACGATGGAGTCATTTATTTCGCAGTATTATATGGAAAATGTGATTCCTAAAAATGTGGTGTTGCCTTTTGAAAGTGAAGCATTGGATGAATTTTTAAATAACAATAGTAAAACAAAAATTGATGTGATATTTGCTAGAAAAGGGAAGTACAAAAAACTACTTGACCTTGCTTGCCTTAACGCAAAACAAGACTTAGAAAAGAGCATTACAAGAGATAAATTAAGGGAATTAAAAACAGTGGGTGCGATGAAGTCGCTTCAAGAAATTCTTAATCTTAGTAGAATGCCATATAGGATAGAAGGCTACGACATAAGCCACATAAGTGGAACAAATACGGTGGCAAGTATGGTGGTGTTTACTAATGCTCAGCCAAATAAAGCACATTATAGGAAGTTCAAAATAAGTAGTGACCAGAATAACGACTTCGATAGTATGAGAGAGATTTTGACTCGAAGAATTGCGGAATATGGCAATGGCGATGTGAGTTTTGATTGCAAGCCCGACCTAATTATGATAGATGGCGGAAAGGGACAACTAAGTTATGCATATTCAGTGGCGGAGAATAACGATTTTAAGGTCGATATGGTGTCGCTTGCTGAGAAAAATGAAGAAATATACAAACCAAATGAAAGCGAGCCATATATTTTGCCGAGAAGTAATTATGCACTTAAACTACTCCAAAATGTGCGTGACGAAGCCCATAGATTTGCAATTACATATCACAAAAATACACGAAATAAAAACACTTTACGCTCAAAATTGCTTGCAATAGATGGTGTGGGAGAAGCGACTGTGACGGCACTTTATGAGTACTTTAAATCATATGATAGCATTAGTAAAGCGTCGCTTGTTGAGTTGAACAAAGTTAAAGGGGTTAACAAAACGCAAGCGGAAAAGATATATGAATTTTTCAACAAATAGTAATGGCGAAAATGAAGACGCAATATTTATTTTTTAAAGAAAAATTTAGGCGGTGTTGCGTAAAAATTGACGGAAAAGAATTTTAACAAGAATATTTTACTAGGAATATATATTACAAATAATTATCCGAATTTATTTGGAGAAAATATTTATTTGGAGTAAACTATGAATAGTAATTTAAAAAATGTTCTTTCAAAATTGAAAAAAGTCACAAAAATACAAAAAAATGTTGATTTAAGGCAAAATTGCACATTCCAAATAGGTGGGAAAGCCAGTGTGGTTGTAGAGCCTAGCGGGACTGAAGAATTGCTAAAAATACTTGATATTTTGACTCAAAATGATGTGAAGTATTTTATAATGGGCAATGCGTCGAATGTGCTTTTTAGTAGCGACGGCTATGACGGAGTGATTATAAAAATGACCCGTCTAAATCACATCGAATTCCAAGGGAAGTCGGTCATTGCATTTGCTGGCACAAATCTTAACACTGTGATTATGGAGTGTGTAAAACGCGGACTTAAAGGTGTTGAAGACGGATATTTGATTCCTGCGACAATTGGCGGGGCGGTCAAAATGAACGCAAGTTCGTCTAATTTTAAGATGTCTGATGTTGTGGAAAGCGTGTTGGCAATAATTGACGGCAAAATCAAGTTGCTTGACAATGCGGAGTGTGAATTTGGATATAGAAAGTCCATTTTTAAAGATACTGACATTATATTAAGGGTTCAAATGTCGCTTGAAAAAGGCGATAAAGAAGCATTAAAATTACGACTTAAAGAGATAGGAGAGTTTAGGCGGGCAATTGTTCCTAATCTTCCAAGTGCAGGGTGTATTTTTAAAAATCCGCTAGGGTATTCGGCAGGAAAACTTATAGAAGAAGCGGGGCTAAAGGGATACAGCATCGGTGGAGCGATGGTCAGCCCAAAACACGCAAACATAATTGTTAATTGTGGCAATGCGACTAGTGAAGATGTGACGATGCTTATAAGTCGCATTAAGTCGGAAATTAAACGGATATATGACATAGACCTACAACTTGAAATTAAAGTTATAGAATAGAAAAGGGGTATTTACTAATGAGATTATTTGGTGATTATCATACACATACAATATATACACACGGCTCGGGGACGGTGGAAGACAATGTAAAGTCGGCAATAAAGCGTGGGCTAAAACAAATTGCTATTACTGAGCATTCCTTTTCGCAAGCATATTATGGAATCACTCCAAAAGAATACAACGAAATGCGAATAGAGATTCAAGATTTGCGCAATAAGTATAAGGGGCAGATAGACATCTTGTGCGGGCTAGAGAGCAATCTTATAGACCTAGACGGAACTATTGACTTGGCGAAAAGCAAACGAGATATTGTAGATATATTAGTTGTTGGGTATCATGCTAATTTTAAACCTAGGTCGCTTAAAGCATTCTTTACATTTTGGGTACCTAATGTACTAGGAATAGGTGGAAAAAGTAAAAAGCAAATTGAGAAAAACACTCAAGCATACATAAAAGCACTTAGAACATATAAAATAGACATATTGAGTCACATTAATAGCCATCGTTGTTATGTTGACCCAGTTAAAATATGCGAAGTGGCTAAGGAAGTGGGCACCTACATCGAACTTAATGGAAAGGTTATTAATTTTACCGAAGAACAAATTAAGGATATGGTTGCTACGGGCGTAACATTTATAATCGATAGTGACGCGCACTACCCCGATAGGGTTGGGAAAAACCATAGGGGGATGAATATTGTGGACAAGTACAATATTCCGCCAGAACAAGTCGCAAATATAGATAAAATACCAAAATTTAAAACTTTTAACTAAGGAGAAAACTATGAATCATCCATTTGATGATAGATTTTATGACGAATCGCCATATCTGACACCGGAGAAGTGTAATTTGCCAAAACACTTTGCTCTTAAAAATTATATAGCGGAGCATAATGCAACAACTTGCGTAATGACATATTGTAGGACTTTAAAGAATGTTCTTGATTCCATTAGCGACAATGTTGTGGAAGTGGACTTTTTGCAAGCGGGGGAAGATAAGCACCCGATATATGCTATTGGCGACATCCTTTTTGTCGTTCCTTATGTAGGATCACCTAATGCGTGTGCGACAATGGAAGAATTTGCGGTATTTGGTGTAAAAAACTTTTTGGCTTGCGGTACGGCTGGGCTTATTGATGAAGATTTTGACCCTACTAAATTTCTTGTTGTAACTGATGCAATAAGAGATGAAGGGGCGAGTTATCATTATATGTCTTATGACGAAGGAGCAAAAACCGATAAAGACATCACAAAAACAATCGAGAAAGTATTTGACGATAATAATATTGCCTTTGAAAAGGGGCGAACTTGGACTTGTGACGCATTCTATAGAGAAGTGCCATCGCTTATAAAAAAGAGAAAGGAACAAGGTGCAATTTCTGTAGAAATGGAGTGTAGTGCGTGGTGTATTACTGCGAAATATTTGGGCGTAAAGTTTGGGCAATTCTTGTTTTTTAGTGATGTGGTGAACAACAAAAATTGGGCTCAGCATGGTGACACGCAATCACGGCTTAATACAAAAGAACGTGCTACTTTGTTGGCTTATGAGATTGCAAAACAAATAAAATAAAAATATTTTTAAAATTTATTCAAAAACGGCTGGTAAAATAGTCGTTTTTTTGATAGAATAGAGAAAGTATAATAAGGAAGTGTGTGCGATGTCTTTTGCTTACGATGCGAAATTGGAAGTTTTGAAAGAGAATATTGAAAATGATTGCTGTGCAATTGCTTTTTTGAGTGCGATTATAAAGTGTAGCGGTCAGTTGAATATAAGTGACAAGAAGTATGTGGTGGAGATTTTTACCGAAATCGAAGAGATGTATCCTAAAATTAACGGAATCATCAAGCAGTATTATGGGCAAGAGTGCGAACTTGAAATTGCTGATGATGAAACAATAAATAAGAACATCCGATATAGAATTACATTGCCCGAAGATGTCACACAACAATTGCTTGTCGATATGGGGATTGTGCAATTGGACGAAGACGGATTCTTGGGAATCAACAATGGGATTTCTAATTTCTTAATTGCAGATGATTGTTGTAAAAGGTCATATATTAAGGGTGCCTTTGTGAGTTGTGCTACGAGTAATATTGTGATTAAAAATTATGACAACAACTCAAAAAATACTAGCGGATATCATCTTGAATTTGTGTTCAATTTCGAGAATTTGGCGGAAGACTTTGTAAAACTTCTAGGGATGTTTGAGATTCCTGCTAAGGTGACTATTAGGAAGAATAGCCCGGTTGTGTATATTAAAGAGTACCAACTTATATGCGACGCACTTGCGCTAGTGGGGGCGCCTAATGCGGTGCTTACTCTTCAAAACGAAGCCGCAATTAGGGAAGTTAGGAATAATGTAAATCGTCAGACAAATTGCTTTAATGCTAATTTGAACAAAACGGTGAGTGCATCGGTAAGACAAATGAAGGCAATAAAGATAATTCAAGACAATATGGGGCTTGAGAACCTTGATGAGCCGTTGATGGAACTAGCAATGTTAAGACTTGCAAATCCGGACGAGTCGCTAGAAACCTTAAGGCAATTATATAGCGAAAAAATCTCGAAATCGGGGATTAATCATAGATTTGAGAAAATTTGCAAAATTGCCGACGAAATTCAAAAGAGTAGGTTTAGAATAACAACATTTTAATTTTAAAAGGAGATAGATTATGGGAAACTTTGTGCATTTGCATGTTCACACCGAATACAGTTTGCTTGATGGGGCTGCCAGAATAGGCAAGGTCGTTAAGGTCGCTAAAGAAATGGGAATGCCCGCTCTTGCTATTACTGACCACGGCAATATGTATGGCTCGGTCGCATTTTTTGATGAGTGCGAAAAACAAGGAATAAAGGCAATCTTTGGTTGTGAGTTTTATCTTTGCGACAATTTGGAAGATAAGCAAGGCAAGGTAAAACTTCATCACTTAGTGCTTCTTGCTAAGAATGAAACGGGATATTATAATCTATGCAAACTTAACTCCATTGCGTTTGAAAAGGGCTTTTATTATAAGCCAAGAATTGACCGCAACACCCTTAAGGATTATAGTGAAGGACTTGTGTGCTTGAGCGCGTGCTTGGCGGGGGATATTCCGCAAGCAATACTTAAAAGGCAGTATGATGAAGCGGAAGAATTGGTAAGATGGTACAAGGATTTATTTGGTGAAGATTATTATCTTGAACTTCAAAACCATAAGTTGGAAGAACAAATTGAAGTTAATATAAAATTAAAAGAATATGCTAAAAAGTACAATATTAAGACGGTTGCAACTAATGACGTGCACTATATATATCGTGAAGATAGCGTGACTCAAGATGTTCTTATGTGCGTGCAGATGGGTAAGACAATCGACGATCCCGACCGAATGAAATTCCCTAACGACGAGTTTTATTTTAAGTCGTACGAAGAAATGGCGGAAGCGTTCCCTAATGACCTTGACGCACTAGAAACAACGCTTGAAATTGCAGATAAGTGTAATTTCAAACTTGTGTACGGCCATTATATGTATCCTAAGTACGAGCCTATAACCGGTCAAGACCCCAACGAGTATTTTAGGGACTTGATTGAAGAAGGTGTCAAGAAAAAATATCCAAATATCACGCAAGAAATTCGCGACCGAATAGAGTATGAAGTGGGCGTTATATCGAAGTTGGGATATGTGGAATATTATCTTATTGTGTGGGACTACATCAATGCCGCCAGAGAGCGTGGAATCTCCGTAGGGCCGGGCCGTGGAAGTGGTGTAGGAAGTATTGTTGCTTACCTTATAGGAATCACCAACGTTGACCCAATGCGATATGGTCTGTTCTTCGAGCGTTTCCTAAATCCTGAGCGTGTATCGGCACCCGATTTTGATGTCGATTTTGAAGATAGTAGACGAAGTGAAGTTTTTGACTATGTTAAGGAAAAATACGGCAGTGAGCGAGTATGTAAGATTATCACCTTTGGAACAATGGCTGCCAAAAACGCGATTAAAGATGTAGGGCGAGTTTTGAAAGTGCCATATAGCGAACTTGACCAAGTAACGAAGGCAATTCCTAACAATGTTAAGCGACCTAATATAATCGCAAAAGTCTTTGGAATAGGCAGAAAACCCGATGACCCAGATGAGAGCATTCCCGAACTTGTGGAGATGTACAATAATAACGACGACATTAGAAGAGTCGCGGATATTGCATACAAACTTGAAGATAGCCCAAGACAAACGGGAATACATGCTTGTGGAGTTATTATAGGTGGCGACATCTTGGATAAGCACATTCCACTTGCCAAAAACGGAGACATTTCAACTAGCCAATATGTAGGTGGCGAACTAGAACATCTAGGGCTACTTAAAATGGACTTCTTGGGGCTTAGAAACTTAACCGATATTAAGATGGCTATAGGCTACATAAAAGACAATCATGGCGTAGATATAGACTTTGACCATATGGAATATGACGACCCGGAAGTGTATAAGATGATTTCCGCCGGCAACACGAAGGCAGTGTTCCAATTAGAGTCGGGCGGATTCCAAAAGTTTATGAGAGATTTACAACCGACTTGTCTTGAAGACATTATAGCGGGTGTGAGTATGTATAGGCCGGGGCCTATGGATAGTATTCCAGAATTTGTCAGAAACAAGCACAATCCTGACAAAATCACATATGTTAGCCCACTTTTAGAACCGATTTTGAATGTTACTTACGGATGTATAGTATATCAAGAGCAAGTTATGAAAATTGTTCAAGTGCTTGCGGGATATACCCTTGGTAGAGCCGATAGTGTGCGTAAGTTTATGGGTAAAAAGAAACTTAAGGACCTACAAAAGGAGAGAGAAGTATTTCTTAATGGTTGCCCAGCGGAAGGTAATAAGCCGGCGGTTGATGGTGCGGTAAAGCGGGGGCTTGACGCACAAGTTGCTAACAAACTATGGGACGAAATGGAGAAATTTGGTTCGTATGCGTTTAATAAATCGCACGCAGCCGCTTATGCTCATGTAAGTTATCAAACAGCGTACTTAAAATGCCACTACATATCTGAATTTTTGACGGCAGTGCTTAACAACCGTATAACAAATGCGGACGAAATCAAAAACTACATAACATATGCAAAAGAAGAAAAAATTGAAGTTTTGCCACCAGACATCAACAAATCACAAACATTCTTTAGTGTAAAAGATGGCAAAATTAGATTTGGACTAGCAGCGCTTAAAAATGTCGGAATCTCAGTAATTGACCTAATCATAGAAGAGCGAAATAGGAATGGCGAATACAAGTCGATAGCGGATTTTCTAAATAGAAACGACTCGTCGGCACACAACAAACGATGTGTAGAAAGCCTAATTTTAAGCGGGGCATTTGATTGTTTTGGAGTTAAAAGGTCACAACTTATGCAAGTGTATAGCGGAATTATAGACAAGATAAGTAGCGACAGAAAACGCCAAGCGACGGGGCAATTTAGTATGTTTGAAGATGCGAGCTTAAAGCAAGACGATTTGAAAGTGGATTATCCTATAATTGCCGAATATGATGACCAGACGAAATTGAAAATGGAGAAGGAAGTCGCTGGAGTATATATGAGTGGTCACCCACTAAGCAAATATGTGGACAAATTCTCTGAGTTCAATCTTACTGCCGATATGCTTATGACAAGCGACAACGAAGAGCAAATGGATATGGATGATGACGGCGAAAAGATGAATGATAGCGGGCTAATTGACGGAATGGAAGTTAGTTGTGGCGGAATTGTGACCGAATACAAAAAACTATTGTCGAAAAAATCCAACAAGGAAATGGCGATTATAAAAATTGAAGATTTGTATGGCACGATTGACCTAATGATGTTCCCTAATATTTTTGCGAAGTACAAAGGGCAATACAATGTGGATAGTTTAGTACGAGTTAAAGGCAAATTAAGTGTGAGAGATGGCGAGAGAGCAACGGTGCTTGTCGATACAATTGAGCCATTAATAACAGAGAGTGTGAAGGTGGAAGAAGTTGTTGAGAAACCAAAAACACTATATTTGAAGTATGACTTGCAAGATGTGGAATTGCATAATCAAGTGTATGGATTGTTGTCAGAATACAAGGGTACGACCCCAGTAATTGTACGATGTGCGTCTACTGGGAAAGTATACAAACTTAACTTATTCGTCGATTCGTCAGGCTCGTTAATTGATGAATTGCACGCATATATAAAAGATGAATTTATAAAATTACAATAAAATTATAATGATTATCTTTACAAATTTATTAAATGGTGCTAAAATATGCAATAATTTAAAAAACTAAACTTTATCAAGTTTAGTTTTTTTATGGAGAGAAGATTATGGAGAAAAATGTAAGGAATGTGGCAATTATTGCCCACGTTGACCACGGCAAAACAAGTTTGGTCAATGAAATGCTAAAGCAAGGCGGAATTTTTAGAGAAAATCAAGAAGTTAAAGATAGAGTTATGGACTCCAACGACTTGGAAAGAGAGCGTGGAATTACAATATTGAGTAAGAACACCGCAATCAACTACAACGGCGTTAAAATCAACATTATCGATACCCCAGGGCACGCGGATTTCGGCGGAGAAGTAGAGCGTGTTTTGAAGATGGTTGATGGAGTTATTCTAGTTGTTGATTCTTATGAAGGCCCAATGCCCCAGACTCGATTTGTTTTGCAAAAAGCACTAGAACTTAATCATAAGGTAATTGTGTGTGTTAACAAAATTGACAAGAAGGATAGTAGAGTATCGGAAGTTGTTGATGAAGTGCTAGAGTTGTTGCTAGAACTTGACGCTAATGAAGAACAACTTAATAGCCCATTTGTGTATTGTAGTTGTAGATTGGGTACTGCCACACTTGATATGTCGGTTGAAGGCACTGATTTTAGACCGCTTCTACAAAAGATTATTGACTACATCCCAGCACCTAAGGGAGATGATAACGCGCCATTTAGTATGCTTGTAAGTTCTACTGAGCAAAACGACTTTTTGGGTAAATTGGCTATTGGAAAGGTGGAAACCGGGTCGGTAAAAATCAACGATAGCGTGGAAGTTGTCAATTATCACGAAGCGGACAAAAAGTACGGATTTAAAGTTGTTAATATGTTCCAATTCGAAGGGCTTAAAAGAGTTCCTGTAACAAGTGCAGAAGTGGGCGACATCGTGTGTATTGCCGGAAGCCCAGATGTAACAATTGGTGACACCATATGTGCTAAGGGGAATGCGACACCTATTCCTTTTGTTAAGATAAGCGAGCCAAGTGTGGAGATGACTTTTATGGTCAATAATTCCCCATTCGCGGGTAAAGAAGGGAAGTTCTGCACAAGCCGACATTTGAAAGAAAGACTTGAAAAAGAAGCCGTAAAAGATTTGTCGCTTAGGGTTTTGCCTACTGATAGTGCCGATAGTTTTAGAGTACTAGGTCGTGGCGAGATGCACATTTCTATTCTTATAGAAAATATGCGTCGTGACGGATATGAATTCCAAGTAAGTATGCCAAAGGTTATTTACAAGGAGATTGATGGCAAGAAGTATGAACCTATTGATAAATTTGTTGCGGATGTTCCAGAAGATTGTGTGGGCAATATAATGACCGAAATTGGAAGTCGAAAAGGCGAACTTGTGACGATGTCGAATCACGGTAGCCGTACAAGACTAGAGTATTTAATTCCTAGTAGGGGGCTATTTGGATATAAGAGCCAATTCTTGACCGATACTCGTGGTGAAGGAATAATGAGTAGCATATTTGACAGTTATCAACCATTTAAGGGAAACATTGAAAGGCGTAATGTAGGTGCCTTGATTGCTTTTGAAACGGGTGAAGCAGTACAATATGGATTATATCAAGTGCAAGATAGGGGCAGATTGATTATTACGACGGGCGAAAAAGTGTATGGCGGGATGATAGTCGGAATGAACCCTAAAGGGCTTGACATTGTTGTAAATGTGTGCAAGAAAAAACAACTATCCAACCAAAGAAGCAGTAGTTCGGACGATGCTCTTAGACTAGAGCCAGTAAAGAAACTAACTCTTGAAGAAAGCCTAGAATTTCTTAATGATGATGAGTTGTTGGAAGTTACTCCACAAAGCCTAAGACTTAGAAAAATTACTCTTGACCACACATTGCGTGGAAGAGAAGATTTTAGAAGAAAACATTCTGAAGAATAAAAGAAAAAAGCAAATGATTTTCATTTGCTTTTTTTATATTATTTTTCATCTTTTGATGCAAGGATATCGTCTAGTTGCTTTGCTTTTTTAAGAAGTTCGTCATATTCGGATTTCGGGATCTTTATGTAGTTTTGAGTTCCGTTATCGTCGCTTTTTTCTTCATTTCGAAATTTGCTAGATAGTACCGACATAAGTATGAAAGCAACAACCGATAGTACGATAAGCAACCAGAAGAACGTGGTTATGGCTTTGAATTTTACAACACCGTATGCTAGTAGTAAAATAAACAAAATAAGTAGGCTTATTATTAGGTCACATATAATTTGAATTATTAGGTAGTGTTTGCCAAGTTTTAGTACATTTGATACGATAAAATTAAATAACACCGAAAGTAGTGCGATGGCAAGAGTGATGTCACCGAATACACTAGGCGTAGAGAACCACGCGCTGATTAGAATAAGCACAACCGACATCCATATAAGACAAAAACTGATGATTCCTAGCGTTTTGTTGCGACCGAGTGCGCTATAACTACTTATGGAGAAATATCCACCTACGGTAAGACACGCAAATGTGATAAGTATTTTTAATTTTGTGCCGTCAAAAAAACTAATTCCAAATATTGTTAGGATTAACATTAAAGCACATATCCCAAGGCCTACGATTGTGCCGATTGTTAAACCCTTTTTGATGTTATTTTTCATATTTTTCACCCCTTTTTTTTTGTTATTATATCACAATAAAAAATAATTGTTATACAAAATTAAACAATTTATTGCGAGTTTTTATTGATATTTTGAAATTTTTGGTCTTGAAAATGCTTAATTTGTATGTTACAATTATAGACAATCATTAAGGAGATATATTATGGAGACAATGTATTGGGACAAAAACTCAAAATCATACATAACAAGAGAGTCTGCCGAGATGGTGAAGATGAGAGATGTAGAACGTCATCATTATTGCACTAAGGAAGACCTTGTTAAGGGTAGTGGACTTCCTATGCCTATATATGAGCAGTCTAATAGTAAGTTTTATATAGGCTATGACAATGTCCGCTATAGAATCCTTAATCCTAGAGATAACGAACTAAATACATTAACCTTAGGAAAATGGGCGGGGGAAGTTGTAGTTGTTGAGCGTGGCTTTGAGAAGGGTGTAATTGATGTAAATACTGGCGAACTTCTTATTCCATTTAGTGAAAAGAACAAGGCAATTTATCCAATAAGTAAGGATTATTTTGTGGTTGTGCGAAAGGATAAAGACAACAAAAAAATTGTGAGCCGAAGGAACAGCACGATTGACAAGATATATGGCACATATAGACGAAATGCAGATATTGGACAATTGTTCCGAATGGTTTTGAATGACGAAGGTGACGAGTGCGTGTACAAAACGGACGGAAGACTTTCACTAAGATCACTAGAGAGAATAGAACAAACTTTGGATGTGAGAAGAAAGTATAAGGAAGCGATTAAAGAACTTCAAGACGCAGGGATAGGTTTAAAGGAACTTAGCAAAATGTTAATGGAAACATATCATAATCAAGATAAAACGATGTAATAAAAAATGCCACAGATGTGGCATTTTTTTAATGAAATGTTATTTGTCTATCAGTACAACCGAATGATTGCTAAGCGAATTTTTTACATCTATAAGTCGTTGATTGCTACTTCCTCGGAATTTCAACTTTAGGTCCTTCAATTCTTCCACAAATTTGCCATCGACTAAAACATCTAAATCGCTCAAAATTTCGTCGGTATATTCGGTGTATGCTCTTCCGCCCTTTACTAGGTCGTGGTCAAATAAATAACCCGAATAACACCAGATATCCTTCTCTGGGAGTTCTGATTTAACCCGTCTAATTAGATTGACAAGCACCGCTTGATTTTGTGGTTCCATAGGTTCGCCACCAAGTAGCGAGAGCCCACGAATGTAATCCCTTTTGAGTAGATCAATTATTTGGTCTTCAGTTTCCTTAGTGTAGCAATTTCCATAGTTAAAATCCCACGCTTCACTATTGAAACAACCTTTGCAGTGGTGTGTACAGCCACTTACAAATAGACTTACTCTTACACCATATCCATCGGCGGTGTCGTGCGGTTTTATTGTAGCATAATTCATAATTAAAGCCCCTATGTAATATTTTTATAAACTTTTAATATAATAATTTTAATGAAAATCCGTGCATTAATTGAATTTATTAAAGTTGCATTTAAATCAATGCAAAATAACAATCAATTAACATAGCCAAGAGCGAGAGATATATCAAAAAATCGTATCATTGAAGTGAAACGGAAATGGCGAGTCAGCATAGATTTTAGATAATCGAGAGCGAAGTAAAATAAGATATCAATAAGCCAAGAGCGAGAGATATATCAAAAAATCGTATCATTGAAGTGAAACGGAAATGGCGAGTCAGCATAGATTTTTTGATAATCTCGAGCGATATTATAAATGCAACACCCTTGCCTTAATTTCTTTTGTTTTCCCGGCATTCCAGAAGTTTTCGCCCAAATACCCACAAGTACGGCGAGTAACATTCATCTTGGAATGGTCTTTGTTGTGACATTGCGGGCATTCCCACTCATTGTTGTCGTTGATTATTATTTCGCCATCATATCCACATACATGACAATAGTCACTCTTAGTGTTAAATTCGGCGTATTGAATGTTGTTGTATATGAATTTTACAAGTTGTTCTACAACTTCTAGGTTGTTTTGAAGATTAGGAATCTCTACATACGATATGCATCCGCCTGAAGAGATAGGTTGGAATTGATTTTCAAATTTAAGTTTGTCGAATGCGTTTATATTTTCTCTTACATCTACATGATATGAGTTGGTGTAATATCCTTTATCGGTGATGTCTTTAATGATTCCAAATCTTTCCTTGTCAATGCGGGCAAATCTGTAGCATAGTGACTCGGCAGGCGTGCCATATAGTGCAAAACCTATGCCAGTGCGGTCCTTCCATTCCTTTGTTTTGTTGTTAAGGAAGTTCATAACTTTCAAGGCAAATTCGGTGCCTTTAGGGTCGGTGTGCGATACACCTTTCATTAACTTAGTTGTTTCGTAGATGCCTATGTATCCAAGCGAGATGGAAGAGTATCCATTCTCTAATAGTGGGTCAATTACTTCACCTTTGCCTAAGCGGGCAATTGCACCATATTGCCAATGAATAGGGCTTGTGTCCGATACTACGCCTTTTAGTGACTCGTGGCGAATCATAAGGGCTTTGTAGCAAAGTTCACAACGTCTGTCAAGTTCTTCCCAAAACTTATCTTCGTCGCCGTCAGCAACGATGGCTACTTGTGGCAAGTTAATAGACACTACGCCTTGATTGAATCGTCCTTCAAATTTGTAGTTTCCATTTTCATCTTTCCAAGGAGATAGGAAACTTCTACAACCCATAGGGCTAAATACATTGCCTTCGTAATTTTCACGCATTTTCTTTGCGGAGATGTAGTCAGGGTACAATCTCTTTGCACTGCACTTGCAAGCAAGTTTTGTGATGTAATCAAATCTTCCGCCGTCTAGGGAGTTATTTTCGTCAAGCACATACACAAGTTTTGGGAATGCTGGGGTTATATATACGCCCTTTTCATTCTTGATTCCTTGCAAACGTTGTTTTAGGATTTCTTCAATTATCATGGCACACTCGTCAACATACTCGTAGTTGTCGTCTAGGTGCATAAATAGTGTTACAAATGGAGATTGCCCATTGGTGGTCATTAATGTGTTGATTTGATATTGAATGGTCTGAACCCCGGCAGAAAGTTCTTCTTTAAGCCTGATGTCTACAAGTTTTTTAAGAGTGTTGTCGCTGATGTTAGGGTCGGCTTCCTTAAATTTCCTTTCAAACTTCTCTCTGCTCACTCTCAAGTATTTCCCTAGGTGCTTAATGTCTACACTTTGACCGCCGTATTGACTGCTAGCAACGGCAGCGATAATTTGGGTAGTGATGGTACAAGCGACTTGAAAACTCTTAGGTGATTCGATTAATTTCCCGTTCATTACTGTGCCGTTGTCAAGCATATCGCCTAGATTTATAAGACAGCAGTTGAATATAGGTTGAACAAAATAATCTGCGTCGTGGAAGTGCAAAACGCCGTCATCGTGGGCTTTTGCAATCTCGGGTGGAAGAAGTAGTCGTCGGGTAATGTCCCTTGAAACTTCGCCAGCAATAAGGTCACGCTGGGTGCTTGCTTGCATTGCGTTTTTGTTGGAGTTTTCTTCCATTACTTCCTTGTTGCTATTTTTTACAAGTGTCAAAATCGTCTCGTCGGTAGTATTTGCTTTTCTTATCAACGCACGATTATAACGATATATGATGTACTTTTTAGCCAATTCAAAGTGCTTATATGCCATCAATTTCTCTTCAATAATGTCTTGTATGTCTTCTACGAGCATTCTCTTCTTCTTTAATGACAATATGTACTTTATAATTTCGTGAATTTCCTCGCTTGAGGCTCTCTCGCTTTCGTCAATTTCGGCGTTGGCTTTGCCAATGGCTACTTCAATTTTTGTTTGGTCAAAATCTACGATTGAACCATTTCTTTTAACAACTTGCATTTTAAATCTCCTTATCTTATGTTCTCGACCCAATTATATACACATCTTGTGTTTTAGTCAAATTTAAAACACAAGATATTGTGATTTGAGTGCTTTTTGGTCAAAATGTATAAAGTTAAAAAAACTAAATAAAATCGTTTTTTTTATGAATATTACGACACTTTTTGGATGTTGAAATTGTATAAAATGCGTTGGATAGAGATTTTAGGGGTGTAAATATGGATAAATTATAATCGATGGAAAAGGGAATTTTAAGGTGGTAAAAAGTTGATTATTTGTTAAATTTGTTGTAAGGCGGGGTGAAAATAATTGAATTAATGATTAGTATATGATATAATATTGTATATTTGGAGAAATAACATATGAAAAAGTTTTTTAAAGAGTTTAAAACATTTATTACAAAAGGCAATGTTTTCGATATGGCTGTAGGCTTAATCATTGCGACTGCATTCAATAAAATTGTGTCGAGTATGGTTAACGACATTTTGATGCCACTTATTACATGGGCAACCGGTGCTTCAAGTGTTGCGGAACTAAGCGTAGTGCTAAAAACCGCCGAAGATGGGACCCAACTTACTTGGAATTATGGGAATTTCTTGCAGACGGTGATTGATTTCTTTATTATAGCGATGTCGGTATTTATAATGGTTAAGGTTGTAAATAGTTCTCGAGAGAAATTTAAAGAGTGGGGAGAATTTATAGAGAAAGAGTCAAGGAAAGAAGTGCGTGCCGAAAGAAAGGCAATGAAAATAAAAGCAAAAGCGGAAGGTAGACCATATAAAGAAGTATGGGCAGAACACGAAGCCGAGAAGAAGAAAATGCAAGAAGAAAAGGCAAAAGCCTTGGCGGAAGAGAAAGCAAAACAACAAATGGAAGAAAGAAAACTTCACCCTACACAAGAAGATTTGCTTATGGAAATTAGGGATTTGTTGAAAGATAAAGAATCAAATGAAAAGACTAATAAAACAAAATAATTATAATAAACAATTATAAAAACGTCGCAATAAATTATGTAAAATTAAAAAATAGGAAGAAAATTTTAAAGTCTTCCTATTTTTTTGTCGCTTAATTTAATTTCAAATTTCATACTTTTAAGTGATGTGTTTTTTTATGTTTATTTTCCTTATTAAGGTTAGTAATTTTATGCTCTAGAGTTGTGATATTGTAAAAAAAATTTTAAATTATTTTTAGTGTCAATTGTGGGCATTATTTTGTGTGCTTTTAAGTTATACAACTCGCTTTTTTCGATGTCACCTATTTGAAAATACGCGAAACAAAGTTGCATATAAGGATAATAATCAAAATATATTTTTTCTACAAAACCGCTATTATTTGACACATTTTTATTAGTTATTGCCAATAAGTACCAATATGTTGACAAATTGTATTGTTTCTTTAAAATAAAATAGTCTCCGATTTTACAACAGATTTTTGAGCGAGGTGGAGAGTAAGTAAAAGTAGAAAAAAGATATTTTAACTCTAATTCATACAATTCAAGTTGGTGATAGCAAGTGGAAATAATGCATAATGCGTCAATTATATTTTCCACCCAGACATCTTTTTGTGCAATGAACTTTTTTAAAATCGTTATGCATTTTTTGTAATAAGAGTGGTCAAAAAGTTCTCGCCCATAGTAGTACAATTCCCTAGGTTTTAGTTGTCGACTTTTTAATATTTTGGAGTATATTTTAATGTTTCTATTTGGGTTTGAATTTTTTATCTTTCGGTGTTCAATTGAGATGTTTAATTTCTCCACTTTCCCGAAAGGAGTGATGCATTCGTGCACACAGCCTTCCCATTTTGCGGACGGGCAATTTTTCATAATTCGCTCTCTATAAAATGAAAATGTGGGACGATTTTCTATAAATCCCGTTGTGTAATTAAGCATATATGTGTCACTAGTCAAATAGGGCTTCAAGTCAAGCAATCTTCTTAATGATGATTTTGGGACCACATCATCTGCGTCGAGCCACATAATATAATCGCACGTGGCTTTTGAAAAAGAATAGTTTCGGACTTGAGAGAAGTCGTGAACCCATTTAAAGTCATATATTTTGTTGGTGTATTTTTCGCATATCTCTTTTGTGTTGTCAGAGGAGCCTGTATCGACTATTATAATTTCATCTACTAGTTTTTGTACACCTTTTAAACATCTCTCTATAACATCGCTCTCATTTTTTACTATCATACATAGGCTGATTGTAGGCATTGTTTACTCCGAATAATTTATATTTTATTGCCATTAATGAATAATTATTTGTCATCAAGTGTTGACTTTTTGTCAATAAATGCTAATTTGTTTTGTGTAAGAATATTGTGGAATTGTTAAATTAAAGCCCCATAGTTTGGGGCTTTGTGATTTATTTAACCCCTTGTTAGTGGGTGTTTTGCTTATGTTTCGGCGGATGCTCCTGTGGCTCCTCGTGGGATTGTAAGATTTAAAACATAGTTTGGGGCAGTGCCGGTGATTGTTGCGCTAGCGTCAGTTCCAGGCTCGCCAGTGGTAACGGTTCCGATTGTAAGTGTAGAGGTTTCGCCCGCTTCACCAGTAGGTCCGGTTGGACCGGTTGGACCAGTAGGCCCAGTAGGACCTGTTGCACCAGTTAACCCTCGGATTATTGTTGTGCGATTTATATTTTCGTTGTTGTTGCAACCATTATTGCAACAGTTGTTGTTAAAACAAGACATAATCAATCTCCTTATAATTAGTTGGTCATTCCATAATATGCGACGATAAAAATATGTGTTACATATTTGTTATAAAATATAAAGGCTTTATTTTTAAGTAAATTGTGTTTACAATTATGTGGTTTTATGGTATTATATGCTAAAATTAATGTAAGAAAAGCGGTGTTATAAAGGAGTGTTATGAAAGATTTTAATGACGAAAGATTGAAGCGAATGATTGAATTTAGGCCAAAATTCACCAGTCGAGCAGTTGTGACAGCGGGAATGCCTTATGGAAACAAAAACCTACATTACGGGCACGTGCTAGGAATGGCTTTTTATGCTGATTTAATGGCAAGATTTTTGCGTGATAGGATAGGCAAGGAGAATGTGATTTTTGTGTCTGGTTCGGATTGTTATGGAAGTCCTAGTCTAGAAGGATATCGAAAAATGGTGGAAAACGGATATTCGGGCACAATTGAAGATATGATTGTGGAGAAGTACAATAGCCACATTAAGGACTGGAACGATTACGAAATTTTGTTTAATAGATATTACGGCTCAGCGCTAGAACCAGCGAAGGAGATTCATAAGAAGACCAGTGCGGAGTTTTTTGAAAAGTTGTACAATGGTGGGCATTTAAAGAAAATGTCGACCTTGCAATTTTTTGATGAGAAGCAAAACACATTCCTTAATGGCCGTCAAGTACTTGGCAAATGCCCATACGAAGGTTGCACAAGCGAAAAAGGATATGCTGACGAGTGCGATTTTGGGCACCAATATTCTCCGCAAGACCTAATTGACCCTATTTCGACATTGAGTGGCACAAAACCTACGCTAAAAGAAATCACCAATTGGTACTACGACCTTGATGAAGACCTTGAAAATGTAACAAAATGGCTTGAATATGTAGAAAAGAATACACCGATTAGACCTTTTGTAGTAAAAGAACTTAAAGAATTTTTGAAAAAACCAGAGATATATATAAAGAAAGAATTTTTGGATATATACAACTCAAAATTGATGGAAGTGCTTCCAAAACACGAATTTAGAGAAGACAAGTCAAAGGCTAGTTTTGTGCTTTCGTTTGACAAAATAGACCTTAGGGAGCAAGCGTGCAAAATCTTGGGGCAATACGATGTGAAATATCGCACAGGCAAGACCTTGACACCATTTAGAATGAGTGGAAATATTGAGTGGGGTGTGCCTGTTCCTAAAAAGGACGGGCTTGACAACCTTACCTTTTATTGCTGGCCAGAAAGCCTATGGGCTCCAATATCGTTTACTCGGACTTATCTAAAAGAACTTGGCAAGTCGGACGATAGTTGGAAAGATTGGTGGTGTAGCCACGATAGTACAATTTGGCAAGTTTTGGGCGAAGACAATATGCAATTCTATGGAATTCCGCAACACTCTATGTGGCTTGCTACTCAAGGCGGAACTCCAGTGCTTCCGGCACCAGAGGGTGAACTTCAAATGAGTAATTTGATTGTAAATAAGTTCAATATGTTTTTGGGTGCAAAAGCAAGTAGTAGTGGCAAAGTTAAAGCCCCTAGTCCGAGCGAACTTTTGGAACATTACACTTCCGACCAACTTCGTATGCACTTTATGGGACTAAGCGTAGGTAACACATCTGTGTCGTTTATGCCAAAGCCATTTAATCCGGATGCAAAAGATGACGAAGCCGACCCAGTGCTAAAGGACGGAAATCTACTTACAAATGTGTACAACCGCGTACTTAGAAGCCTATTTTACACTTGGCAGAAAGATTTTGACGGGGTTGTACCTTATGGTGAAGTAAGTGAGCAAGTGCAAAAAGACTGCATATTAAGCATATTGAAATATGAAAAACTTATGAAAGAAAACAAATTCCATATGGTGATGTACGAACTAGATAGTCTTATAAGAAACACCAATAAATATTGGGTGAAAAATATTAATCTAGCGGATTCAAATAATGATGTTGAATTGAAAAAACAAACAATAATAGACACCTTGCATTATTGTAAGGTTGCAATGGTTTTGTTGCACCCAGTAGTCCCTGGAAGTGCAGAGAATTTGGCAAAATTCCTAAAATTAAAAGAGAATGTATTTAGCTGGGATCATATTGACGCGCCAATTTATGATTTTGTGGAAGATAAGTTGAATTATAAGCCTAACTTTTTGGAGCCTAAACAAGACTTTTTCAAAAAACATCCTAGTCAATTGGAAGAAATGGCTTAAAAATAAAAAAGTAGCACATTAAGTAATTTACTTGATGTGCTTTTTGTTGTATAATGGAATTACAAATACAAAAAGTGAGAAAAATATGAAAATAAACATCGTTGCAGTGGGGAAAATTAAAGAGAAGTTTTTTACTGATGCCATAATGGAATATTCAAAAAGGCTGAGTAAATTTTGCGATTTCAAAATTGTAGAAGTGAATGAAGCCACAAATTATAAGAACTTGGACGAGAAAAGTGAATTAGAAGGCGCACTTTTACTATCTAAAGCAAAAGGATATATTATAGCGCTAGATAGCAGGGGAAAAATGCTGACTAGTGAAGAACTCGCAAATGAGATGAAGTCGAGTATGGTGGGTGGAGTTAGCGAGATTACCTTTCTTATAGGCGGAAGTAACGGGCTAAGCAAGGAAGTGCTTAATAAGTCAAATATGACGCTAAGTTTTGGCAAAATCACATTCCCGCACCAACTTTTCAGAGTTGTGCTAAGCGAACAAATATATAGGGCGTTTACAATAATTAATGGAATGCCATATCACAAATAAAAAGCATTTTGGAGTAATTCCAAAATGCTTTTTTTATTAACGTAAAGAAATAAACACATTAAAGATGAAAAATAAATATCAAACGCTAGATTTTAAGATGTCATTAACTATTTGTAATTTTTAATGCAATAACAACTTTTTAAAGGTAATAAATATAATTGATTACTAAAAATTGTAAACAATATGCTCAAAACTATAAAAATTACTAAAAATGTAATTAATACTTAAAGGATTTAGTTATCCAAAAACAATTCGTCAAGATACTTTTCGATTTCTTCTTTCACTTCTTCGGCGGACTTGCTTGCGTCAATTCGTTTTATGCGGTCGGGATTTTGAGCGTGCATTTCTTTGTAGCCGTTGTACACCTTGTTGTGAAAATCCAGCCCAGATTGTTCAAATCTGTCATTTTCGTCAGCGCCCATTTTCCGTCTAAATGCGTCAATAGGTGGTAGGTCTAGCCAAAAAGTGATTGTAGGGTAGTTGTTGGATATGGCGTATTCGGTCATATCTTTTACTTTGTCGTATTCAATGCCTCTAGCATAGTACTGATATGCAATGCAAGTATCGAGGTATCGGTCGCTTATTACACTCACACCGCTACTTAGTGCCGGAATTATTACATCGTCCACAAGTTCGGCACGGCAAGCATTCAACAAAAATAGTTCGCTCCGTGGCGTGATTTTGTAATCGGCGTGTTTTAAAATTTTTCTAACTTCTTCGCCGAGTGGTGTTCCGCCCGGTTCGTGCGTTGTGATGAATGGCATATTGTGGGCTTTAAACCATTCGCCCAAAAAATTGAGTTGAGTGCTTTTCCCTACGCCCTCGCCACCTTCAAGTGTTATAAAAATTGCTTTTTTCATATTAACCCCCATTAAACTAGAGTGTAGCAAATTTTAACTAAAAAACATATAAAAAAGAGATAAAAAATATGCAATATCAAAAATTTGTGAAAATTGCATAAAGTTAATATGTAAGTTTAAGCATTAAAAAATGCTTAAACTATGATTAAAATTTCCAATACTTATATTGTGATTAAAATGTGTAGCGTGACTAATTAATCTTAAAAAAATCATCATAAAAAATTGTTGTAGTTGAAGTTTTGTAATCCGCCACATCTAGAAAATGCATTTCGGCAAGGACAATTGCTATATGCATTACAACAAGAATACTGCCTACACCTACAAGAATTAAAATAGAAAAACATAATTCACCTCCACATTCCATATTATTCAAAAGTGAGTGTTTTTGATATTAAATTTTTTTTATTTAAAATTTTTATTTAAATTTATTATTAAAAATATTTTTTTATTGAAATACTTTTGTATTGTAAAATTTTTCTATAGAATTTTTTAAAATTTGTGAATAATTTAATTAAAACGACATATCATAATAGTAGAAACAGTGATATGTTTCTAAATATCCACAATAATAAGTGGAACGAATGGTGTGATATATTCACACCATTTTTTATGTCCTTGCAAACTTTGTATGAATAAATTAATAAAATAATTAAGACCGACTTACTATCAAAAACGATGAACATTTTGACAAAAAACAACATATTTATTGACAAAAAGTCAAAAGTAATTAAATTTGTAATATTGTAAAATGGTGACCATTGTTGTCTTTAATTATGATTGTTATTAAAACTGTAAAATGGAAGATAAAAGGAATGTTGCAAATTGAAAAAAGTTTCAGATAAAGTATATCGCTAAGCCTTGTAATAGTATGCTTGGGCGGTTGTAGGTGAATTTAAATTGTGGAATTTTTTTTGAAATATACAACAAAAAATACACCATTTTTAAGATTGAAAAACGGAAAGGCTAAGAAATGAAAATAGTGCTCGAAACAAAAAGTGTTAAAAAAAATGAAAAAATCACAATTTTTTGCGAAAAAGGGTATTGACAAGGGGGTGTTTTAATGATATTATATAGGTGCATTTTAGATAATAAAATGTTTTTCCATTTTTCATTCTACCTATATACATACACATATTTAGGTAGCGGGAGGTACCCGTCTCCCGTCTAAATCACATTCTTTAGCGAATGTGATTTTTTTTTGTTAAATTGCACAATTTTTGAAAATTGGTTTTATTAATTTGTTAATCGCATTTTTTTATGTTATATTATCTATGAAATTTTAAAGGGAGTAAAATTAAAACAATGCAACAACTGAAGTTACTTAATTTTTACAAGATACTTGCCAATGTTGCTACCAACCTAGTCGGGGCTTTTATTCCGCTTATTGTGTTGCAAGCGACGGGTAATGTTGCATATGGAATGTTGTCGATTATCCTAATGTATGGGGTGCGAATTTTATTTAACTTTTTATTCCGACGCCTTTATGAGAAGTATCCGCAAATTATATTGCTTTTTAGAATCGTGACAGTACTGGGATATAGCATTAGCATTATTCTTATAGACTCACTTCTTTGGGTGGGGATAATAGGCACAGTAATATTTTACGGAATCGACAATAGTTTTAAGTGCTTGCCTATTGAGATATTGTTTAACTACTCGTCTTCTGAATCGGACGAAGAAAAAAGCCCGCTCGGATTTTCAAGGTTGATGGAACAAGTAGGGGTGCTTATAGCATTGGTTGTTGGTGGCGTGATGCTTGATGTAGATAAGACGCTTATTACAATCATATCGATAGTCATCTATGGAGTGTCGGTAATCCCGCTAGTTGTGTATTATGTCAAGAGTCACAATTCCAAAACTTTCAATAAAGACTCCATTTCAAATGCTCAACTGCTTTACGAGAAAAACCCAGAGTTGAGTAAAAAATCAAAAGAATTTTCGAAGAAAGTTTTAATAGCATATGCTATAACATATTTCTTCTTCTGCTTACAAGATGTGCTCGGCAATGCTTTTAACATACATATATTTTTGGAGACCAGTTCGTATGGTTCGGCGGGGTACATTAATGCATTGTATAACGCTTGTTACGGGGTTGGGTGTTACCTATTCTCGTATTTTGACAGCAAGAAAGACACAACTCCGCTGATTATTGTGAGCGGGATTGTGAGTGGACTTATAATCATAGGAATTGTGCTATTCCCCAACTTCGTGTGGTACTATGTCGCAATGGCGGTACTGGGAATCCTATTTGGATTTATATGCACATACGCACTCTCTAGGCTTCTACCAAAATGCCGAATTATGGGGGTGAGCAACGAAGCACTGTTCTTCAGAGAAAATACATCGGACATATCGGTCATATTTGCAACTCTGTTCGGGCTTTTTGGAAGTATGGTGCCAGTATTTATTTGTATTGCAGTGGGCGATATTCTGAGTTCGATTATAATGCCACTCAATGAAGAGTACACTCGAAAGCAACTCATAAAATATTTGCAAAACCACGAGAAAATAATGAGCGATGTGCGAGATGATTTTAATCCGCAAAATGACATAATAGTTTTAGGTGAAAATGACGACAAAAAGCTAGTAAAAAGCAATCGAAATAAAACAGTTAGCCACAAAAAAGTGGACAACAATAAAAACAAAAAGGAAGGATAAAAAGATGAAAGAAGTAAGAAAATTTGAAGTTTCAACCGACTCAACCAGTGATTTATTTGCTAATGAAATTGAAGAAATGGGTGTGTATGTAGGTCACTTAAACTACACCATTGAAGAGAACAATGTTTTGAACGAATATCTTGACGACTTTAAGACCCCAGAAGAATATGTGGAGTATTATGGACGCTTGCGTAAAGGCGGAGTTGCAAAAACTACTATCCTTAATCTTCAAGCACACATTGACCTATTTACCGAAATGGCTAAAAAGGGAATTAAAAATGCTATTCATATAAGCCAAGGTAAAGGCCTTAGCCCTACAATAGATAATGCAAATAAAGCAATTGAAATTGTTAAAGAAGAGTATCCGGACATTAATTATATAGCCATTGAAAGTACTACGACTACAGTAGGTGAAGGGATTTTGACACGCACAGCAGTCGAACTTAGAGATGAAGGAAAATCCCTTGATGAAGCGGTTAAAACAATCAACGATATGAAGGGTAAAATTCAACATTTCATAGTGGTTGACGACCTAATGTATTTAAAACGCGGTGGAAGAGTTGGTGGCGCGGCAGCAATGATAGGGACTATGCTAAGACTTAAACCAATCATAGAATTCACTAAAGAAGGCAAGCTTGAAATTATTCGCAAAGAAATGGGTGCAAAGAAGGCGTTTAAGTCGATTATTGATGAGATAAAAGAAAATTATACTTTCGCTGGTAAGCACTTTAAGGCTGTTGTTGTTCATACTGACAACCTTGCAGGTGCAAAAGACCTACAACAAGAAGTTAAAAATGCTTTCGGTTTTGAACCAGAGATAAGAATTATGGGGCCTATTGTGGGTGCACATGTTGGTCCAAATGCCGTAGCACTTGCATTTACTAGCAACGAGCCTAGAAAATATTAACAAATTAAAGGCTTGTGAAAATTATTCGCAAGTCTTTTTTTGATTGTTGTAAGAAATTGATGGTCGGTAGGATATAATAACTTCAAAAAGATTACATATAATAAATGTAATTTATATATTTATAATTATTTGTGTTTTATCGCTTTACAAAATTCGTCAAAATTAGTAAAATATAACCAGTATACAATGGGTAAAATGTATGATTAGGGAAAAATGGAGTAACAAAAAGGTTTTAATAACACTTACTAGTTGCATTCTTGTTATGCTACTAGTTTTTTGTGCGGTCATTAATTTTACCTTCGCTTGGCTCTCTGCCACTATAGACAAGTCTAGCGATGGCGGGACTAAACTAGCGGGGTTGAAAGACAACAACATTGTCACGAAAAACAATGTCATAGATGTGACGCTTAGTTCGGTGGATGGTTCTGCTTCCGACCTTAACGCATCAACAAAAATCAAGAACAACGGCAATGTTGGGGCACTGGTGAGAGTGTTTTATAGTTTTACAATTGATGAAGCAAGTAAGAAGATTGCGACTACTGAAGATTTTTCAAATGTAAAACTTATGTCCAACTTTATTGCTAGCGAAGAAAATATTGACGGAGTGTATGGCGGGTATTACTTCTACAACAAGGTTTTGGAAGCAGGACAAGAAACGGGATTTATAGATAAGATTTATCCGACTTCCACAATAGCGGGCACAACTATCAAACTTAATTTCTATTACGAATTGGTTAATTTCGATGGCGGGGCTTATCAGTCCAACCAAGAACTTCCTTGGAAAAACACTCCGACGAGTTGGTTTTTGAATTACAATGTAATCACCAGAACTTCAACGTCTACAATCACTCCAAAAATTCCAGTGAAGTTTTCAGAAGTTAGCAAAATCGAATTGACCGCAAAAACAACTTCGACAACTAAAAATATTTTATTTTGTCGTAATGTCGGTGCATATATAGGCATTAATGGGGGAAATTGGTTAACTAATCAACTTTCAGTTACTCCTAGTATGACCGTAAACGATTTTACAGATGGAGATTTTCACACTATTACTTTCACGGTGAATAGTTGTGACGATACATCGGGCGATTACATTTCACTTGTTTGGGATGCAACTTGGAGCAAAGAAGTGTCATACAAGCAAATCCGCATTTGGAATAAGTCCAACGAGCTAGTGTGTGACCTAAGACCGCATAAGGTAGCAAGTGGATATCTTGACGGGACTTTCGAGAATGTTGTGGATAATAGTGTATTAGATATGTATTCGGTGAATAGCTCGACTTTCGAGTTTTCAAGTACAACAAGTGTATATGACATATTGAATGAGATTATTTTTAAATACGATTTTGAAAATCTTACTGATGACACATCAATAACTTCGTCAAGTGGAGCGACCGCAGTTGTAACTTCAGAAGACTCCAAGAATGGAAGTAAGTGTGTAAAAGTAACAAATGCTTATGATGAAAATACTATTGAATACAACTCTCCTGCAAGACTAGGTTGGCTTGGAGCACTAAGAACTGCTAAGAAAGGGTATAGTTATTGCGTAAGTATGTGGGTAAAAACAACCGCACCAGAAGGGACAATGGCGTATTATTTTGTCGGTGGAAAGAAAGTTGCAATAATGCCAGGTATTCAAATAGGTGGAAGTCTAACTAAGTCTGCAAATCTAGAAAAATACGGCGAGTGGACATTTATTTCAGTTACAACCGATGTGCTTACAGAAGATGAAGGACAATTAAACTTCTGTTTTGTAATCCCTACCGGAACACAATATACAACCTACATAGATGATGTGCAAGTAAGTATAGCAAAGTCGTAACAAAATAAAAGACTTAAAAAATTGAACAAATGAAATGTCTATTTTGGATGATGAAAATAAATATAATCGATGTAATAACAAATTAATGGCGGTCTGCCAAGACCCGTCCGCAAGGACTTGACCAGCAAAAAGTAAGTATAATCACAAAACAAGTAAGACAATAGCGGTCTGCAAAGACCAAAGGAGGAGAGATGGAACGAAAAAAATGGACACGAAAAGATAAAATCGCATGTATAACCATATTTTCAATATGTATAATCACAGCAGTCGTGTTTTTGTCAACCATGACCCTTTCATATTTCTTCGACACCCACTCCGCTAGCCAAGTCATTACAGCCGGCTCAGTAAGTATAGAAGTGACGGGCGGAAACTCCAACGGCTATATAGAATTCTCAGACACACTTGTCCCAAATACCCAATATAGCGTGACAAATAACACAAAACTAACTATAAAAAATACCAGTACAAGTGGTGCAGTATTTATAATGGTGAAAATCACTAGCGATTATTCAAGATTAATCCGCCCAATTACAACAGCAAGTTCACTGGTAAACGGTCAATACTGGGTAGTAGGAACAAATATGGACTACTTCTACTATATGTCGCCATTAAATCAAAACTATAGTTGTGACCTATGCGACGGTTGGCAAGTAGGAAACATAACTAACGCAATCGGCGGAAGCGATGTGAATTATAAATTAACCGTTTATGCAGTGCAATATCAAGGCGGAGCAGTAACAGCACTCATTAATTCCAATACCGATGGCTGGCAATACGCCCCACAAATATTCAAAGATATGGTAAGCAATTATTAACAATAATAGTCTGCTATGACATGACTAAATAATAGTAAGTATAATAACAAGCAAAATAAGACAATAGCCGTCTGCAAAGACTTGACCAAATCAAGTAAGTACGATAAGAAAAGATAATAAGATAATGCCGTCCGCAAGGACTTGACTAGAAATGGCAAGTGTAATAACAAAAGACATAAGATAATGGCCGTCCGCAAGGACAAAGGAGGAGAGATGAAGAAGAAAAAAGTCGATAAATTAGTTTCGCTTTACGCTGTAGTCGCAGTATTCGTTGCTGTGCTATCGGTTTTTTCATTCACATTCGCGTGGTATGTCAAAACCAGTACCCAGTACCTTAACATCACATTCGCTCCCCCAATTGTTGTAAATATCACAAATACCGCAAGCGTCGTTACACCAATCGAAGGCAGTGCCGACGCAGTTTTGCCGGGTAGTAAAGTCAAAATTAACCTAGGCGTCCAAATGGACAACAATAGCAGTAACGCATATATGCGTGCAAAAATGTCGCTAGTATTCGACGACGTGTATGACGAAAATAACCAACTCCTAATTTGGGATAATTATGTGGATATAAGCAGTGCAATTGAATTGTCTGACTGGGTAGAAGTCAATTTCAGCACAAACCCACTAGTTGAGGATATTTGGTATGTGTGCAAAACCGGTTATGGCACAGGAATGATAAGCCACGAAGTAACCGCCGGCGAAATCATACCTTTCGCTAACGGCACCATCGATATAAAACTAAACGTAAACAACTTCTTCGCCGAAAAACAAATAAAAATCGTATTTGTGGTAGAAACAGTCCAAACAGTAGGCGTTTCGGACCCACTCGCAAACGGCATCCAAAACGCAAAATACCACGAAATTTGGGGCAGTTAATAGGATAACAAAAAATATAAGGCAATAGCCGTCCGCTAGGACTTGACCAGAAATGGTCAATACAATAACAAAAAATATAAGACAATAGCCGTCCGCTAGGACCAAAGGAGGTAATTAAATGTCAGAATTTGATAATAACTCGCAGTTTAATAGATCATCTCAAGACGAAAACTTAAGAAAATTAAACTCGCAGTTAAACAAAAACGACGACGATGACGACCGTAAAGGCGCCGTCGGTGGCTTTTTCAAAAAACTAATAATTATCATCCTTATCCTTATCTTGCTAGGTGGCATCGGGGTGGCAGTATATTTCTTCACCAAAAACCCAAATAGCATATCGCAAGGCGGAATAATCAAATTAAGTACATTGGTTACCGAGAACCTGACGGACGAATCGGGCGACCAGTCAATATCGGAACTAGAAGTATTCCCTGGCGAAAAATACAACATCAGATGTGTAGTCAGCAACTCCGATAGCACGTCAGGGGACGACAACCCTAGCGAATATGCAAATATATTTGTAAGATATACAATCACCGTAGATGTTGACGGTAGGTCATATAATAATGTGGTAATCCCTATTATGTCGGACCTTTCGAAGGAGTCTTGGCATATATATAATCCAGAAGAGGAAATCGATGGATATGAGTGGGACGGCTACTATTATTACTACGGCTCACTTGCCAAAAACCAGCGTTTGACCCTATTTGAAGAAATTGAATTTGATTTTCATAACACATTGAATATTTTTGGTGGCAAGTCCGCAACAATAACAATCAATGTTGAAGCAGTGCATGCAGATGTAAATAACCTTGGCGTGGAATCTGGCAATGCGTGGAACACCGCACCTAGGAAGTGGATAACAAATATGCAACGTGGCGTAAACAATAGGGGTAATAGTATAACTGTTTAGAAAGGCACAACATGAAAAAAAAGAAGTATATAATTAATTTAATCATCATTGTTTTAGTATGCTCGTTTTTTACGACCGGCTGTAACTTTTTCTTCGGCACTAAATTAATAGCACCGAAAGTATCGGTCAACGAAGATAGTATGACATTGTATTGGGACACCAACTACAACGCAACCGAATACGAAATACTAATGAACGAGAAATCAATAGGCACCATAGAGCAAGACGGGGACAAAACACAATACTCCTATTGCTATGAAGACAATGTGGGTGCTTATGGCGAATATAGATTTAAAGTAAAAAGCATAGGCGGTGGGAAGTATCTTGATAGTGACCCTAGCAACGAAATTGTTGTAAAGATTGGCACCGCAAGTGACTACCTAAATAGAAATATCTCCGACATCGATTATCAATTCGACGACCGCTACGATGTGACAAATGTAACATTGTCTGACGGACAATTGAGATGGAACGGCCTTACAAATGTGAAAAACCTTACGGGATATATGGTGTCAATATACACCAACTCATTGGGCATTAATCACTACAACACAACCACCAACTTATTACAAATAACCGACGAAATGATGTCGGGTAATGAAGTGCTAGCAATAAATGTAAGTAGCGTGGTGGGTGGAATTAACTACAAAATGAAACAATTATATTACTTCAATCCCGCCGACTGCGACGAATACGGAATATATACCGACACAATATACATCTTTGATGGCGGAGTGTATGATTATTACATAGAAAATTGGCAAGAACTACAAAATATTTACTATTACGCTTTTATATATAGAATTGAAAACCTTAAATTTAGAGCAAGCGAAGAATTTTATCAATCAAGCGAAGATACTTACTTAGATACAACAACGGGCGATGCTAATAATTATATATGTGGAGCAACGGGTCAAACCGCGTATTTTGAAACTGCGGGATTTAAGGATGCTCCGCATCTTGAAATGGTTAAACTTTCGACAAGAGAATTTAAATTAATTTGTGAATTTGAAGATTTTGATACATCGACTAGCGAAGTGGATGCTGAGCCTACTTTAGAAGGCTCGCCTTACAATATCGGGGGAGTTACATATTCGCAAGATGTAGATTATACACCATATTACGAAACAGTAAATTACTCAAAAAGAGCCGATGATTACGACGATTTCGTGTCGGATAACTGGTTTTTGAGCACCGAAGTCGATACTAGCGAAAAGTTGTTTTGGGCGGTAAGTTCGCATGTTACTCCTACTTTCTCAGATACGACGAGTAGGGCATATGTAATATACAACAACGCAAAAGAAATTTTGAGAGATATAATCTCCGACGATATGACCGACTATGAAAAAGCACTAAGCATATTCGACTATATCACGGCAAATACAGTTTATGATATGGATACTTATAATAATAAGACCACCGACAACCCAATGCAATATATGTGCTATTACTTGGAAGGGGTGCTATATAGTAGTTCAAAACTAAGCGTGTGTGACGGATATAGCAAGACATATGCACTTCTATGTAATATGGAAGGAATTAATTGCGTAAGGGTTATGGGCTTGGCAAGTGGCGGTGGTCACGCTTGGAACAAAGTCGAAATAGACGGAAACTGGTATATGGCCGACATTACTTGGACAGAGATAGGCTCGTACGGAACATATAATATGAAGTATGTAAAATTAGACGAGAAGTTGGCACATTTGTACTTCCTTGTGGCAGATGATTCTAACCATATGGATTATGAAAATAGATATGTATTTAGCCTACTTACTGCCGAAAAATCCTATAATTATTATGTGGCTGACAAAGTAAAATTAAACGACAAAGAATTTTCAAGAGTGATTAACTCGGCTGATGACCTTAAAAACATTTTAAAAGAAATGACAATTGCGGATTGTAAGTGCGTTGAAGTGGTAATTTCAAAATCGCTTTGTAATCAATATGGCGAAAAATTGAAAACAAATGATTGGTCTGATATATTGATACAAATCATAAAAGACTCAAAAGGATATAGTTTTCAAGCAATTGAGCAAGCACCATATATTGGTACCGATAATTGGGGAATAAATTTGTATTACGGAGCGATTAATTATGAGTTTGGCGGTGAGACGAAACAAGGGGTTTTGTTAATTATTAAGCCGTCAGTTACGCTATCGACCGAAGCAAGACTTAGCGACTTTATAGAGTTGATTAATTCTAGCGAGATAGAGAAAATAAGCAAAGTTACTCTAGATACTGACAAAATCACCGAATGGATTAGTACAATGGGGACTGAAGCGGTTGAAAAAATGTCCGATGAAGAAAAAATCGAGAAATTGGAAGAATTTTTCAATAGTAAATTCACCAATGTGCAAGTCGAAATTACAAGAACAAGCGAAGATGTTACCGCAAAAGTAAATACTCAAGATGAAAACGGTGATTGGATTGAAAAAGATATGACGAGCGGAACATACACATTCGAGTTTACGCAAAAATAATTTGTGTTACGATAAAAAAATAATTTAGATAACAATTTAAAGATAAAAAACAACACTAAAAAACTACTCTATTAAAGAGTAGTTTTTTTTGTATTTAATATTAACTTTTATGGGCTTCAATATAGATGTGCCCTAGTGTAAAACTTGACTACCTTGTAGGGCCGTCTTGCTCTGATTCTCTCATAGCAAGCGCTTCAAGTTTTGCCTTTTTGTAGGCTTCTTTTTTGGCTTTTTCAACAGTTTCTACACTTACAAGCAATGGGCTAACCATTGACTCGATTGTGGTGTCAACAATTTTATTTTGAGACGCACTAAGGGTAGAAGTGTCGAAAAGTGCCCTTATATATTCTAGTGTGTCTATTTTTGCTGGAGTTTGATTAAGTCTTGACGCTCCAAGCAAAGTGCCTCTTTGGGTCGAAACATTGACTTTTTCGGGTACCAAATCGAAATATAATTTGCGGATTTTTGATAATGTTTTTTCAACTCCATTTGAAACAAGTGCTTGAATATATCGAATTTCAAGGTCTTCTCTATCTAAGTGGCTAGGTGGAGCAATTTCAAAGCCTCCATCCAACAAAATTGTGGATCTACTAATTTGTTGACTGTTAATTCTATTGTAGCCAGAAGTAATATCTTCTGTGATATTATCTGGGTCAGCAGTGTAAGATTTAATAGGTTGTATTCTTGAATGCATAATGTTTTTCTCCTTTGATTGTTAATCTATTATACATCATTTTAATTAAATTGTAAAGACCTATATATACATTTTATTGTGAGTATAAAAAAATAAGTTATTCACAAAATAATTAAAATAGAGAATTATTACAATAAAATCACCAATCTGGGGGCGTTAAAAATGGGCTATGACAAGTATATTGAGACAATTAAAAATGCATTTTCCGATAACGAAGATATTGCATTTAAGGATATTAAAATCGCAAATGTGACGGGCGTGTGCATATTTCAAAAAGGAGTGTGTGACCTTAATCAAGTGGGACAATTTGTACTAAAACCCATTAGTGAACTAAACAAATTACCAGATAAAAATAGGGCGAAGTTTTTAGAGAAAAATGTGCTAAATTTTCCAGATAGCGAGTTAACTGGCGATGCAAATACGATGATAGAAGAGATAACTAAGGGTAAGGCGATTGTACTTATAAAAGGCGAAAAGAGTGCAATTGTTCTGGGTGTAAATAAGTATTTTGAACGGGCGATTGCGGAACCACCGACTAGCACTGTGCTTAGTGGACCAAGGAAAGGATTTGTTGAAAATATATATACAAATGTGAGTTGTATAAAGGAAATTTTGGCTAGTGCCGACTTAAAAGTAAAATATCTTAAAGTGGGGGAATATACCAATACCGATATAGCAATTGTCTACATCTCTACAGTTTGTGACAAAAAGGTGGTAGATGAGATTGAAAAGAAAATTAAGAAAATTAAGATTGATGGCATACTAGACTCATATTACATAGCATCATTTTTGGAGATAAAACCGGGCAGTATTTTTAAGCAAGTGGGCAAGTCGGAGAAGCCCGATATGGTGTGTGCAAAACTTTTGGAAGGGCGGGTCGCTGTTGTGGTGAATGGGTCGCCCATTGTACTTACCGTCCCTTTTATTCTTCTTGAAGATTTGCAAAGTGGCGATGATTATTATGGTAATAATGTGAAGGCAAGTTTTATAAGGATTCTTAGAATTTTTAGCATCGTAATTACCCTTATATTGCCGGGGCTTTATGTTGCTGTACAACTATATCATTACAAGCTTATCCCATTGCCACTGATTATAACAATTATCAATACAACTTTAGGGCTACCATTATCACCATTTGCGGAGATGCTTTTTGTACTCATAATATTTGAAATTCTATACGAAGCGAGTCTAAGAATGCCAAAATACTTGGGTATTGCGTTGTCGGTAGTGGGTGCGTTGATTCTTGGAGATACCGCCGTGTCGGCGGGGGTAATTAGCCCGCCGGCGGTAGTGATTGTCGCACTTAGCGGGATTACCTTATATACTGTGCCAGACCAAGCATCGCAATTTATAATCCTTAGATTTGCTTTCACTTTTGTGGGTGGTTGCTTTGGGCTATTTGGCATTATTCTACTCACAATGTTTATTATTATTTATTTGTCCGATTTGGACATCTATGGGAGCCCGTACCTAGCCCCATTTGCACCACATATATCAAATGATTTTCAAGACGCAATTACTAAAAAGGACATTATAAACATCGAAAAACGGCCCAAAAGCATTAAAAACATTAATTCAAGGAGATTGAAAAAATAATGGCACAACTAACAAATAGGCAAGTGGGGGTTTTGATAAGTCTTTCAATAATCTCGTTAAAACTTTTCATTTTGCCGTCTATTCTTAGCGGATATTCGGGTAATAATTGTTATATTTCGGTACTCTTTTCGCTTGGTGTGGAATTTGTTTTTATATTATTTATCCTTTTTGTGATGAGCAAAAATCCTGACAAATCATTATTTGAAGTTTTGGAGTTGAAACTTGGGAAAATACTGCCTAGAATTATTGCATTTGTTATGACGATATTTTTCCTATTTAAGTCGTTTGTGGCGATGAAAGAATTGCAGAATTTTCTTGTGCAACTGCTATTTGAACACATCTCGTGGTGGAAATTTGTAATCCCGCTTGTCGCAATCCTTATATATATTCTAAACAAAAGTCTAAGAACCTTTGCTAGAAGTATACAATTTTTTTATTATTTTATTTTTATTGGCGCAATCATAACTCTTATTTTGCCAATCGAAGAATTTGATGTTGTTAACCTTTTGCCAATATTTGGTGACGGGTTTTTGCCCGTAGTGAATGCGAGTTTTCATACTTCTTTTCACTTTATTGATTTTATGGTGCTTCTTATACTAATGGGACGGGTGAAATATACAAAAAACACCGCCAAAACAGTAATCAGATATTCGCTCTTCACTTATGCTTTTGTGTTTGTTTATTTTGTCTTTTATGTGGCATTATTTGGCAATATTTTGGTCAACGAAGGGTTGCTTGTGAGCGATATTCCGCTATATAGCAATTATCCCGCCACCAATGGACGACTAGAGTGGCTGAGTATGATTATTTGGACAATGGTGCTAGTGTATCAGGCGGGGTTAATGATGATATGTGCAAGGGAGAGTTTTTCGTACACCACCACAATAAAAAGCAATGCGATAATCTCAATCATCATCACTATAATTGTTGCGATACTTTTGTATGTGGCATATCTCGACTATGCGGGAGTAATTAAATTCATTACAACACCTTTATTTAACGCACTGCTCCTTGGCTTTATTTTGATGCTTATTATTTGCTTGAGCATATGTTCTTTGGGAGGTGGCAATGAAACTAAAATTAAGAAAAATGACAAGTAATTTTGCGTTGTACTTATTTTTTGCTTTCATCCTTGTTAATCTTCCGCAAGCGATATATGGAAGCGCAGAATTTGAGCGTCGTGCAATTTTTTCGTCGCTTGGTGTTGATAGGGTGGCGGAAGGGTATGAGGTCAGCGGGATTGTGATAATTCAAAGCACTCCCGACTCAAGTAGCAGTAATGCCCAATTAGTTAGTGCGTCGGGGCGAGATTTTTCGGAAGCGTTATATAGACTAAGCGTAGAACTCGGCAAGGAAATAGGCTTTGCACATTGCGATACTTTTATTGTGAGTGATGGCCTAAAAGATGAAGATGTTGCGAAAGTTTTGGACTTTGCTGTTCGGGGCAGTAAACTTACCCAAAACTCCAAAATCATAACTTGTAAGGGCAGTGCAAAGGAAGTTTTGCAAGTTAATATGGACAAAAAAGACGAGATAGGTATAAGCCTTGCTCGGTCGATTACAAATAGTAGTGATTATTTGTCAATTTCCGACATCGATTTGCAAGAATTTTTCAACTTGTATTACTCTAAAAGCGGAATATGTTGGACAACGGTGGTGGAAGTTAAGGATGACGGGGAGAGTAAGAGCGGAAAGAGTGGAGAAGAGCAATCGGGCGGTTCGGACGAAAACAAAAAGAAAATCGTGAGCGACGGGCAAGTGGCGGTGTATAAAAAAGGGAAGTTGCAGTACATCGTGGAAGGCGATATGGCTAACATTATAAATATAATCAATCCGTACACAAAAATGGGGTACATACACCTAGAAGACATTGACGACGGAGATAAACATATTGAGCAAATTAGTTTGCAAATAATAGAAAAATCAACCACAAGAAAGTATTATTTTGATGGCAATACTGCGTGCTGTGATGTAGGTGTGAAGTTGTACCTTAATGTTTTGTCGCTAAAAACTGACAACATAAATGTGGATGAGATTAGCGAGACGGAAACGCACATTTCGGACAATGTAAAACAAGCGGTGGTGGATTATTTGACAAAAAATTTCGATGATTATAGCAATGTGTGTAGGGAATATGAAGTGGATTTTTTCAATCTCACAAATCAACTGTATAGGCTTAAAAACAAGAAGTTTAAGGAGATTGTAACATCAGACGACGAGAAAAACGGATATATAGAAAATACAAAATACAACCTAAAAGTTGAGATTAAAAGCAAATTGTAATGCATATATGCATTGCGGTTTGCTTCTTTATGATTTTAATTTTTTTTTAAAGGTCGCCCCTATATATTTGACTAAAAATATATAATATTATATATTATATATGTGTATGGAGAATTATAATGGGAAACAATAAGGAACTTAGCAAGTTTAGTAAAAAAAATAGACTGCTTCTAACTATACTTTTGTCAAGTATAGGTGCTGTTTTTTGTTTTCTAGCAATTCTTCTATATATTAATTTTTATACTAGAGTGTCAATTATTTTAACCACTATTACTAGATATAAAGATGGCGACATCAAGAATGTTACCGAGTACGACATTCTTGAGATAAAAGAAGGCACGAATGTTGAAACACTGCCATCGCCAAGCATAGAAGGTTATGTGTTTGGCGGTTGGTACTTCGATAAGGAGTGCAACAAGCCTTATGATTATTCAACAATTTTAAAAGAACATATTCAACTTTATGGAAAGTTCGATTTATTAGAATATTCGGTAGAACTAGTTCTTGATGACACCGTAAAAGTTGTTAAAAATATTTCGAGAGAATTTGATTTTTCTCAAAAACTTACAATTGAAGATATATTAAAACTTCCAAAATCTTCTGATACGATACAATTGGAAGATGGTACAGAAACGACAATTTTGGAGTACAAGGGTTTATATAAAGAAGGCTATACTTTTGAGGGTTGGGGATTTGCGTCCACTTCCGAAGAGCCCGTATCGTATGATCATAGGATGACTGCTCAAAACACCACGTTCTATGCTATATGGAAGCCTATACAAGTTGAATTGCAATATTGTACATTGGACCTATCGTTTGCAGAGAACGACCCGCAGAGCGGTTTTGTTGCGGACAGAATCAATTCGGTTAATGGCGGGCTTAAATATACATCAACTTACGACATATATGTCAGCGAAACATTGGGCTATGGCTCTAGAGTAAAGAGTGTATTAGAGCCTGAAGACGAATATTTGAACTTTGTATTTGCGGGCTGGTATCTTGACCCTGAGTTTACGGTTCCAGTAAAGTTTAGTCAATTGTACATAAGGAACGGGTATTTTACTCTTACTAAAGAGAAGAATATAAACATTATGAAAGACCCGCTATATTTCGAGTCGGGTAATGTGGTTGATGATGATACATTTGATGAAATTATGAGATACAATTCCACCGACGAAGAAAATAGCCGTATTCGGATTTTCGCGAAGTGGGAACTTAAAAAGTATACCGTTAAATTCAATCTAAACTTGCCAGAATCTGGTGCATATATTGATACTAGTTTGATGGGAGATATAATTAGGTCGGGTATCGGCAAATATGTGTATTCGGACAACTGTACTACAATTAAAGACAATTCTAATGTATATCAAGGTCAAAGGTTATTACCTAGTTATTTGCACGATGGCGTACTTTATGACGAAAACTACTTTAGGAATGTAGTGTATGTAAATAACGATATGTCGGGGCTTCCATTATACACTTTGTTTGGCTGGAACTCTCAAAAGGATGGTTCGGGCTACGATGTGTCAAATGCGACTGAAAGATATTTTGATAAGTCGAAATTTGAAATTCAAGACGACGAAATTATTTTGTATGCACAGTGGTCGAGTTATAATCGAATTAATTATTATTTAACCAACTATACTGGCAACAATATTTTGCTTATGACAGTCAATGTCGAAAATGACAGAATTGAAATGCCAATTCTTAATTCGCTTATTGTGGACATAACCGATAGAAAAGTAACTTTTACAAATAGCCAAAAAGAAGTTAATGATTTCTATGATTTTTCTAGAGGTTATTTGACACCTATAAATAGAACTTTTGTGGGTTGGACAAATAGCGAGACATATATTCAAGGCTCAAGCGAATTATATATTGATGGACTAAGATACAATGTGGGCAGTAATGTAAATAAAGAAGAAGGCGTGTATTTGGGAGAACCCGTAACAAGCCTATATTCTGCGTGGGTTCAAAACACAAATATGTACTCATATGATTTGGGAGAGAATGCCGAGACTGTAGATTTTAGTAAAAATGGCGTATCAGTCACTCTTGAACAAAAAATCATAGAGAGCATTGAAACAATTAGGGGAAATGTGGTTGTAAAATATAAAGTATATACTTACGACTCCACATCACCACAATCGACAATTGCAACCATATATAATGACGAATTTTTGATAAGCAAAACAGTGGGCGGAAAGTTGTATTCGCTTGACGGCTGGGAACTTAGCGATGGCACCAAGATAGACGGAAAGGAAGGTCAAGATATAAAATTTGAGAATTCCAATCGATATCTAAAATTCATCAACAACTCAATCCCACTTACAAATGAATATAGCGAAGTTCAGACTTCAGTATATTATGATGGGAAAGTCGTGATTGACAACGATAAGTACTTTACAAAGTACTCTGAAAAAGAAGATAAGTCCTATATAGTATTGAAAGCAAGAAATGTTACAAATCTTATTTTTAATGCCTGTTGGATTAAAAACATTATACTAACCTATGATGGCGGTGCGGATGATGTCGTGTGGGCGAGCGGATATAATGCGAGTAGCCTTACAAACACTGCTGGCGGGAATGTATATATGGAATTAAGCGACATTAAGTTGTCTGACACCGAAAATATGGTGTCGCGTCCATATTATAAATTTTATGGCTGGAGCACTATAAATAGGGAAGCGGACGATGTAATTAATTTCAACCAGTTTGAGGATGAAAACATCATTTATCAGCCGGGCACCCGTTATGACCTTTTTGAAGAAGATACAACTTTATATGCAGTATGGCAACCGCTTATATATACTATAAACATATTCCAGCAGGCATACAATAGTATATATAATTCTAGTGCTGGGCGTGTATATATCGCGAAGGAATGCTTTACTTACAATAAGACCGAAGTTACCGACAATATGGAACTAACGGGAAATATTTTGAAATATCAAAATGCTAATGGCGATGAAACAATCCTTTCAATGACGACTAGTGCGGTGACGGGATATGGGTTAAGTGCTTGGTCAAATGCAGAAGGTGTAAGACTTGTAAAAGAAAATTCAAAATACAATATATCAATTAAAAATGATAGTAATTCATTGTTTGATGAATTCCCAGAGTCCAACTTCAGCATTGTGAGTATTTATCCAATGTTTAGTGTATTGAAATTCAATGTTAAATTTAACATTAGTGGAGAAGGAATTGTATCGAGCAATGTTGACCAACCTACTGTGACCTATGACGATATTGAGTATGGCACAACAGTAAAATCCTTATTACCTAAACTATATTACAATTACTATGACACCGGATATACCTTTAAGGGGTGGAACATCTCAGGTGATGTGGATTATAGAGGAATTTTAAAAGACGATTATATACTTAACATTAGTACTAGCACATTGACGGTTAGAAGTGATATGATTATATCGCTTATCGCTGAGAAATTGTCATATGCTATAAAACTTGTATTTGCGTCCCCAATCAATGGCGAGATAAAGGAAATAGCAAATTACTCGTTGAATTATTATGATTCATTGGACGAACTTAGTGACAACATCGAGCAAAAAATTGCGGTTAATGATTTTGTGGGATACACTTTTGCACATTGGCAGACCACAATTGCAGGAATGACAACTAATTTGACGAATGAGAATTTGTCAAGTATGAAGGCGACTTCAAATATTACGCTTTATGCAAAATATTCTAGGGCAAAAATTATAGTTAAATTTAATTATGAAAATATTGGCAATGATATAACCGAAGAAAAAGAAAGTGAGTATTTGGCGAGCATATCGTTGAATTATGACGGATTTGCAGTTGCTCCACTAAAGGACAAGAATGTTCTTAAGGGCTGGGCACTTAGCGAGACGGACCAAACTAAATATTTCTCTACAAATTCGACAATTACGATATCGGAAGATGTTGTAGGAACAGCCAACTTAATAAAGACTAATGACGGGTACGAACTTAATTTTTATGCTAAGTGGGTTGAGTCGGTCGGGCTAACGCTAAATATAGACAATGCTACTATTAGTTATGCTAATTTCCCAAGACAATTGGATTATGAAAAGGGCACAATTGTGTATTTTAAAGACATTCCATACATCTCAATCTTATCCAATTCGACCATATCGCAAAGCAATGGACTTGGCGAATATATGGGGATATGGGTTGATGACATTGGGAGAGAATACAATGTTACATTAACTAGCACTTTCTTAGAGATGAATTCTGACATTACACTTACTCCAAAATTCAATCCGAAAGGATTTACAATAACATACAATTACAAGTATCTAGGCGATTATTACACAATTAATGGTGCAAGCAGTGCGGTAAATGATAATTATTCAGTTGCTCCTACGCTTCATACAAAGTCAGAGATTGATAATTATATAAGTTCTATATCTGACTTATCCGACTATAGGTCAGTGGGATATTATTTGAGTAAATCCGCCTACGAATCGAATGATGACAACTTCAAATTTAATTTTGGTGATGAATTTGATTTTGTAAATAATTCGGCATATAGCCTAAAGGCAAATGGCTCAAAATTTGAATTTTATATAATTTTACAAAAAGTTGTGACTTTGACTTACTATTCCGATAGAGATGCTTCGGCGGTTATAACGACATTGAAGTTTGATGAAGGTCTTACACATATTATAGGCGATACAAATAATAACGGCACGCTTGATGCAAGTGATATTATTCCAAGTAAAACCGGTTTTGAGTTTAAGGGCTGGAGTTCGGACATTAATGTAAATTATGTACAACACACAAATGGCGAGCGTATAAATACGGGGGTTGTTGATAAACTATTCCCTGTATGGGAAGCAAAACCGCTAAGACTTGAATATTGTGACGGCTCGGATGTACTAGGATATAGAGATGATTTGTATTTTGATGACATCACGACATTAAAAATCTTTACTCAAGATGGCAAAAAATTGTCCGGCTGGGCAACATCTATTACGGGAGATGTTGAGTATAGTGGTGGCTCATCGCTAGACCTAAGCCAAGTTAACAATTTGGCTAAACTAGAAGGTGGAAATTATGTGATTAGGCTATATGCTGTATGGGAAATAGCGTATTATTCAGTTAAATTTGAAGTGTATTCGACGGCTGGGGCACTTACAACTATGTATGGGCAAGCGGACGGAACAATTTCGATGACCGAATATGTAAGCACATTCAATAGCACGCAAATAACCTTTGCATTGCCAACGACTGCAACATCATATGTTGTGGGCGGACAAAAATATCTATTCTCTGGAAGTTGGACCGATGGCACAAATACATACAATTCGTCCGTTATAACTGCTAAATTCACTAAGGATTATGTATTTAGTCCTATTTACAACAAAGTTCATGCTTTGAAATTTGTAAATGGAGTGGATGAAATATATGTGCTTGATAATGTGTTAGACGGCACGACATTTGCATTTAGTAGTAGCGAACTTAATAATGCTACAAATAGTTATAACAGTACATTGCTACTATCGGGCAGTAAGGTTGTGGGGTATGAAAATAACGGCACAACATATAGCACGGCAAGTACACTTACAATCAATAAAAGCATTACATTTGAAGCGAAGATTGTTGATTTGGTGAATGTGGTTGTATATAGAGATTTGTCATATAATGGAAGCAAATTCGAGTTTACCAACCCTACAACTCTAAACAATGTAGAAATGACGCGGTCGTTACTATTGACAGATTATTCAACAACACTAGTTGATTGCACAACGGAAGGCTTTGTTGTGAGTACTGACGCGAATTATGTATATTCTACCAGTCCTTCAGTATTGCTTTATGGTAGTTATACACTAAACAACACAGGTGCAACAAAGGGTGATACAATTTACTTCTATCCAGTAATTAAAACGGAAGTCAAATATTATGCAAATTTAGTTTTGACCGATAGTGAAGAAGTAAGATTTGGAAAGTATCCTACTAAAACAATTTTGACTTCTACCGAGAGTGAATATCTTGCATCTTGGAGAGTGGGAAGTCTAGCAGGAGAAGAATATACACTTTCTCCTGTGAGTTATGCGTTAAATCTACACACTATTGCACGACCATTCTTGCAAATGCAAGTGGTTAATGGCGATAGATATATATCAAATTCATCTAATTTGGTTATAAGCAAATTAAAGCCATCGGATTATTTCAACTTGCCAAGTGTAAGCGATGTGAGTTTTAGAGAACCTAGCAAATACACTTTGAAAGGCTGGAATATATCATATATGGGCACTTTTGTAGCAGATTCTGTTACGGGACAACCGCATATGTATGATGCTAATGCAAGAATCAAAATTGACGATATATTGACAGCGCTTGGAATAGGCGTAGATGACCTAGTGGAAGTTTATTTTGAAATGACTCCAGTTGTTAACTACAACCTACATAGTGTAAGCATTGTAGATAGCGTAAATATTACATATGATGTTAATGTAACTTTGAAAAATACAAGCGGTATGACAAGTTCGCAAATTACTAGTTATGAAGCGGATTTTGTGAGAAATGGCAATGTATTTTACATTTTAAGTGATGGACAAATAACCATCAGTGATGACAAATTAACATTTGAGGCGTACTTGTACAATAGCGGAAGTGTGGTAATGGACAATGGCGCGCCAGTGATTGCAACAATTCAAATTGCTAAGGATGTAACAAGTGGATATACAAGTAACGGCTGGTATTATGCCGGCACAAGCAATGTGCTAGTGAGCGGAACTTCGATAACTACGAATGTAGAGATTGTGGCACAGACGGCAGTCGCTAGTGAAGTTACTATCAATATTGGGCTACAATACTATGACGGGGTAAATTACATTGTAGTAAATAGCACAAATATAGGTGATTATAAGGATTATTTCCACATAGATAGCACGAGTGAATTTGCATATAGCGTGACAAAGCCAATCAATTCGATTATCAATTTTGCAGTCATGGTAAATGACGGATATGAAGTGGTTGGGCTAGTCAACGAAAGTGGTGCGAGTAAGATTTCAAACATCTCAAAAACCGGCACAAGACATACCTTTACTCATCAAATAGACTCTGATTTAAACATATATGTAGTTGTTAAGAAGTCGGCGATGTTTAATCCTACAATAACACTTAATACTACGCAAATTTCAAGTTTTGACAGTTCAAAAATCGACAACTCATCGACAATGAATATCCAGTATAGGGAAGATTCGCTGGGGAGTAGTTGGAATTATCTATATAAAGATGTGGACAAGACATTGTACAATCTAATATGGAGCGAATTTAGTGCTGATTATACTTACACAAACTCGGTTGCAATCAACAATTTAATTCAAGTTTCAACGAATATAAATAGTATTTATTATTATGTTTCCGCAATAAACATCTATTTTGACAATGTGTTGTCAATGTCGATAAATAGCAATGTCTTTACTGGAGAAGCAAAGGTAAGCGGAGCAATAAAAATTGAGTTGGTGCTAAAAGAAAGAACATCTTCAATTAATTACTATGATGAAAGTGACAACATCCAAAATGGAAGTGCTACTAACATAAATGATTCATTGACCATTAACTTGCCAAGTCTAACAAAAAGCGGATATTCTTTACAAGGCTTCAAAGTGTATATGGGGGCAAATGAAGTTGATAAACAATTTGTTGAGTACATCACAACAAACAAAACATTTGACATAAATGACCTTGTGCTTGCAAAATATCGCATCAATAGGAATAGTGGAAACCAAAATGCGTTTATTCTTCTTGAACCAGTTTGGCTTAGCAATAAGCAAAAAGTAAGTTTTGTGAGCGACAATGGGTACTTCCTACTTAATGGCGTACAGCAAAGTAGCATAATGCTAGATGTAGACTATGGTGAAGTTTTGACATTCAATAAGGTTGAAAATTCAGGCGTTATTGACGAAACATCTACAGTGGAGTTTAGCATAAAAACTTGCGTAGTTAATGCAAACGGCGAAGTTCAAGTTGTTCCGGCTACACAAGTTGTTAAATTTGTTCCTATTGGGACATGGAAATTCGTAAATGGCTACAGATACAACACTTCAGAAGTATTTAGTAGTACATACACAATAAATGGCGACATTGAATTTACACCAATTATCGAGCGTGGTCAAGGAAGTGTAAAAGTAGAAGTGTATGATGTGACCACATTAAGCAATAATTCCAACTTAAATGTGGGACAACTTACATTTAATAATGGAGTTGGAAGTACTACAAATATTGGTTATGATAGTGTAGGAAATATGGGTAGTGAAGTATTTAATTTTACAACACAAGATAATTGCGTGGTAACATTATCTACAAGTAGTGCATTTAGCATAACCGATGTAGATATTGAAATCGACGGAAAGAAATTGTCAGATTATAGCAATCTAGAAGAATTTAAAAATGCGATTGCTAGTCTAAATATTGAGATTAATTCTAATGAAATAGTTTTGGATGACTTAATATATGATGTAAAGATTACATATGTCTTAGGTCGTGCTAATGTTTCGGCTTATGTTCAAGTAACTTCGGCTACGGCTGGAAGCGAATTGGAAGATGTATTTGAAGAGTTGATTAACAATAATGTGGAAATTGTTAAGGTTGGCTCAACTAATGCAATGGTAGGCTCGTCACAAGAATTTGGAAACGAAAAATTAAGAAAAGTGGCAAAATACACCTTTGACTTTAATGATGATTATTTTGATATTGACAGAATTTATTATGTTGACAATGGGACTATTTACAACATCTATGGCGGTGTAGTAGACGATGCGCTAAGTTCGTTTGACCCACTTTCTAATGAATTGACAGTGGTTTATGGCGGAGATGATGGCAACGACCTAATCTTCTATGTAACACTTAAATTGAAAGAATTTAAGACGATATTCCATAGCGAGAATGGAGAATATTCGTCGCTAGCGGATTATTCTAGTTATAGCGGTATCACTCCTAATCAGATGGTGGGATATTCATTTAATGAAACAATAAATGTGGAAATGTCGCAATTATTTACGCCAAATAATGTTATGTATAATGGCTCTAATTTGAAGTTCGTTAATTGGACATATTATAATGGCGATTATGCTAAAGACTTAAAAAACGGCACAATCGACAACGCTAAATTTGTGGAGTTTACTTCAATCAATTGGACATTTGATGAACGTAGCGGTAATTTACATATATTCTCCAACTGGCAAAAACTTTTCGATGTGAAATTTGCTCCAGTTGCCGACGGATATAGTGCGGTGCAAAATGGTCTTCCAAGCAATATGACAAATGTGCTATATGGCGACGAAATTAATTTTACAATTCCTACAAGAAGTGGCTTTGAGTTTGGTGGCTATAAGTATGTATTTGATGGCGATAATTACTATTTGCGATATAACGGAACGACATTTGAACAACTAAGCACTACTACAACGATTGAAACAATTAGTCCGTTCAATAGTGCAAAAATCACCTTGGGGCAAATACTTACTTCAAGAATGGCAAATCTTGATTCTACATTTAATACTATTATTTTCGAACCGATTTGGAGTAGGGAGAATGCAACCTTAACAATTCAAAATGATGCGGGTAAGGGGTCGATTGAAACTTATTCATTTGACGGCACCACTTATACTTTGGCGTTGGTTGAGATTAAGTGCTATGACTTAGTTGAAGCGGGAGTAGTGGATTTAGGTGGCAGTACTTACAATTGCTTGTATTTGAAAAATGAAGATGGAATATATGGCGCGATTGTTGTAAAACCAAACACATCAAATTATTATAATTTCGACAAGTTTACGCTTAATGGTAGCGAAATTACTTCAGAAACTAGCATTGGAGAAAATTCTACTATCGTGGTTGAGTATGGTGTGGAATATGTAGAGCACACACTTAACTTCAAGTGGGACAGCCCAGTAGCAGATGCGAAGTATTCAATTAAAAACCTAAGCGACGCAAAAACAAAAATTGCATTCTACAATGGCGAAAACATTGAGAGAATCAATACATTATCGCAAAATGAAGAGATTGAATTGACAAATACATACGATAAAATTATTGTTTCAGTGCTTCGCGATAAAGAAGTAAATGTAAAGTTTGTGTTTGATAATTATCATTTTGGAACATCTGAAAAAGAACTTATTCTCAATGTTGTTGGTGCTAGCAACAATGTAAGCACGAGCGGTGACTATGTGTTAAATATCGACTTAGTAAATGTTAGTTTGTCACAATATATGTTGGAAGATATCACACATACATCGGCAGAAGGCGGTAAATACGCGGTAAGTTATTATGCGCCTATCTATAGCGATGGACTGATTGTAGGTTATGACGATGATGTGACAACTATAGAAGTCGACGGGCAATATAAAGAGATTAGCGGGATTGTAAATGGCACAAAACTATATTTTGAAAAGTTAAGTCCGACCTATGAAATTGTTGAGTTGTTGAATGGCAATATTGACATCAGCAGTAGCGACGGCGGTAATATGTATTTGACTGTAGGCGTTGGCGAAACATATGATGTAAAGGTTGTATTTGACTATGAATACGCGTATGTGGAATTTGCAATTGGTGGCAAAATTTATGCTGACGGATATTTCAAAACGACTGACGGAAGCGACAAAAACCCACAATTAGTGGCTTTTGCAAATATGCTTGTAGACGGATATTCTAATGTGACCGATAAATCTGCGTTGTTTGACGACATAACGGCGTTGACCGGTAGTGCAGATTCGGTTGTTATGTCAAAGATTGTTAGGCAAGGTGGAGTAAATAAAATTTACTATGCTGAAGGCGACTTTATAAAGATGTTTAATTATGCCATCAATGAAAATTTGGCAACCACATATTATGAAGACGACAGTTGGAAGAATGTGTGGTTTGAAGCTTTTAATTTCGCTTTGGCATATCCTACGGCGATAACGATTGACGACTTGTATGTTGGTGCAGGGGTTGAAGCCGTTGAGTTTAACGCAAATACGAGCGTAGCACTTGTACTTTCCATTAATTCTGATTGCGAAACAATAGAGAACAAAATCGGCGATGTTGTTGATTCGGTGGCAGTTGCAAAAGGTGGCATTGTGGTGGAAAATACTACTAGTCAGCATTATGAATATATGATAATGGGCAGTAGCCAATTAGGATACAACGGCAGTTACTCTAACTTGCAATTAAAAGTTAAAGACAACACAAAATTGCCAAAACTAGTGGTGACTTACGATAATCACACTTATGCCATTCATACAATTGATTTTAGCGAGAAAGTAATGGCTAAAGAAAGTGTTGAATTGGAAGAAAGTGACGATTTGCTAGTAGTGGATGCCACAACTTTGGAATACACATATGTGCACGAATTTAAGATAAAACAGGTAAAATTATTGCTTAATAGTTCGGACAAAAACGACGATACAAATTATTCTTTTGAGCAAAATTTTGCAAATGCGGACAACTCAAATTATTTGATACTTGAACTTAATTATGCTACTACATTTGACAAAATAATGAATGATTACAATCTTCAAAATGAGTATATTGTAGGAAGTAAAATATTTGAATTTGAAGGATTCTATAGCGGATCGACAAAGATTGATAATACAAGCGATATGACTTATTATTTCGATAATATCAATACAAGTTATTCTAATGGTTCAAGCATTAATTTAGTCGCAAAATACAAAGAAAAAGTTTAAATTTTAAATCGCATAAAAAAAACAAAAATCAATGACCAATTTGGTCATTGATTTTTTATTAAGACCTTTTATTAAACATCAAGATTTTCTTTATAAAAACATCAGAATATATTAATTTTATGGCAATATTTTTATATTTTTCATCTTTTATTTCTTTATTGACTTATTGTAATTGTGTCTACTATTCAATTGCTCAGATATACTTTTTAGGTTGTTTTTGTTGGATTGTGTGTTGGGCTGATTGTACGAAGTAGGGTGATTTTGCGGGCTATAATTATTATTTTGTGTATTGCTTGAGGCATTGCTCCCACTGTTTTGGATGTAAGAATCGTTGTGGGGTGTTTGAGATTGGCTGTTTTGCATTTGTGGGTTTTCATAATTTGATTTTGAAAAGTCGCTAGACGACTCTTGTTTTAGTGGTTCTGCGGATTTTTTCAATTTAAATTTTTTAAAATTAAAACCAATTCGTCCTTTATTTTTAATTACGTTAATCACGATTACGACGGCACTAACACCAATAATCACATATACGATTCGGCTAAAAATGTTGCTTTGACTCCCAAACAATCCTGCGACAAAATCAAATTGTAATAGCCCGATTGTGAGCCAGTTGGCACAACCAATAAGGACTAACAAAAACGCAATTAATATAAACATAAAAACACCTTCCTTTTTAATACTTTTTCTTTTAGTATGTTTTAAAGAAGGTGTTTTTATTCTTATTTTATAATTTAAAATCATTTGGCATTTTCAATTGTCTTAAAGTATTTATTATATAAAGTAGTCGCTATTATGTTTTAATTGTATGTCAACCGTATTTTCAACTAGACTATTTAATAATAAGCATTTTTAAATTCATATGTTGTGTAATGCAGATTATTTGTATATCTCAATCACCATTTTGTCGTATGGAAAACTCTCCACGAAGTCTTCGGGTAAAAAGGTGGTGCTGTCAAATATTAGGAAGTTTTTAATGTGCTTTGTAAGGATTATTGGGGTAGGAACATCTAAATTTGCACATATTTCTTGCAAGTACTCAAAAAAATCGTGAATAGCAAATTCACTTTTTAATTCGTATATATAGTCAGACATCACTTTATTGTTGGTGATAAGTTTTGCATAAATTCTAAACATTGCATACTCCCAAATATATATTACTACAATTTTGGAATTAATACAAATAAAATTTAAAATCTTGAATAATAAATGTTTCAATAAAATACAATATATGTGATGAAAAAATGTTTGACAAACCTTTTTTATTGTGATATGATGTCGTGTAAAACAAATTTACTTGTGAGGTAAGCAAATGGAAAACGTAACATATTTGACAAAAGAAGCAATGGAAGAATTGAAAGAAAAATTGGCAGTTCTTAAGAGTGACGGCCGTGAAGATATTGCAAATAAGATAAAAGAAGCAAGAAGTTATGGCGATATAAGTGAGAATAGTGAGTATGATGCAGCAAGAGAAGAAGAAGCACTTTTGGAACAAGAAATTGCACAAATAGAGCAAACTTTGAAAAATGCTAAACTTATAACCAAAGTAAAGGGAAGTGCTGGAGTAGTAAATGTAGGCAGTGTGGTTGTCGTAAGAGATTTGGACTTCAAGATGGATATGACTTTCACAATCACTGGAAGTTATAACAACGACCCAACAAAGGGACTTATTAGCAACGAAAGTCCTATAGGAAAGGCTCTTATTGGCAAAAAGGAAGGAGATAAAGTGACTGTTGTAACTCCTGACCCAAATACCGATATGAACATCGAAATTATCTCTATAAAATAATCGCAATGCGGACTAATTTGAATATAAAAAGAAATAGTTAATACTCATTAACTATTTCTTTTTTGCAACATCATTCGCTAATTTTTTTTTAAAAACAATCTTTACAAATCTTAAAATGTTTGATACAATATAGAAAAGGGGTGGTGAAAATGCTTTTGGATATAGGTGGGATTGTAATCAATCTTGACAATTTGGTTAGTTTTAAAGTCGATACATCAAATAAAGTGTATTATTTGCAGATTTTTATGATTGATGGCACAGGTTACAATATTGCCTATGAAAATTTTGACCACTTTATGAGAGATATTAAGACAATTCAAGACGCAACTAAAAAAAGAAAATAATCGTGATCACTTCCGATTATTTTCTTTTTTGTCTATGACTCTTAAAACTTCGCCCCAATTATTGACTTCGGTGACATTTTTGTGGTCGAAAAATTTAAGCACGATGTCACGAAAATACAAGCACTCAATTCCGCAATCGGAGATTTTTTCGATGTGGTCGTACATATCGTCTATCATTACATCAATGCACAAATTCTTGCACACTTCCAACTTGTTTATGACCGAATAATTTACGCTGTCGAAAGGGATTTTTTCTTTCTCTAGACGCATATTTGTTACACTTACTTCTTCGGGGAATATTAGCCCACGACTGGTGATGATGTGCAATTTGTGACCCTTTTTGTGCAAAGTCTTAAGTACTTGTTTTGCATAAGGTTGGAGTGGGGCGGTCTTTTCGGTAGCAAGTAGATATTTTTCAAGAAATTCTCGCTCTTGCGATTTCGTCCAACAATATCGTCTTTGGCAATGCAATTCGCTTTTGTCAACCACGCCTTGCCCGCCAATAGACAAATCGTAAAATTCTGCGTGACATTTCAATATGGACTCGGTGTCGAATAAAACGCCGTCCAAATCAATCCCTATGTTCATTTGTAAATACTCCTATAAATATAGTTTAACACAATTTTACTAAAATTGCAAAATAATAAAGTACTGTGTTAATAATTGGAATAATATCTTTTACATTTTTAAAAATGCAATATAAAATTTAAGTCATTATATTGTTGTGTTGGTAAAGTTGTAAATTCATATAATATATATCTATTAAAAATTGTTTGATGTTAGTGTAAATTCACCGAATGTTAAAATCCAAAAATTAAAGAAGAGTGAAAATGAAAGGTGAAAAAATAAAAGTACAAACAAAAAAATCCACGCTTACGCTTGGATTTATTTTGTTTGGCGGAAACGGTGGGATTCGAACCCACGTGCCGAGTTAACGACAAACGCATTTCGAGTGCGTCCCGGTACGACCACTTCGGTACGTTTCCAAAAAACAATTGTATTATATCATTAATTTGTGTACTTTGCAATTGTTTTTTATAAATTGTGTTTTGTAATTACATTTTGCGATGCGGAAGAATAAAAAATAGGCACCGATTTTAGGTCGATGTCTATTATCTTGTAGAAGTGTACATTAATCTTTCTTCTTCAATTTGTTCTGGTGTGCGTTTTTTGTGTTTTTCGGTGAAATATGCGATTGTCTCTTTGCCTGCTTCAGTTGTATTTTCGTCGTTATTTACGACCTTGTTGCACCCGTTAAACCACATAGCACGCCTTCTTGCTTGTTGATTAGTATTAAACATTATTCATTCTCCTTTAATTATTTTTTAGTGAAAAAAAGTACAATATTATGTCATAAATTTTAGGAGTCGTCAAGTATTATTTGAAAAAAATTTTTAAAATTTGACCACTTTTTTTGTCGAGAAGTTTGTTTTGGGCAATATTGTACTTATATATTGTATGTTTAAAAACTGAAAAAATTACCTAAATTCCTTTTAATTGTGTAATCTTTTGGCTTGTACAAAACGAGTTATTGTGGTACAATGAATCGTAAAAAAAGAAAAGGTTAAGGAATTATGAGCATTATATCAATTACTAATTTTAGTCAAAACTTCGGCGATAAGTTGTTGTTTGAAGATACAAGTTTTATGTTAAACCCCGGGGAGAAAATGGGTTTGACTGGAGTGAATGGTGCAGGGAAAAGTACGCTTATCAAAATCATAATGGGTCAAGTTCTTGTTGATAAGGGTGAAGTGTATCGCAACGGCAAGTTTAAGATTGTGTGCCTTGACCAGCACGCTGAGATAGACATGGATTGCACGATTAAGGAGTATTTGGCGGGAGCGTATTCTCACCTTTTTGCTTTGGAAGAAAAATTAAATAAGGTTAATGAAAGGCTTGGCGTAGAAACCGACCCAGTAAAACTTGAAAAATTAATGTATGAGAGTGGCGACTTATTTGAGCAATTGGATGCGCAGAATTTTTATGCGATTGATAGCGAAATACAAAAGATTGCGAGCGGACTAGGGGTGGTCGCACTTGGAATGGATACTAAAGTCAAAACCTTGTCTGGTGGCCAAAGGGCGAAGACGATGCTAGCGAAATTGCTACTAGAGTCGCCAGATGTAATGATTTTGGATGAGCCGACCAACTTCCTAGATGTGGAGCACATTGATTGGCTTACAAAATTCATAAATTCAAGCGACAAAACATTCATAATCGTCAGTCACGATGTTGATTTTATAAATAATGTAGTAACAGTCATAAGCGATGTGGATAATTACAAAATTACCCGATATGTGGGGAATATTGACAAAATGAATGCCATAAAAGAAGCAAAACGAGAGCAATTAGAAAAAGGATACATTCAACAACAGAGAGAAGTTAAGAAGTTGGAAGACTACATCGCACGCAACAAAGCGAGAGCGTCGACTGCAAATATGGCGAAAAGCCGAGAGAAAAAACTTGAGAAAATGGATATGATAACTCCACCTAGCGAAATAGTGAAGCCTACATTTTCTTTTAATTGTAAGCCCTTCCAAAGCACAATCGTACTACGAACATCTGGGCTGGAAGTAGGGTACAATAAGCCATTGTTAAAGCCTATAACTATGGAGATAAAAAATCGCGAAAGGATTGCCATAACTGGTTTTAACGGAATAGGGAAAAGTACATTCATAAAGACGATTTTGGGGGTAATTCCGTCCATAAATGGGCAGGTTGAGATAAGTAAGAATGTCATTACTGGATACTTTGAACAAGACAACGACTTTAGAGAATTTGAGGGAACCCCTATTAATTATGTTAGTCAGATTTATCCAAAATTAAATGAGCGAGATATAAGAGCGGTACTATCAAAGTGTGGGCTATCGTCGGTGCATTGTAGAAAGCAAATAAAACAACTAAGTGGCGGAGAGCAGAGTAAAATAAAACTTGCGATATTGGTGTTGAAACCTTGCAACTTTTTAATTTTGGACGAGCCTACTAATCACTTAGATGTGCAGGCAGTGGAAAGATTGAAAGAAGCAATTCTAGAATTTGACGGAACGGTACTTTTTGTCAGCCATAGCAAGGATTTTGTCAAAAACATAGCCACAAGAGTCATAAACCTTGAAAATATGTCGGTATAATAAATTTGTGAAAATAAAAGGAACAATAATAAAATAAAGTAAATATTGCAATTAAAAAAAGTTAATTGATTGTGTTCAATTAACCTTTTTTTTGGATGATATTTAATTGTTTCGATAATTTATTCCCATAGCGGTTTTGACCTTATTTAATGTGAATGAAGCAACTTTCCTTGCTTCGTCAGAGCCTTTGAATAACATCTCGTATATTGCGTCTTTATTCTTTTCAAGTTGAGCCCTTCTTGTTCTTATTGGAGTTAGGATTTCATTTAAAATGTTAAATAGTAGTCCTTTGATTTTCATATCACCAAGCCCGCCACGACGGTAGTGTGCTTTAATTTCGTCAAGACTGGTGTATTCTGGTAAGTACTTTTGAATTAGTTCGGGAGTGGAGAATGCGTCAAGGTAAGTAAATACAACATTCCCTTCCACTTTGCCGGGGTCGGCGACACGAATGTGATTTGGGTCGGTGTACATACTATATACCTTGTCGTGTAAAGTCTTCTCGTCGTCGGCTAGGTAAATGCAGTTGCCAAGTGATTTGCTCATTTTTGCTTTTCCGTCGGTACCTGGTAATCGCAAACATACTTTGTTGTCGGGTAGTACTGCCTTAGGCTCGACTAGGGTATTGCCATAAAGGTTGTTGAATGACCTTACGATTTCTCTGGTTTGTTCTATCATTGGAAGTTGGTCTTCGCCGACTGGCACGATTGTGGCACCGAATGCGGTGATGTCAGACGCTTGGCTTATTGGATAGGTTAAAAATCCCATAGGAATGGACTTTTCAAAATCCCTTAGTTTTAGTTCTTCCTTGACGGTTGGGTTTCTTTTTAGTCTATTAAGGCTTACTAAATTCATATAGTAGAAAGTGAGTTCGGTAAGTTCGGGCACTTCTGACTGGATAAAGATTGTTGATTTTTTAGGGTCGATTCCAACTGCAAGGTAGTCAAGGGCGACTTCTATAATGTTGTCACGAACCTTTTGTACATTCCCGAAATTATCGGTTAGTGCTTGTGCGTCCGCAATCATAATATAAAGCTTGTCATAATCCCCGCTATTTTGGAGTTTGACGCGATTTAGTAATGAACCAGCGTAATGACCGATGTGAAGTTTTCCAGTAGGGCGGTCCGCCGTAAGTATAATTTTTTCCATAATTTTAATTTCCTTTTAGTTATTGTATTATTTATTTTCAATTTTGCCAAATGATTGGCGAATATTTTTGTGTAAAAATATTTTCTAAGTTGCAAAAAGCCCTACGATAGTAACGACAACATATCATAGGGCTTATTAAATATGTTGCGAGCATAAGAAAAACACACTCGCAAAAATTATATATTTTACGAATGTTTGTTATTTTATGCTACGCCATAGACAAGAACAAAACATTGCTTAATCTCCTTCAACTTATTGCTAGTATATCATTTGCCAAATGTCATTGTCAAGCAATAAATTAATTTATTTTGGGTCAAAACCCTTTACAAATTTAGTTTGTTATGCTAGTCTAATTATAGTTTAATAGTTGCTGTGACGATTAATAGTAGCGGAGCACCTTTAATATAGAGAGAAGTTGGTTGGTGAAAAACTTATGACGGGGCTACTAGCGAATTACATAATTTGAGCGACTGGCTAGGACTTGGCTATCAAGTCATAATGAAGGCTTATATTATAAGCGAATTAAGGTGGTACCACGAACACAAGCACACTTCGTCCTTAAAATTTGGACAAGGTGTGCTTTTTTAGTTAAGGAGAAATTATGAACAAAGTAGATACCAATCTATACAATGAATTGAAGGAGCGAGGGTTACTATATCAGACAACCGATGAAGAAGGCTTGAAAAAAATGCTTGAAAGTGGAGAGCCGATTACTGTGTATGAAGGGTCCGACCCAACGGCGGATAGCCTTCATATAGGCCACTGCGTGCCATACACAATTTTAAGACGCTTCCAAAAAGCGGGACATAAAGTTTTGGTTTTGATGGGTGGAGCAACTGCTAGCATTGGTGATCCGTCGGGAAAGTCTGAGATGAGAAAATTGTTGACAATGGAAGAAGTTCAAAAAAATATAGAAAAAATCAAAAGCACTTTGTCAATCTTTCTAGATTTTGAAGGCGACAACCCAGCAGTCATTGTAAATAATGCCGATTGGTTTAAGAACATTAACTACATAGACTTTATGAGAGAGATAGGCGTTCATTTTAATATCAATAAAATGCTATCTAACGAGATATATTCAAATAGAATCGCGGAAGGTGGGCTTACGCTATTCGAACTAGGATATATGCCAATGCAAGCGTACGATTTTGTGCATTTGCACAAGGAGTATGGTTGTACTTTGCAATATGGCGGTGCTGACCAGTGGGGGAATATTGTTGCGGGTGTTGAGTTGCAGAGAAAACTTAACTTTGCGAATGGTACGGATTATAATTTAATTGGTGCAACCAATCCGCTACTATTGACTCCAGAAGGCAAGAAAATGGGCAAAACTGAGAAAGGTGCAATTTGGCTAAACAAAGATAAAATATCAGCATACGATTTTTATCAGGGAATATATCAAACACCAGACGCTTGCGTAAGAATGATGTTTGCATTATTTACCGATATCGATATGAAGGTAATTGATACAATGATAAGCGAAGACATTGTAAAAGCAAAGAAGAGATTGTGCTTTGAAATCACGAAATTTGTAAGAGGGGAAGAAGACGCAATAAAAGCACAGCAAGCAAGCGAGAACCTATTTAATGGTGGTGCTAATCTTGACGATGTTCCAACTTTTCAAATTAAAAATAATGACCTACCAATTTCACTTGTTGATTTGGTCGCTAATTCAAAACTTGTAAGTAGTAAGTCGGAAGGTAGAAGAATGATAGAGCAAGGGGCAGTAAGTGTGAATGGTGAAGTGAAAAAAGACTTCAATCTTCAAATTTCAGAATCTGATTTTAAAGACAATATTTTACTACTTAAGAAAGGTAAAAAGAATTTTGTAAAAGTTGAGATTGCTTAATTAATATAATAATATGAAGTTTATGCAAATAAAACTGAACTTTTTGACAAAAAACACATAGTTGGTGACAACTATGTGTTTTATTTTGATAATTTTTATTTTGATAATTTTTTAATTCGCTTTTATTTCAAATGATTTAACTTATAATTTTTTTGCTTAAAAAACTTAGGTTGTTTTTCTTTGAGTATATATTGTAGTATTGGTTGAGTTGTATTTTGCCGTGATAAAATATATTTGTTTGTTTTTCTTCTAGGTTTCCCTCTTCGATGTAGGTGACTCGGTAAAAACCGTAGCCTATAAGATTGAGAAAAGGGTTGATGTAATAAAGTTCATTTTGAATATATACGATTCCTATAAAAATAAGAATGACTAAAAATATAATGCTCATACTCATTCGGCTCAAATCAAAAGACAATGCGAATAGCACAAATAAGGAAAAGTATCCAAAGAAGTGTTGGTCAGTTATATTTTGTTGGCTTGTGATTTTTACTTTTATTGGGCGGGTGTTGTGCTTTTTTATGGTGACAATTGCCCCGCTAATGCCTAGTACTATAAGAACGAAAAGTAAAATTATCATAGTTGTATTTAGCACATTAAAATGTAGGTTGTCATTAATAATCTCAATAATAAATTTGATTTCTATTAGGAAATATAACGGGACAAATACACTTAAAAACAACATAAAATCGTAAATAAATTTTCTCATATATTTAGTGTGAGTAAAATTTGTGGAAAATATGCTTGGGGAAAGTGGTTTTTAAAAGAATAATTGGGCAAAAGGTTGCATACATATAATTATACAAATTTTGAAAAACTTGTGTTAATTATTTTGACAAAAGACGACAATGTATTATAATTTAAGTAGACTTTATATTAGGAGGGACTTATAATGAAAGGTCTTATTAAAGCGTTTGATGGACTACCAAAATTAGTAAAATTCATATTGGCTTTACCAGTACTTGACATTGTTTGGGCTATATACAGACTATGTCGTAGTATCAAAAAAGGCAGTACTCTTGGTATCATTCTAGGCATTATTATGATTATCGTGTGCCCAACAATTTTCTGGGTTGTCGACATCATTACAATCCTTTTATTTAATAGAGTATTGTGGTTCGACTAATTTTGTTGAGAAAACGGCTTCCGTATTTTTGGGAGTCGTTTTTTTTGTAAACTATGGTGTTAATTTTAGAGGATGTTTTATTGAAGTGGTATAGTGTAATGTCAAAAATTTTCAATAATGCGACTTAAACATTTTACTTGGTTTTAAGATTATGATATATTATATAATATGAAAATGGGAAATTATTTTAAAAGGTATAAAAAGGATATTATATTTGGCACCTTAGTTAAGGCTTTGGAAACGGCAGGGGATATTGTCGTTCCTTTTTTGATGGCAAATATTATAGACATTGGAATTGCTAATAGAGATATAAACTACATTGTTGGCTGGAGTGTGGGGATGTTCCTAATCCAGATTATTGGAATCCTTTCGAGTATGGCGTGTCAGTGGCTTGCAGCAAGGGCTGGGCAGAAGATAGGATATAGCATAAGGCATGACTTATATGACCACATTAACTCATTTTCTTATAAAGAACTTGATAAGTTTGGAACAAGTACATTAATTAATCGTTTTTCTAACGACATTTCGAGAATTGATAACGGAATAGAGACATTTATTAGGAATACCGCGCGTACACCTATATTGCTAGTAGGGTGCTTGATAATGATGTTTATTATCGCTCCAAAACTTGCATTGATTTTCTTGGCGCTTGTTCCTATAATCTTCGTGATTGTGTGGATTGTAATGTCGAAGAGTAATAAGTATTTCCACAAAGTGCAAAAAGACCTTGATGTTGTGAGTTTGCAAAGTAAGGAAAATCTTGAAGGTGCTAAAGTCGTAAGGGCATTTAACAAAGAAGAAAACGAGAGAAGTAGATTTTATAAAGCGTCAGACAAACTTTATAGAAGCCAGACTAATGTCGCAAGTATTACGGCGTTGCTTAACCCATTTACCAGTGCGATTGTAAATGTAGGGATTATCCTTATTCTATGGTTTGGCGGGATACAAGTAAATATTGGCGGGCTTACACAAGGTAAGATTGTCGCTACGGTAAGTTATTTGACATCCATTGGCAGTGCTCTTGTGGGACTTGCTAGAATGATAACCATATATACTAGGGCATTTACTTCGGCAAATAGAATAAAGGAAATTTTCAATACCAAACCAAGTATTGTTCAAAAGACATCGGAATTTATTCCTATACATATTGAGCAAGGTGCTCCTAAAATAGAATTTAAAAATGTTAGTTTTCGTTATGGAACAGAGAATAAAAGTAAAAACGCAATTGAAAACTTGAATTTGAAAGTTTATGCTGGGCAAACAGTGGGAATTATTGGCGGAACGGGTAGCGGGAAGTCAACAATTGTTAATCTTATCCCGCGCTATTACGATGCGACGGAAGGAGAAGTGCTAGTTGATGGCGTAAATGTAAAAGATTATAGTTTTGCACAACTTCGTGGTCAAATTGGGGTGGTTCCACAACGAGCGGTATTGTTCCGTGGGACAATTGATGAAAATATGCGTTGGCGAAAAGCCGATGCGACTGCAAGCGAAATTCAAAAGGCGCTACAACTATCGCAAAGCCTAGAGTTTGTGGAAGAAATTCCCGAAAAGACGGCATATATGCTTGCCACTGGTGGGGCGAATGTGAGCGGTGGGCAAAGACAACGTTTGACTATTGCTAGAGCATTGGTGGGCGACCCCGAGATTTTGATTTTGGACGACAGTGCTAGTGCACTTGATTTTGCAACCGATGCGAAGTTGAGAAAGGCTATAAAATATGGAATCAAAAATTCGACCATTTTTATAGTTACTCAGCGAGTGACATCTATTAAGGATGCCGATGTAATAGTGTGCGTCGATAAAGGACAAGTCGTGGGTATGGGAAAACACGATGAGTTGTTAAAAAATTGTGAGGTTTATAGAGATATATATGAAAGCCAAACAAAGTAAAAAGAACTTAAAAGGTTCGTTTAGCCAGATAAAAAGAATATTTAAATATGCTCGCCCATACAGAGTGTATTTGTACTTATCTTTAATCTGCTATTTGATTAGTTCCATATTGCTTGCATTAATTCCAATGTATATTGGTGAGGCAGTGGACTACATTATAGGAATTAACAATGTTAATTTCGATATGATACTAAAATATATTATAAAACTTATTGTGTGCATTGTGGGTGGGTGTATTCTTGACTGGCTCGCTACAGTGTATGAAAATAAATTGTCGTATGTGACCGCTCTTAGCATAAGGAAGGACTTATTTGATAAAATCCTTAACCTTCCGTTTAGTTATCTTGACAGAATGCCTCGTGGAGATTACTTGTCACGAATGGTTAATGATGTGGAGAATATTACCGATGGATTTCTAGAAGGTGTTACAATCACTTTCTCCGGAATCGTGAGTATTGTTCTCAACATTGTGCTTATGTTCAAACTCAACTGGATAATGGCACTCATTGTAATTGCTTTCACACCAGTGTCGATTTGGCTAACGATGTTTATTGCGAAGAAGAGCAAAAAGATGTATGTCGCTCACGCAAATGCGACGGGCGATACAAGTGCTTACATTGAAGAGATGTTTACAAATCAAAAGGTTGTAAAGGCATTCTCGTATGAAGAAAGGGCGCTTGTTGGATTTGATAAAGAAAATCAAAAGATGTACGATAGTGGTGTAAAATCGCATTTCTATGGTGCACTTGGTGGGCCAACCACAAGATTTATAAATGGGCTTGTGTATGTAATTGCGGGCTTTACTGGGTCAATGCTTGCGCTTAAAGGCGTGGTTACAGTGGGTGTAATAAGTGCATTCTTAAACTACGCTGACCAGTATGCTAAGCCGTTTAATGAGATTAGCGGAGTTGTGAGTGATATTCAGACCGCGATTGCTTCGTGTACTAGGGTGTTTGAAATTATTGACCAGCAAAATGAACCGTCTGACACGATGTTTCCGGCACTTACTTCTTGTGACGGAAGCGTAAAAATTGAAAATATGAGTTTTTCATATGTTCCTAAGCAAAAACTTATAGAAAATTTCAACTTGCAAGTAAAACCAGGGCAAAAGGTTGCGATTGTAGGGCCTACTGGTTGTGGGAAATCCACCTTTATTAACTTGCTTATGAGATTTTACGATGTGACCGGTGGAAGTATTAGGCTGGGGGAAACTCCTATAAATACGATTACAAGGAAGTCGCTTAGGGAACAATACGGAATGGTGTTGCAAGAAAGTTGGCTATTTAGTGGAACGATTAGGGACAACATTGCATTTGGTAGACCTAGTGCTACGATTGAAGAAGTGGAAGAGGCGGCAAAACTTGCTGGTGCTCACGACTTCATTACGAGAATGGAACGTGGCTACAACACCGTAATTAATGAGAGTGGTGACAACATTTCTCAAGGACAAAAACAACTTATTTGCATTGCAAGAATTATCCTAGTTAAACCAAAATTGCTAATTTTGGACGAAGCAACAAGTAATATTGATACTAGGGCGGAAATGGAAATCCAAAAGGCTTTCAACATCGTAATGGAAGGTAAAACGTGCTTTATGGTTGCTCATAGATTGTCAACAATTGTGGGTAGCGATATAATCTTGGTTATGAAAAAAGGTCAGATTGTAGAACAAGGCACGCACCAAGAATTGCTTGAAAAGAAGGGATTTTATCATTATCTATACAATAGCCAATTTAATGTTGTGTAGTCGTAATTTGACATTATATAACGCCAGTTATATAACTAAATATTTGATGTTATAATTAACAGCCTAATGAAAATAATTTAAAATTTAATAATACAACTTAAATATTGATTTAAACAATAAATATCCACCAGCCTAGCTGGTGGTTTTTCAGTTTGGGGTATAACCCCATG
>CAZNJK010000001.1:0-102265 GCA_964573405.1 uncultured Christensenella sp. | reverse complement strand
GTAAACCTCTACTGAACCCCCAGACTATCTGGGGGTTTTAGAATACAAAAAAAGAGCAAATAATTTGCTCTAGAAAATAATGAAATAGTAATTACCGAAAAAATAAAGAGCAATCTATCGACTAACAAAATTGCTCTTTATCGTTTTTATTTAACAATTATAAACATAATCTACGATTCAAATCTTTTAAATCAATAAAATCTCCCGAATCCGCTTCTATAGAGAAGTCATCAACAGCCAAACATATTTTGTCAAATTCTTCCATGTCAATTTTTTCGCCATTTGATTGTCTTGTTGAATACTCAATCTCTTTACTTTCAAAATATTCAAATATTTTATCTATATCTATTTCTCTTACTTCGCTTGCTATATTTAAATATTCCAAATTAGACTTCAAAAGTTCTATTGTACTATCTTTTACCTTTTTTAACATATTTGTTTTTTCTCCTTATTAAGTTATATTCTTTAATTTCTTTCTTACTTACTCGCCTAGCCGTCGCAACAACGTTTGTGTCTGGATTAATAGAAGTAGTCATCGTTTTGCCTATTCTATTATAATATCTAAACGGCTTTTCTCCTTGTATATTGGAAATTGCATTCGGCTTAGTAAAAAGATTATCAACTAGTCCTCGTTTTGTCAAATTTCTATCTTTTTGAACAATTCTGTTTTGTGCATGAGAAGAAATTTTGTATTTCCCAACTTTTATAGGTTTTGTATTTTCTTTAGCCATTTCTTTTTTTGATTTAAATAACAAACTTAATATATTCATTATATCATCTCACCTCCAATTTGTCAAATTTGTAATTATAATAGATATATAATTTGTCGACATTCCAAATATCTAATTACACCTTTATTATAGATCAAAAAAGTTGTATTGAAAATACAAAATTAATTTTGGTTTTCTCTATACAATTTTAATAAAAAAATGAATTTATTCCGTTATTTCACTAAAAACCATTTGGAATTTTACTATACAAGTTGTATAATATACTTATGGATACATTTTTAATTGACGGAACAAATTTCAATATTTCAAGCACATTATATGACACTCTATGTAGTGATTGTTATTATTTTGGATACATAAAAAATGATAAACCAAACATCAGCGGATTTCTCAATCATCTAATTCATCATCTTTCCCAATATAGGGAAGATTTGCATAATAATTTTTTAAAAAAGAATAATAATAACGAAGAATTAGCATTAAACATAGAACAAAACATTTACGATGTATATCTAAAAACATTTGATATATCAGACGACTCAAAGATCAACATCCAATTAAGAATTAATAAACAACACTTGGATACATTCATACAAATATTTGATAATTATTTAAATAAGTATAACATGGACTTTACAAATTATATCAGAACCCTACTTATAGATTATGCAGCCAGGCCGATTTACCAAAGAGAATACTTTTCAATATATAATTATAGCAAAGTTATATTACAAGCTCAAAAGCAATCTAAATTTATCAACATTAGAACCGAGCATGAAACAATACAAATGGTTCCGGTTGGATTAGAAAAATTCTATTTAAATGAGCAATTTTTCTTAGCGGGGTTCACTAAAAACAAAGAAGAAATTGTAATTATTAAATATTCACAAATTAAATCGGTTACCCCTATCGAGAATAAACTACCAATTAACGAAAAAGATTGTGAAGCAATTATTGAATCAATTAATGAATACTTTCACAAATTAGAACATATGGAGGATCAATAAAATGTTCGGGACAAATAAATATAAAGAAGTTAAAACGACCAAATTCAAGTCAGACAACGAACGAAAAAAATATTTTGCAATTAAAAACTATTATAAAAACAACCAAACTACATCCGTTTATTCCAAATCAACAAAACCAACAACAAATAAAAATAAAAACAAATAAAATATAATAGACAACCCCACTTAAACAAAGAAAACACTCTCAACAATTGAGAGTGTTTTATCTTTATTTCTATAAAAATTATTTAAGCTAAAGTCTTTTTCCTTTTTACAAAAGAATTACCAAAAACTCGCTTCATCTCTCCGTTTTTGGCTACATTGCATAGTACCCCTATCGCGCCCATAAATACCATTAGACTTGTGCCACCGGCAGATATAAACGGTAGCGGGATTCCCGTAGGCGGAATGGAGCCAGTGACAACCGCAATATTTATAAGCAATTGCGTCGCAATAAGTGCAGTTATACCCACCGCAAGATATGTACCTAGTCTATCCTTGGCAGTATAGGAAATTTTTACGCCTTCATAAATTAAAAGTATGTACAAAATGCAAAGGATAACGCACCCCACAAAGCCAAATTCTTCCCCAATTATTGAGAATATAAAATCACTCTCGCTGAAAGGTAAAAATAGGTATTTTTGACGACTATTGAACAGTCCAACGCCAAATAGCCCGCCAGAGCCGAGTGAATACAGCGACTGAATAAGTTGAAATCCCTCTTCTTTCGGGTTTGCCCAAGGATTGATAAATGCCATAAGCCGTTGGAGTCTATATGGTTCAATAATGATAAGCACGGGGACTAAGCAAAGTGCCGGGATTGCAATTATCATAAAGTGTTTCCAACTTATTCCGCCCACGAAAAGCATACACACAAGCACAATCCCCACACACAATGTTACGCTAAGATTTGGCTCAAGCAAAATAAGTAGACATATCACTCCACCGACCGCCAAAATAGGAATCACACCCCAAAAAGTTTTCATCTTTTTATAATTTTTACTCATATAGCACGACGCAAATACCACAAAACCAAATTTTGCAATTTCGCTACTCTGAATTGTCAAGCCACCGATTCCGACCCAGCGTCTTGCCCCATTACTACTAATGCCAATTACGGGGACAAATACAAGTGCCAAAAGGGCAATCGAGCCACCAACAATCCACCACCTAAACTTGTAGAATTTATGATAATCAAAATTCTTTGCGACCACAAATAGCACCAGCCCAATCACAAATCCAATAAGTTGTTTTTTTACAAAATAAAACTTATCTCCGTACTTCAGTTCTGCCGAATAATAACTTGCGCTATATATCATCACAAATCCAATTACACACAGTATGAGCATATATATCACTATTTTTTTATTCTTAATTTTGTTCCACATCTAGCACCCCTACTTTTCACTCTATTCTTAAAAAACTCACCACGCTCTTCGTAATTTGAAAATTCATCAAAACTCGCATTCGCAGGGCTAAATAAAATCACATCTCCCTTGCACGCAATACTTGTTGCAAAATCTATAGCACTCCCCAAACTCTTGAATATCGTAAAATTTTTGTTACCATTTTTCTTCAATTCTCTCGCAATCTTTTTAGAAACTTCTCCAAAAACTAATATATTTTTTACATTCGTTGGCAAAGTTTTAATCAGGTCACAAAACGACACATTTTTATCACAACCGCCAAGCATCAATATAATATCTCCTTTCACACTCTCCACAGCCTTTTTCGTTGCATCGGGGTTGGTCGCCTTACTATCGTTAATATATGTTATGCCGTCGTGTTTCAAAAACACTTCCATCCTATTGTCCATTTTATTCGGCAACTGCAATTTGTTAATTAATTCAAATGACACATTTAAAATATTCATAACTCCAATCACCGCTAAAATATTGTCAATATATGTAAAATTCATCAATTTTTTACTAATTTCACATACTTTTTCACCATTTATATATATTTTGTTGTCTTTTATTGTTATTTCTTCATTATTTTGACCAAATCTTATAACTTTTGCCACAACGTCGTCCGCTATTTTGTCACAAAATATGGAGTTGTTGCCAATAAGTGCGTAATCAGTGGTGCTACAATTTTTAAATAGCCCTTTTTTACAATCTATATAATTTTTAAATGTTTTGTGTCTATTTATATGATCTTCCGCAATGTTTAGCAATATTCCTATCTTGCCGACAAACTTATCGGTCGTTTCTAATTGGAACGAACTTACTTCACACACAATATAATCAAGGTCTTTTTTGTAGGCGCTACTTAGCGGATTTCCAATGTTGCCATACGCCCCACTTTTATAGCCCGCTAAATTTAAAACTTCATTAATCAAAGTCGTAGTCGTTGTTTTGCCGTTGGTCCCCGTTATTGCAATAATCTCAGCACTCGTAAACCAAAATCCAAATTCCAATTCCGATATGACTTTTATACCCATTTGTTCCGCAAGCCGAACTTTTTTATTAAATACACTAACTCCCGGAGATAACACAACTAGGTCAAATTGTTTTAAATTCTTGTAGTTTAATTTTGATAAATACAGTCCCCCATTTATCTTAATTTTATCATCATAGATTTTATATTTTACACCCACATCTTTCAAAACTTCTTCCACCGCTTTACCGCTTTTTGAATATCCAAAAATCAAAATGTTTTTATAATCAAAATCCATATATTACCTTCATACAAATATTAACATTGCCACCGCCACACTTATCAATGTAATTGCTTGATAGATAAACACAATTTTAGTTTCCTTAACTCCGCATTTTTCGTAATGATGATGAAGTGGTGCCATTTTAAATACTCTTTTTTTAGTTAATTTATAATACCCCACTTGAATCACGACGCTCAAAGCATTTACAACAAACATCGCTCCAACGACCAACATCAACAAATACATTTTAGTCAATGTTAAAATTGTCGCTATAAATCCGCCTATCGCTAGTGAGCCAGTATCTCCCATAAATATTTTTGCCGGATGAGAATTAAAACAAAGAAATGCCAAAATACTGCCAGCAAATGCCGAAGATAGCAACAAAACATTTTCAATCTCCAAAGTCAAAACTTCAGACATTCCCAACAAATTGTCTTTTAAAACAATCGACATCACCAGCACAAATCCAATAAGGAAAATCTCACTCACTCCGCCAGCCAGTCCATCAAGCCCATCTGTCAAATTTACACTATTTGTCACCGCAAGATAAAAAAATACAATAAAGGGAATTATCCACCAGCCAACTTCAATCTCCTTAAGCCCAAAAGGTAAGATTATTGCATTTCCCACCAACCCACTATAATAAACAAAAAACGCCACAATTATAGAGATTCCAAGTTGTCCAACTGCCTTTTGATAAGCTTTCAGTCCTTCATTATGTTTAAATTTTATCTTAAGGAAATCATCAAGAAAACCAAGCAACGCATAAGCAAATGTCACTAATATAGTTATGCTCATAAGTCGAGAATTATCATCAAATATGGCAAAAAAGCATACAAAAAGCCCCAAAAGAAAAATTATTCCGCCCATAGTCGGGGTCCCTTGTTTCGACATATGCGTGTCAACATACTCTAAAATATTTTGTCCAGCCTTAAGCCGTCTAATTATATTGATGACAATAGGAGCAAGCACAAAACTCACTCCAAATCCCACCAAAAACACAAAGTAAATATTCTTCACTTTCCAATTCCCTTTTATTCTGTCATTTTGCAAAGTATGGATTTTACAAGTTCAATCTCATTATATTCCTCCCTTCCATCGGTCGTCTTTTGATAATTTTCAGCACCTTTTCCAAGCAACAATAAAGTGTCATTTTTGTCGAGCATTTTTATCGCAAAATCCACTGCTTTAGCCCTATTTTTAATCTTTGCATAGTACTTAGTTATGCCTATGTCTGCCACAACTTCATCAAAGTCAGAACTCCCTAAATTATCAGTCGTAATCACCACAAAATCACTATACTTTTTTGCCAAATCCCCCATCATCTTTCTCTTAGCCTTATCAGAATAGCCCACACAACCAAAAAGCGTAATCAATCGACCTTTTCGAAATTGTCTCACTGTTGAAAGCACTTTTTCAAAACCATCTGGAGTGTGTGCATAATCAACAATGACTTTGTTATTATTTGGAAAATCAAATATCTCCCACCGACCATCAACCTTCATCATCTTTTTTAAAGATTGCTTTATTGATTCAGTAGTTATCCCAATGCACCTTGCCACAGTTATAGCCCCAAGCACATTATACACATTATACTCGCCCGTAAGGTGCGTATCAATTTCTATAATCTCGTCCATACAATTACACAAAAATTTGCAAGAGTCAAAACCAAGTTCGATGTCAATAGCAAAAACATCCGCTGGGTTGTACAGCCCATAAGTTATCACATTTTCTCCTAAAACGCAGTTCCCATATTTATCATCAATATTTACAACTTTCACAGAATTGCAACTGTTTATATAGTCAAGTTTTACCTTACTATAATTTTCCATCGTCTTAAAAAAATCCAAATGCTCATTTGTAATGTTGGTAAAAATTAAATAGTCAGGGCATATTCCATATACTTTATTGTAATATACCGCTTGAGCGCTTATCTCCATCACAACATACTTTACCCCTAGAAGAGCCATCTGCTCCAATGTGTAAAATAGTTCAATTGGGTCAGGAGTTGTTAAAACATTAGGCAAACTCAAATCATCTATAAACACCCCGTTTGTGCCAATAAGTCCCACGCTATTGTCACTATCTCGCAATAAGTTGTACAAAATGGTGGATGTTGTTGTCTTTCCATTAGTTCCCACAACCCCTATAATTTTCATCTTTTTATCAGCTTTATTGAAGAAAGTACGAGAAATTACACTAAGTGCAATCCGTATATCTGGCACAATTATTTGTGGAATATCGACATTCTCGATTATTTCTTCACTAACCACAGCCTTAGCCCCACAACTTATTGCTTGAGATGTAAAAGTTTTGCCATCAAAATTATTGCCCTTTATTGCAAAATACAACCCATTTTTCGTTATTTGGTCAGCACGAATACTAAGATTTGTAATATTGATATTTTTAAAATTTATAGTATTTTGCACTTCCACGTCTTTAAGTAGACTCGATAATTTCATAACCCACACCCCATTTTAATAATTTTACCACACAATACTTCTTTTGTAGTCAACATCGCAAAATTAGACAAATTATGTGTCAAGAATCACTATCGAATTTTTGCTCACCTTCGTTCCCGTCGGCGGAGTCTGAGCAGTCACCACATCCCCGTCGCCAGCAACTTCCACATACAGCCCCAGATTCTCAAGTTGATATATTGCCTTATTTATCTCAAGCCCCACAACATTTGGAACCTCAATATTCTTCTCCACCGCCTTCAAATCTTCTTCCAAATTATTAGACGGATAATTTTTGTACTCTATTATATTCTCAATCACCTGCTTCGCATACGGCGTCGCTACCACACTTCCGTAATAACTCCCGCCAGTGGGTTCATCCGCCAAAATCAATATCACATAATCCGGATTATCCGCCGGGAAAGTGCCCACAAACGACGCAATATACGTCCCCGAAATCTTACCGTCCTTGTATTTCTGAGTCGTTCCCGTCTTGCCACCAACCCTATACCCCGGGATAAATGCATTAAATCCGCTAAATTTCTTCACAACATCTTCCACCATCGTCCGCATTATCTCGCTCGTACTCTCCGACACTGTTCGCCTAATCACTAACGGGCCATTTTCATACACAACATTCCCGTCGCCATCGGCAATTTTACTCACAAAATACGGCTGATACAAATTCCCGCCATTTATCACACTACAAAAAGCGGTTATCAATTGAATAGGACTCACCGCAACCGCCTGCCCGAACCCCATTCTCGCAACATCCACCGTTTTTGCACTGTCCTTATTCATAAGTATGCCACTCGCTTCCCCGGAAAAATCAATCCCGAGTGTTCCGCCCAAGCCATAAGTCAAAAATCTCTCATACATCTTCTCTTTCCCCAGCCTTAGCGCAAGGTCAATAAACACGCTATTACAACTATTCGCCAGCCCCTCGCTAAGCGACTGCGAGCCATGTCCCGTAAGTTTCCAGCACTTAATCTTCTCGCCATCGACCAGCCTATACCCGGGGTCATAAAACCTATCGCCCAGACTCGCGACACCTTCTTCAATCGCGCTCGCCATCGTCAACACCTTGAAAGTGCTCCCCGGCTCATACACATCCACCACCGACACATTCCTAGACATCTCCATCAACTTCGCCACATCATCACGAGGCACATCGTTAAGGTCATAACTCGGCTTTGTGCTCATCGCCACAACCTCGCCCGTATTCGGATTCATCACAATCCCCGTACAAGAAATCGGCTTTTGCTCCGTCATAAGATTGTTAAGCGCCCGCTCCAAAAACATCTGCACATTTACATCAATCGTCAGCGTCAAGTCAAGCCCCGGAATAGACGGAATGTACTTGCTAAGAGTGTTGTCAATCTTCACACCATTCACATCGCTCTCTTCCAGCGCATACCCGTCGACTCCCGCCAAATACTTGTCATAATACAACTCCAGCCCGCTCTGTCCCACATTGTCAACCGTCGTAAACCCCAGCACCTGCGTCAGCAAATCCCCATACACATAGTGCCTTTTGCTATTCACCGTAAATACAACCCCCGCCATATTCATCGCTATGAGTTTTCTAGCGGTAATCTCGTCGACCTGCATTTTAACAGTACTTTCCCCAACAGATGTATTAATCACCTTCTTATACACATCATCGTAGTTAAGCCCCAAATTAGCGGACAAAATAAGTGCCACTTCGCTAGGATTCTCCACCATTTTTGCCCTTACATAAATGTCGTAAGTGTTGTAATTAATTGCCAAGCGGTTGCCATTCGCGTCGTTAATACTCCCCCGCTCACTCTTAAGCGGAAGCGACCTATACCACTGCTCGCTCGCCTTTGCCGTAAGCCAGTCCGCCTTGACCACCTGCACATAAAACAACCGCACAAGTATTGCGACAAAAATAAAGGTTACAAGCACAAATACTGCTAGTAGCCTCTTTTGTAAAGAATATATTGAATTGTTTTGCAACCTTAACCTCCGAAGATGCTCCCTATAAACTCGCAAAACTTGTCAAACCAATTGCTCTCGCCCTCAAGCGGAACATAATTAGCCGACCCCGAATTCATAACGATAATTTCTGAAGACGATATCTCCGAATACCCCATATCGGTCAATTCCGACCTAATCACCGAATCATTAGTAAGGTCATTTACCTTCCTAGCCTTGTCCGTCACTTGATACTCTTGATAAGTTATGTCGTCTTGCAATATATCTATGCTGTTGTTAAGGCTAGATATAACAAAAAAGTTATAAATCATCAAGAAAAGCAACAACGCAGTGATGACAAAGCCCGTCGTCAAATACAACTTAGTCCTTGCGCTCACCTTCACAACATCAGCATCCCGCTTCGTTATCGTGTCAATCGCGCTATTGTCAAGCGTAATGCTATCAAACTCATTGTAAAGTTCGTTCAACTTGTCGGCAGTGTAATCGGTGCTAAAATTATCAGTTTTAGCAGTCGTCACCAACTCGTCGTCCATAGTTTCCGTCATCATATTGTCGTGCAACATTATCTTCTTCAACTTTGCCATCTCTTTCTCTCCTTTTTCTAAATTTTCTCAACCACCCTAAGTTTCGCACTCGCACTTCGCTTATTTACGCCAAGTTCTTCCGCACTCGCCTCAATCGGTTTTTTATTCACCAGCCTTACCGTCGCCTTATGATTGCACACACATATAGGTATGCTCTTATCACATATGCACCCAGTAGCGCAGTCCTTAAATACATTTTTCACAATCCTATCTTCCAGACTATGAAATGTAATTACCGCTAGCCTTCCGCCTTTTCTTAGCTTCCCTATAATGTCATATAGCACCTTGTCAAGCCCACGAAGTTCGTTGTTCACTTCTATCCTTATGGCTTGAAACGTCTTCTTCGCTACACTTCCTTTCCCCCACAACTTCCTAGGAATGCTCCTTTCCACAATCTCGTTAAGTTCTGCAGTAGTCGTTATGGGCGCCTTCTCTCGCTCGGCTACTATGTTCTTCGCTATGTTCCTAGCAAATTGCTCTTCACCAAACTCCCTTATCACCCTTGCCAACTCGTCCAAAGTGTACTCATTCACCACATTATAAGCACTAAAATCACTCTCCTTATCCATTCGCATATCCAACGGCCCGTCAAATCGATAAGAAAACCCCCTATCAGCAGTGTCTAGTTGATAACTACTTACTCCTAGGTCCAACAAAACTCCATCAACTTCATCAACTCCCAATTCGTCCATAATGCTAGCAAATTCCTTAAAATCACTCTTCACTAGCCTTACACACTCGTACTCGCTAAGCCTTTCGCCTGCAACCTTAAGCGCGTCACTGTCCTTATCTATACATATAAGCGTCCCACCACTAAGCTTGCTCGCTATCACTCTGCTATGTCCCGCTCCACCAAGCGTGCCGTCCACATACACTCCGTCAGGCTTAATATTCAGCCCTTCTATGCACTCTCTTAGCATTACGGGGGTGTGATTAAATTCCAATGTCGTTTCCATTTTTCCCCTATGTCATTATATAGCGAAATTACCTTCCCTATACACTTATAATTATACACTCAAATTAATTTTCTTCCAAATAAAATATGGTATATTTATAAATTTTTTTGAATATTTTTGAATAATTATTCTTATCTTAAATCCCAAATAATACAAAAAATGGCTAAATTAAGCCACAAATACTTCTTTTGCATATTACCCCCACCGCCAAAACCTTTGTAAAGCCAATTTTTGAATAGTTATAAAAATCAAAGACATACCTTTCTTACAAAGATTTAAGGTCTTTATGGTAATATATAGTTAATAAAAAAAGGAGAATATAAAATGGAAAACAAAAACAAAAATAAAAAGAAATTGTTCGCTATCATCGGCGCTTCCGCTCTCGCTTTCGTGCTTACTATCGCTCTTAGCGTCTCTATCACTTTAGCTTATTTCGGTGGAACAAGTACTGGTAATGCAACAATTACATTGGGTGCTGCTGTTAAGTTGAATGAATCTGCTACAGTAACAGCTAATCCAGAAACAGTTATCCCAACACAAAAATATACTGTAACTGCTACAGCAGAAGGTGAAGCTTCAACAACTGATTCAGTATTGTTCGCAGTAGTTGGAGTAGAAACAACTGGAACAAGTATCAAAAATAACCCAACAATCGATAGTGCTTGGACAAAGTATGGTACTGACGCTGATGGTAATGATGTTTACTATCTTGGTACTGCTGGTACTGTAACTCAACTTGGAACAACTGCAGTAAACAAAACTCTTACATATACTGATACAGTAGGTACAGCACTTACTAATACTGATGCTGGTGCTACTATGAAAGTTACTGTAACATTCGTTAGAGTACAAGTTGTTTATAATTCTGAAGGTACAACACTTCAAACTAGTGCAAGTTCTTATGAAGCAGTAGTTGAAGATATCGCCAATATTCAAATCACAGCTGCTTAATTATAAAATAAAAAATACTATTACAATCAATGTAATAGTATTTTTTTGTGCCATAGATGTTATTTAACATACTAAAGTGGATATAACTAATTGTGGCGATTAAATTAAAGTGAGTAGTTTTTAAGCGGAACATTTTGCGAGTAGCAAAATGTTAAAATCCCCCCGAAAGAATAAAATTTAAGACCTTATATATTAATTAAAAAAAAGTATATTATATAAATATAATATACTTTTATTTTTAATTAATTAAGCACTATAAATTATTCAGCAGTGTTAGTAAATGTAATGTTTCCTACAGTTTGGAAAATTTCTTTCAAATTACTGAATGATTTAGCTGTGTCAGTACTTTCTGTACCATTTTGAATAGCAATCATTTGAACACTAACTGCAGCATCGGTAACTACTCTATCTGCCTCACCATTATCTAATGTTGTAGAAACTGTTTGAGTTCCTTTGAATTGAGTAAGTTCAGCACCAGATTCTGTTGCTTTAACTACTGTCATGCTATTTTCAGTACCATATACATATACTGTATAATTATCGCTACCTTGAGTAACTTTAACACTTGTTAATTTTGTCCAAGCAGTTGTAGTACTATCAAGAGTAACATCGCCTTTTACAAGTAAGATTACTGCTGCATTTTGTGTAGAAGATGATTTAACTGTGCCATTTACAGTAACATCAATTTTTTGTCCAGGAACTGCACCAGTATAAGCACTATTCATGGTAATTGATTGATTATTTGCATCACCTAGGAATACTGAACCACCTAATGTTACACTAGATGTTCCACTAGCAGTACCACCGAAATAAGCTAAAGTGATAGAGACGCTAAGAGCGATAGTAAGCACGAAAGCGAGAGCGGAAGCGCCGATGATAGCGAACAATTTCTTTTTATTTTTGTTTTTGTTTTCCATTTTATATTCTCCTTTTTTTATTAACTATATATTACCATAAAGACCACGAGTTTGTAAAACGAATTTTGACATATTTTTATAAAACTTTCAAAAAGTTGACAAAAAAATCAAAGGTTTTCAAAAAATTATAAAATTATAATGTTTTTATGGTCAAAGTGACCATACTTTTTTAGTATTACTACCCCGCTGGTTAATTTATTGATTAATATAGTTTGTTTCAAATTTTTTATTTTATTTGTATTTTCGACAAATTAATGAGTTTAAAATACTTTTTTTAATTACACAAGTCCCAAGTATAAATATAAATAAATATAAGTTGACTTATTAACCCTATGTATTATTATATAGTACTATGTATTATGTATAATGTTATATATTATTATATAGGTTTTTATTTATATAGCCTTATCATATACATAATATATCGCACATTATATATTATTATTCACTATATACATCACTCTATTTAAGATTATATAAATGAGGATTGTTATTTTTTTTAAAAAAAAAGAATGTAAGCAAATAACTCACATTCTTTAATTTAGTATTTAATTATATTAATCAGTATATGATGCGTCACCGCTTACGCTTGTATCGTCAAATATTGTTTTTGCATTTTTAACACTTTTATTAACCGCAGTCGAACTACCGCTAAAGAAATCTGCTTGGATTACTTGGTAGGTTACTGTTAAAGTAACTTTTTTGCCACTAGCGGAATTGTCAAGGCTTGATGGAATGCTTACGACCATATCGAACGACAATGTCTTCTCGCCTTCGCTAGTCTTTACAACATACATTAAAGTAGAATCTGTAATAGAAGTACCACTTGCAATCAAATAATAATTATCATCGGTGTATTTTACGAAGTTTCCTATAGTTGTACCGCCTATCGAAACTGGGAAACTTGCTGAGTCGCCAAGAGAAGCATTTACACCATCTTCGCTACTGAATGTAATGATTGCTCTAATAAGTGCGTCTGAAGCACTATCGTCAGTATTTGCCGTACCAGTCTTACTAGAAGCAGACTTCACACTAACTTGGCAATTAGCAGATATAACTTGGCTAGGCACAACATAAGCGGTTTTGCTCACCGATCCGCCAGCATTAGCATTGTTGACATAAAGACCGGTTTTTAGGACCATATCGTAAGTGGAAGTACCCGATTTTCCACCGAAGTAAGACATAGTCACGCCAAACGTAGTACCTACGGCAACAATAAGAGCCACTACAAGAACGAAAGTCTTGATAAGTCTATTGCGTCTTCTTTTCCTTTTTTTGATTTCTTTTTTATCCATTTTTCCTTCTGACCTTTTATTAATTTTCCGTGATAAACTGCTAAAATCCCTATATTTAGCGGTTTGTCAAATTTTAAAAGAGCATATTGTACACATTAGGTAGCACTACACCACCATATATACACTTACATAATATCAAATTTTTGAGATATTGTAAAACAAATGATTGCAATTTCTGAATTTTTTTTAAGTTGAACTGGTTACATCGTCAAACACTGCTTTTGCGTTGCGGTAGGTCTGTGGCAACGGCGTTGGATTGCCTGCCGAATAGAATTCCGATTGTATTACGGTGAAGTTTGCGTTGAGTTGGGCTTTTTTTGTAGCGTAGTCGTTATTAAACAATTTGGAGCCGTACTCATTAAGGACGGTGAATGATAGGTTGAATATTAAGCCCACTTCCCCGTTATTTGAAGTGCATGGGATTTCATAAAGCAGTGTGTTGTTTGTAATTTCGGTAGAGTCCGTGCCTACTAGGTAGAAGTATGAGTCTTCGTCTTGGGCTTTTACAAGACGAGCCACTTTATTTGCTTCGGTCATACTCTCTGCGGTCGTGCCTAGGTACACATATATAGGGTCCGACTCGGAGTAATTAAGTTCGATGAAGTTAGCCATATCGCCATCTAGCGAGAAGTTGGCTCTAAGAAGCCCGTTGACTGACGGAATTGATGTGTCGCTGGATAGTGAACTAACGGTGAGTTTGCAAGTGGAGTTAAGGGTTGTGCCCGGAACAAGGTATTCGGAATCAAATGTAAGGGACTGGTAGTCGGAGCCCGATTCGTTGGCTTTAAACTGGATGCCCGCTTTTAGGACGAAATCCACCGAGTAGCCTTTTGAATTTCCGCCGAAGTAAGATAGTGTAATGCCAAAAGTAAGCACTACGGCTAGCACTAGCACGCAAGAAAGAACAAGCACATAGCGTGCATTGGCGCGACGATTGGATTGTAATTTGTTCTTTCTTTCCATTATTCCCCTACTACACAATTTTAATTATAATACTATAATTTCAAAACTTTGTAAATTAAATTATTTGAATCAATTTATTTTTTACTAAATCGCAACTTGTAAGGAAGTATTTTGTGTTGTTCTTTATAGTCACAAGTTGTTGTTTTTTGTCGTAACTATGCAAGTGCCCATACACACAGTAGTTTACGCCGTACTTGTCCATAAGGCGGGTGTAGTCGCTATCGTCTAGGCGGGAATTGAACGGTGGGTAATGCATCATACACACTATAATGTCGCCGTCTTCTTTTAGTCGCACCGCATTCTTTAGGCTAAGTTCTAGGCGGATAATTTCGCGGTTATATATCTTTTCGTCATCGGCGGTTTTGTGCGTTGTTTCGGGGACTACCCAGCCACGAGTACCGCAAATGATGATGTTGTCTATTTTCATTGCGTCGTTTTGGAGAGCGAACATCTTGTGCGGAAGTTCACTTCTTAGGCTCGATATACTCTTCCACCAGTAGTCGTGGTTGCCACGAATGATGACTTTGTACCCTTTTAGACGCGATATATACTCAAGGTCGGGGATGGCGTCCTCAAACTTCATTGCCCACGAGATGTCGCCCGCTATAAGAACGACATCGTTGTCGCCTACTTGGTCGTTCCACGACTGCTCTATTTCTTCAAGGTAGTTTTCCCACACCGGCCCGAAGATATTCATAGGCTTGTTACTATTGATACTCAAATGCAAGTCACTTATACTAAATACTTTCACAAGTCCAACTCCTTTTCTTTAAATTTTATTATATCATTTTGGAGTGGCTTTCACAAATATTTTGATGTGTTTTTTCAAATCATATTTGCGACATATAATATATTATATAGAATATATCATATATTTATATTATATAAAATAATATGCCGTCCGACAATTTCCGATGATTTCAGATGATTTCAGATGATTTTAGACAATTTCGGGTATTTTTTATCCGACAATTTCCGACATTCTCAAATCTTTTCAGATGATTTTAGATGTTTTCAGATTATTTCCGATGATTTTAGATTATTTCCGATGATTTTAGATTATTTCCGACTTTTTCAGATAAAAAAACCGACCTTGTGGTCGGCATATGCTAGTCGCATACTGGGTTTTGGGTTGGGTACAGTGGCAAGTCGAAGAAGCCCGTACACACATCTTGCGTAAATTCTTGGCAAGGCGGGATTTTTGCGTAGCCGTAACTTGGCACAAGCATATCGACGGTTGAAACAACTTTTAGGATAAGCGTGATGCATGCGTTAAGTGTGAATTGGTTTTCGCCGGTGTAGTCGCCGTCCACCCCCATACATGTTGCGAATGCTTCTACTGTAAATGGCACGACGGATGGTTGTGGCACATATAGTACAACATCTTCGTCCACTGCTATTGTGGTTGTTGCGGTGCCGGTTGTTCCGCTTGCGTCGGTGTATGTAATAGTGACTGGGACATCCACTTCGCCAGTGACTCTAGCAAAACATGGTCGGTCTTCGAAGCGGTTGATTGTTAGGTTTGAGATGGGCACTGTTCCGCTGGTGCAAGTGGCACTCACAAATGTAAGTGGCAGTGTTGGGTCAGCGGGAGTGTATTCGGTGACGGTTGCCACCACCCCAGTTTCTTGAATTTGCTTCATACACGCATCGAATACTTTTTTGGCTTCAATGCACGCTTTTTCGCATAGACCAGTCAATGCATTGCCTGTGATAGGGCCCGGATAACAGCATTGCGGTGTTCCTGAATAAAACGACATAGTCTTTACCTCCTTATTTGATAAGCCTATATACTCTACTATATGAAAGGGCGAAAAAAAATGTTACCGCACTCGGCAACATTTTAAGTTTTTTTTATTTATCTGTTTTTTCTGGGATATTTGACACGATTGAGCATATTGCTCCACCTACGGCGCTTATCACCAACACATACACGCCTATTGCTGGGAACCACGAGTATTTGCCAAGTTCCGATACGCTTAGGCAATATAGCAAGGTTGCAACAAGGCAAAGTGTAGCAACGACCATAACAAATATACTAGTACCTAGCACTACCCAGTCCAAAATATCATTCTTGATGAAGATTTGTAAAATCATACATACTATCAAGACAAACGATACGACTATGGTGGCAATGAATAAAATCCTTGCGATTACCAAAAGTGCGTCCGAACTACCAGCCGTGCTTGCAAACTTGTAGTGGACTTTGTAGTCGCCATTTTTCAATCCTATAAAGTTAAGGAAAAGCGGGATAATAGTAACTGCGCACAGTACCATTGATGCTATTTTTAAGATTAATTGTTTCGTTTTCATAATTTTCTCCATTTTTACTACTTTCTATAATACAAAAAATTCAGTTTTTTTGCAAATGAATTACCGCATTATTTTTTTATTTAGGGTTTTGTAGGTGTTTTATTTGTATTTCCTTTTCTATTTTGCGGTTTTGCCACATACGACACGAGCATCAACACTCCAAATATCAATCCGCACACCATACTCAATATTGGGCACACCCCGACCGAATATTTTAGACCCTTTGCACTATTTTTCACGCAATATATAAGTACGGTCAAAAACGGCGTAATTGATAGGATAAGTTCGAAAACCAATATCAATATTCCGATGAAATTATCGGTGCGTTTTGACGACATTGTTTTTGTAAGGCCGTAGAAAATTGAAAATACCACTAGAATAATAAGGAGCACAGTGCACACGAATGCAAGTGCTAGCCACGCGTCTTTTTTTAGCACGAACTCGAATATTGACACATCTGACGGGGTTGAGCCATCGGCGTTAACGACAAATCCGCTAAAGAATGTGCCAATAACTAGCGGGATGACAAAAATTGTGGCTATTAATTTCAAAATTGTGCTTAGTTTGTTTGTTTTTGCTTTCATTTATTCACCTTTTACAAATATTTGTCTATTAGGCTTAATAGTTTTTCTTTTCCGTCTTTTGTTTCACTGCTCACACAACACACATTGTCCACCCCCACTCCGAGCGTGTTTGCTATATTTAGTCTTGCCTTTGTAAGTTGGGCTTTTGATAATTTATCGCTTTTTGTTGCGACCACCAAGAATGGCAAATTGTAGTATGCAAGATATTCAAACATCTGCTTGTCTTGGGTCGTAGGTGTAATGCGAGAGTCAACCAACATACACACTAGTTTTAGGCGGTCGTTGTTCATAAGATACGGCTCAATTAAACTTTGCCAGCCATACACTTCTTTTTTGCTTGCCTGGGCAAAACCATAGCCGGGCAAGTCAACAAAATACATTTTGTTGTTGATTAAAAAGTAGTTTATTAGCCTTGTTCTGCCGGGAGTACTGCTTGCCTTTGCAAGTTTCTTTTGATTGCACAACATATTTATAAGGCTACTTTTCCCCACATTACTACGCCCAACAAAAGCCACTTGACTAAGCCCGTCATTAATAATATTGCTAGGGTTTGCCACACTCGTCACGAAATTTGCACTATTTATAATCATTTATAATTTCTCCAAAATGTAATCATTATATTATATATTAGCACAAAAAATCAAAATGTCCGATTAAAAAGCACAATAAAAAGAAGAAACTTTGATTTTTATCAAAATTTCTTCTTTCTTTCTATAAATTATAGTCGCTATGACAATTTTTCTTGCTTCGCTTTTTCTTCTTTTACAATCTTGACATCTAATTTGTTGTTTTTTACGCCAACGATAATTTTCTTAATACTCTTGTCGGACGGAACTTTGTACATTACATCTAGCATACTGCTTTCAATAATCGTCCTTAGCCCCCTTGCGCCAGTCTTTAATTTGATGGCTTTTTGTGCCACATATCTGATGGCTTCGTCTTCAAACTCGAGTTGAACATTATCCAAATCAAGAAGCGTAGTATATTGCTTTACGAGTGAATTTTTTGGTTCTTTCATAATGCGAATAAGTGCATCCTCATCCAACTCATTCAATCCCACAACAATTGGCAATCTCCCCACAAATTCCGGAATTAGTCCAAATTTTATAAGGTCTTCCGGCTGAATATCTTTCACAAGTTCGCTGGTAGACGATTGTTTTTTCAACTCTCCACTAAAGCCAAGCGATGTGTTGTTTATGCGGTTTTCAACAATCTTGTCAAGCCCCACAAATGCTCCACCACATATGAATAGAATATTTGCCGTATTTATCTGCAAGCATTCTTGGTGCGGGTGTTTTCTGCCACCTTGAGGCGGAACTGATGCCACTGTGTCTTCTATAATTTTTAGAAGTGCTTGTTGCACACCCTCGCCACTCACATCTCGCGTTATGCTCACATTCTCCGACTTTTTCGTGATTTTGTCAATCTCGTCAATATATATGATTCCCCTTTCCGCACTCGCAATATCGTAATTTGCGTTTTGGATAAGTTTCAATAGTATATTTTCTACATCTTCGCCCACATACCCCGCTTCGGTAAGAGTGGTTGCATCGGCACTCGCAAATGGAACTTTTAAAAGTCTTGCCAGTGTTCGGGCAATCATTGTTTTACCCGTGCCGGTCGGTCCGATGAGTAGCACATTTGATTTGTCAAGTTCTACATTATCACGCTTTTTATTTACGCCATTTAAAATGTTGTGGTTTATTCTTTTATAATGATTATACACCGCCACCGACAACACTTTCTTTGCGTCATCTTGCCCCACTATATATTCATCTAGGAGTTTATTTATCTCCATTGGGGTTGGCAAATCAATTATCTCTGTCGAGCGGTCTAGAGAGAACATCTCCGAGCACGTTTTTACACAATCGGAACAAATGTACGCTTCTCCATCAGGACTCACCACCAAATTCACATCATCTTTTGCTGACATTCCACAAAAGGAACATTTTGTTTCTTTTTCAGTATTCATTACATCTCCTAAAAACTAATTATTTCCTTTTGGAAATCACTTTATCGACAATGCCGTAATTTACCGCTTCTTCGGCACTCATATAGTTATCTCTATCGATGTCTTTTTCGATTTTCTCTAATGATTGGCCAGTATTTTCACTAAGCAACTTTATCATATTGTTTTTAATTTTTTCAATGTGGCGAGCGGTAATAACAATGTCAGACGCTTGACCTTGTGCCCCGCCAAGTGGATGGTGAATCATAACTTCACTATTAGGAAGTATAAGTCTTTTACCCTTAGCACCGCTAGATAGCAAGAACGACGCCATCGATGCTGCCATACCTATACATATGGTCGACACATCACATTTGATGTAGTTCATCGTATCATATATTGCCATACCCGCAGTCACGCTTCCGCCAGGACTATTGATATACAAGCAAATATCCTTACTTGGGTCCTTTGCTTCAAGGTAAATAAGTTGAGCAACCACCGTATTTGCGGTATCATCGGTAATTTCGCCCGACAAAAATATAATTCTATCTTCTAGAAGTCGGCTATATATATCATAACTTCTCTCGCCTCTACTTGTTTGGTCAACAACCATAGGAACTAACATATGTTCACCTCCAATAATTATTTGTTAGCATCAATTAAGAATGTCAACAACTTATCCATAAGTATATCATTTTTCAAATAGTTCATTCTTTCTTCATCAAGGGTTTCTTTGTAATCTTTTATCGTTTTTTTGCTGTTTTTAGCCAATTCCTTGATTTTCTCATCAACGTCTGCTTTGGTTACTTCCATTTTTTCTGCTTTGATGATTTCTTGCATTGCTAATCTAATTTTTACGCCTTTTAATGCTTCTTTGCGTCTGTCTTTTCTTATATCTTCAACAGTGGTGTTAAGGTACTTAGCATAGTCTTCTAGGCTAAATCCTTGATACATAAGTCTATATTCCATATCTTGCATTAAGTGTTCAAGTTCGTGGTCAACTAATTGGCTAGGAACTTCAACTTCCATATTTGCAATAATCTTTTCAATGATTTTGTTCTCGGTATCAATTTTTGCATGCTCTTTTGCGTGCTCTTCTAGATGTTCTCTGATGTGTTTTTTGTACTCTTCCATAGTTTCAAATTCACTTACATCGCTTGCAAATGCGTCGTTAAGTTCTGGAAGTTCCTTTGTTTTTACAGAATTTACTTTTACTTCAAATACTGCAGGTTTACCCTTCAATTCTTCCGCTTGATAATTCTCTGGGAAAGTAACATTTACATTAATCTTATCACCAGCAACAGCACCAATTAATTGGTCTTCAAAACCTTCAATAAATGTGTGGCTTCCAATTTCTAGGTCGTAACCTTCAGCAGTCCCGCCATCAAAAGCAACTCCATCCATCATCCCTTTGAAGTCGATATTTGCAATGTCACCACTCTCAACTGCGCCGTTCTTTTCAACAAGTCTAGCATTTTGGTTTTGGATTCTCTCAAGTTCTGCCTTAACTTCTTTCTCGGCAACTTTCTTAGGCTCTACATTAATTCCAAGCCCGGTGTATGCACCCAACTTAACTTCTGGCATTACTGGAATTTCAGCCAATATAACAACACCCTTTTCGTCCAAACTTTTTACATCTAGAGATGGAGCATCAATTGGGTCAAGGTCTTTGTGGTCGTTTAAAGCCTTATCATAGGCCTTTGAAAAACCTTCTGTCAATGCGTCATCATAAAACACATTAGGACCATACATATTTTCAATTACCTTTCTAGGTGCTTTACCCTTTCTGAAACCTTCAACACTGTACTTGCCCTTATTGCGGTTGTAAGAGTCTTGTACTTCCGCCTTCCACTCTTCTGCTGTCAATACAACTTCAAGTTCTATGACATTTTTCTTTTTTTCTGATTTTTTAAGATTGTATTTCATTGTATTCTCCTTCAACTATATTAGTCTAAAATGTATTATATCATACCCAAATACTTTTTTCAAACCTTATTGACAATCTTTTTTCTTTAAATTAGCCGAATTTATCGAAAATTTTATACGATTAAAAGAAAAACCCTTCTAATTATAGCCGTTTTCCAATCAAAATCTGTCCTTAATGGGCACCATCACAATTCCTAAACAATCCTATATCTTTTAACACATTTTTTCAACAATGACTTTATATTTTTTCTCCACATAAAATATTAAACTTTCTCGTTAAATTTCAAACATCTTTTTGCCGAACTTTTAATATTTTTTCAACAATCCCAAATTCCATAATTTAAAATATTAAAAAACAAAAAAAAGGCTTCAATTAAGCCCTAATACACATTTTTGCATAGTACTATTTTACAGTCAAATTTTTTCTTCACTTTAGATAAAAATTTGGATAGAATAATATATCAGCAACACACCCATAAACAAGAAGAGTGTGATAAGCAGAATATTATTCATCTTCCCTTCCGACTCCAAAAATTTAGATGTTTTTCTCTTCCTACTATCTTCTTGCGTCATAAATTCATCTATTTTCTTGTTTTTAATCCTAACATATCGCAAAATAAGTAAAAATCCCACATAAAGGCATGTTACCCCAAAAAGAATACACGAAAAAGGAGTGAATACTTCCCAAAATGACGCGATTACAATTCCAACAACGGAAATTGCAACAAGCACAACAAGTATTAAATTTTTCTTATCACTAAAAAACTTCTTCATATGCTCTACCTACCTTACACAAACATAAGTACTATAATTCCTACAGCACATACAAGCCAGATGATTTTTACAACATATCCCCTTTTCGACAAAACATACCAAAGTGACGACATCGCCACCAAAAAATATGCCAAATATCTCGCGATTTCTAAAAGCACTGCCGATAAATTTGTGGTTTTGGGCACAATCACAGCAATAAGCGAAAGTACCGCAATCGCAACAAACACGGCAAATGCTAGAAAATTAGTAAAGACTCTAAAATTATGGCTTCTTTTCCCGTTCATACATCTCTCCACCTAAATAATATCACAAAAAATCAAAATATCAAAGTTATTTTAAATTATCTACAAAATCTTGAAAATATTTTGGCAATGGTGCTTCAAATTCCATTACTTGTTTTGTCGTTGGGTGCGTTAATATTAATTTGTAAGCGTGCAAAAATTGACCGTATCCGTAATATTTTTCATTTCTAGCCCCGTACAACTTATCTCCAACGATGGGGTGATGCAAATATTCGCAATGCACCCTAATTTGATGGGTTCTGCCCGTCTTCAACTCAAATTCCACATAATCATATTTGTTGTAATGACCTAGCACCCTATAAAGTGTATGTGCAATTTTCCCGCTATCGCTTACCGCCATCTTCAAGCGGTTTTTCTTGCTTCGCTCTATGTAAGTTTTCACTTCGCCACAATCTTCTTTCAAGTTGCCTTCAAGCACCGCCTTGTACAACCGCCTACATTCCTTAGTCGCTATTTGTCTACTAAGTTCCACATGTGCAACATCGTTTTTGGCTATTACTATAAGTCCGCTCGTATCTTTATCCAACCTATGCACAATGCCCGGCCTAACAACGCCATTAATACCACTTAAATCTTTAATGCTATACAATATTGCATTTACAAGCGTCCCCTTCGTATTTTTCACCGCCGGATGCACAACCATTCCTTTTGGCTTATTAATAATCGCGAAGTCGTTGTCCTGATACACAATATCAAGTGGGATATCTTCCGCTAGCACTTCACTACTCTCCGGCTCAGGAACAATCACATCAACCTTGTCGCCCACTTTTAGTGTATATCCCGCCTTGGTCACGGGCCTATCATTTACCTTGACTTGACTTTCCCCAATCAAGTTCTTAATTCTCGACCTTGTAAATTCTGGAAATTTTTCCAGCAAGAATATATCAAGCCTTTTAGGTTCTTCCGTAAAATCAAATATCATTCATTTTGTCCTTTCTCATCGTTTTGTTTTGTTGAAACTGTTGCATTCTCTTCCGACATCGGTTTGTCTTCCTTATTTTCATTATCCCTTTTATCATTTGAAAGATTATTAGTCAAAGTCGCACCGTCTTCCGTTTCTAATGTCTTTATAGGTTTTCTTTTCTTCTCATTATGCTCCTTTATTAACATCACAACAAAATATATGGCAATGCACACACAACCCATAGTAATACAGCAATCGGCAACATTACAGATAGCAAAATCCTTAATAAAGTCAAACGATATAAAATCTCTTACATATCCAAAGAAAATTCTGTCAATAAGATTACCTATTGCACCGCCGATAATTAGTGCAACACCACTGTTAAACCACCAATTTTTCTCTTTATACAAAATATCAATTGCAATAAATATTCCGACAAAAACAATAGAGAATAAAATTAAAAATTCAACTTTCCCACTAAACATACTAAAGGCAGCGCCCACATTCTCAGTATATGTAAATGATAAAACATTTCTTATGACAGCAATATCACTAAAATTATTATCATCATATCGTTTTGTAAACAAATCAGCAAAAACTTTTTTGGTGACCAAATCAATCACCAAAACCGCAAAAATTATTAACAATTTTACAATAATTTGTTTGTAGTTGTCTTTAAAGTATTTCTTCATACACATAGTGTACATTAAATTGTCAAAAAAGTCAAAATTAAATATCTCAATTCAATAGATTATTTGACAAAATTTTCAACAAAATCATAGTAATTAAAAAACATCTCACAAGCACAATACTTACACACATTGCTTACATTTTCACTAGTAAGTAATTTGTTTACACACATATCCAAACTATCTTCCACCTTTATACAATAACCAATAAAGTCATTTAACCCCTTGCTACTATAAGCCGAATTAACAAGTTGAAGTTCTGATTTTACCACTTTTATTTCGCTCTTTATTGAGTTTATTTTACTCGATGCCGTCACGGTCGTAAACTTTCCTTCATCCAAATTATTTGAAATTTCAAGAATTTCGTTTATTTTATTTAACACGCACTTTATGTCACTTGCTATGCACTTTTTGTCAGAATGTGTTATATTATCAATATTAAAACTCAACTTTTTTGACTTAAATTGCATTATTGACGCTTTATATGTTATATCCCCATCAAAGCCATTAACTACCGAATTCGCGTCATCAATATTATTATATATTTGTCCTATCACTATGCTACTTCCATTATCATATATGTATGATGCCCCACCAGAATTAGCGGTCCAAATAGCACAATTGGTTGTTAATTGCTCATCATCGAATTCCCCAAACGATATAGCATAATAATTAACACTATTTATTTTTATTTTCCCACCAGTCAACCAATTAAAGTCAGCCCCTGTCAGCAATTTTGCGATTCCAAAACCGCTAAAAAATATGACTGCTAAAATAATTATCGATAGAATAAAAGTCCAGATTCTTGACCATATTCTTCTTTTTCTTTTTATTAATTTTACTTCATTCAAATAAGTTTTTGGCATAAAAAATTGAATCCTTATTTTTTTAGACATATACTTGTAATAAATATATTTTTCAAAGCCAAAAAATATTTACAATTTGGAAATTTTACAAAATATATTTAAATAATAAAAGGAGATATTATATGAACATTAAACCATTATTTGATAGGGTCTTATTGAAGCCATATCAGAACAAAACCACTAGCACATTGATTGCACCACTTGAAAACGAAGGCAACAAGATGGTAGTAATTAAGGTGGGAACAAGTGACAATTTTATTGTCAAGCCAAACGATGTCGTACTCATCAACAAATATTCGGGGAGCGAATTTTTAATTGACAACGAAACATTTATTTTGATTAAAGAGTGCGACATTTTAGGAATTATAAAGGAGAACGAAGATGAGTAAACAAATTCTATCGGGAATAGACGCCATTAAAAAATTGGAAGTCGGGGTCAACAAATTAGCCGATGCCGTAAAAATAACACTAGGCCCCAAAGGACAAAATGTAGTGCTTGAGAGAAAACACACCACCCCACTTATCACTAACGACGGGGTTACTATCGCAAAAGAAATTTCGCTTGACGACCCCTACGAAAATCTTGGTGCATCTCTTCTAAAAGAAGCAAGCATTCAGACCAATGATTTGGCAGGCGACGGAACAACCACCGCTTGCGTACTTGCACAAAGCATAATCAAAGACGGAATCAAAAATTGTGCAGCCGGAGCAAGCCCAGTCATACTAAAAAAAGGAATCAAAAAAGCAACCGAAGTTGTGGTAAAAAGACTAAAACAACTATCCACGCCCATTGCCAGCAACAAAGAAATATATCAATTAGCATCAATCAGTGCTGGCGATGAAGAAATCGGGAAATTAATTGCCGACGCTTTTAAAATCGTAGGGCAAAATGGCGTAATAACCGTGGAAGAAGGCAAAACCCTAAAAAACGAACTAAAAATTGTGGAAGGAATGCAATTTGATAAAGGCTACATCTCACCATATATGGTCACCGACAACGAAAAAATGACCACAAGCCTAACAAATGCCTACATCTTAATCACCGACTTAAAAATCAACAACATTCAAGAAATTTTACCAATACTCGAGCAGGTTTCTAGTGAAAATAGGTCTTTATTAATCATTGCAGAAGATTATGAAAATGAAGTTATAAACACCCTAGTTGTCAACAAACTTCGCGGACTTCTAAATGTGGTTGCGGTCAAATGTCCCGCATTCGGCGATCGAAAAAAAGCAATTTTAAAGGATATTGCGATTGTTGCAAATGGTCAAGTGATTTCAAGTGACATTACCACAACCCTTAAAGACGCCTCTCTCTCCGACCTTGGAGTTGCAGATAGCATAAAGGTTACAAAAGACAGCACGGTAATATGTGGCGGAAAAGGAATAGACGAACACATATCAACACGAATAGACGAAATAAAGGGGCAAATAGCACTTTGCGACAACGACTTCGACAAGGAAGAACTTGAAAGACGGCTTGCAAAATTATCGGGCGGAATTGCAATAATCCAAGTCGGGAGTGCCACTGAAGTGGAAATGCAAGAGAAAAAACTTCGCATAGAAGACGCAATATCAGCAACAAAAAGTGCCGTTGAAGAAGGAATTGTTGCTGGCGGTGGAGTCGCACTACTTAATTGCATAAAAAATGTAGACACACTTATCGACTCGCTTTCTGGCGATGAAAAAACCGGAGCCGAAATAATAAAAAATTGCCTTTCAGCACCTATTATGCAAATCGCAGAAAACTGCGGAATTAACGGCGGAATTATAAAACACAACATCCTAAACGGGCAATCAGATAATCCAAATTTTGGATACGACGCACTTATGGACAAATACGTGGATATGATAGAATCTGGAATTATAGACCCAACAAAAGTCACCCGCTGTGCAATTGAAAACGCATCCAGTGTGGCAAGCACACTTCTAACAACTAATGTCCTAATTACCGACAAAATATAATAAAAACAAAAAGTTGTACAATAAAAAATACAACCTTACATAAAAAATCAAAAAAACTTATAATTAAAATAAATACAAACTGCCATTACTTAACCTAATTATAAAATCATTAATGTTAGTTAATTGAATTTGCATATTTTTGTATTGCATTGTATATTTATGTATTATATCGCATATTTATACTACACATTCCCCTACTATGCAAATATGTAAAAAATTGCTAAATAATTTACATTTCAAAACTTTTGCATAGTTAAGATTATGCATTCTTTAAAATGAATAAAAAAGACACAAATTAGATTTGTGTCTTTTTTTATTTTAATTAAAATATTTAAACTAAGTTTTCAATATTAAATTTGTTCCAAGGGGTTTCCACTGGTGGATACACCTTAAACACCATACTTTTCTTTGTTACCGGATGTTCAAATTTTAAATAATATGACCATAGCGCAAGTTTTTTGGTTGCACTTTTTGTTCCATATTTTGCATCACCTACTATAGGACACCCAATATATTTCATTTGGACTCTTATTTGATGACTTCTTCCGGTAACCAAATCAACATCAACAAGTGACATTTTGTCGGTTGAATCCAAAACTTTGTACTTTAACTCCGCGTATTTTGCATTGTGAGTAAGTTGCGGAACAACAGATACTGTATTTGTTCGTTCATTTTTCGCCAAATAATTGACCAACTTTGCACTTTCTTGTCGTGGAGCACCTTCTACTACCGCAAGGTACTTTTTAAACATATCGCCATTTTTAATTTGTTCACTTAGTCTGCTAGCCGACTTGCTTGTTTTTGCAAAAACCATCACCCCACCTGTTGGGCGGTCAAGCCTATGGACTAGCCCCACATATGCTTCCCCTGGCTTATTGTACTTTTCTTTAATGTACTCTTTCACCATTGTTAGCATATCTTTATCGCCACTACTATCTTCTTGTGTGGGGATATTCTGCGGCTTTAGCACTACTATTAAATGATTATCTTCATACAAAACATCTAAATTCATATATCCACCTACACCCTTGAAATATATGCCATAATGGTGCTTTCACCCAATGCAAATTCTTCACCGAAATCGCCATTTTGACCTACACTAATGTCAATTGCTAGAACATCGTTTTTAATGCTTTCTTTATATTTTAATATAATGCTTTCAAGATTTTCATCACCCTTTACACTGATTACAATTCTATCGGTAACCACAAAATCGGATGCTTTTCTTAAATTCTGAACACGGCTCACAAATTCTCTTACAATACCCTCTTCCAAAAGTTCTTTAGTTAGTTTCGTGTCAAGAATTACGCCAAGATTGTCACTTACGCTACTGCAATATCCGTCCTTTTGCGTTACTGAAACAAGCAAATCATTTTCACTAAACTCAATATCTTCGCCGTTCAAGTTTGCCTTGTGTACGCCAGCATTCTTAATATCCGCCATCACCAAATTCGTATCACAACTATTCAAATATTCTCTTATTTGATTGATTAATTTACCATATTTTGGCCCTAAAGTCTTAAGTTGTGGCTTCAATACATAATTTACAAATTGCGACAAATCTTCGTTTTGACTAACCGCTTTTACATTCAACTCTTTCTTTAAGATTGCAAGCAATTCGTCCAACAACGATGTTTTAGCGGTATCTGTCAAATATATTGCTCCAAGCGGTTGTCTATTCTTTATGTTTGCACTATTTCTAGCACATCTACCAAGTTCTGTATAAGCATATACAAGGGTCATATCTTCGCTTAGTTTTTCATCAATCAAGTTCTCATCCGCTTCCGGATAACTAGTCAAATGAACACTCTCTTCCGCGTCTTTAAAGAAAGGAACAACTAAATTTTGATATATCGTTTCACTCATAAATGGCGTAAATGGTGCAGACATTTTTGCATAAGTCACTAGCACTGTCCACAAAGTAACATACGCCGACTTCTTGTCTTCACTAAAGTCGCTCCCCCAATATCGCTCTCTTCCACACCTTACATACCAGTTGGAAAGTTTGTCAATAAAGTCTTGCATTAGTCTACTTGCCTCTGTTACGTGGAATGCGTCAAGTTGTTCCGACACATTTTTGATAAGTTTGTTAAGTTCGCATATTATCCACTTATCCATAACCGACAATTTGCAGTCCTTGATGTCATACTTGCTAGGGTCGAACTTGTCTATATCCGCATAAAGCACGAAGAACGCATACGTATTCCACAATGTCCCAAAATACTTCTTTACGGTTTCTTTTGCACTATTTACCGTCATTACTTGGTTGTTCCAAGGTTGATTGCTACTATAGAAGGACCATCTTACAGCATCAGCCCCCGCTTCACCAATTATCTCCATAGGCGGTCTATAATTTCCTAATGATTTTGAAAGTTTTACGCCATTTTCATCAACAACTAGTCCATTAACCAAACAGTTCTTGAATGGTGCTTTCCCAAACAATCCCGCACCCAAAACTTGCAATGTATAGAACCAGCCACGGCATTGGTCTTGCCCTTCGCCTATATAATCAGCAGGGAAACGCTTCTCAAATACTTCCTTATTCTCAAAAGGATAATGGAATTGTGCAAAAGGCATACTCCCGCTATCGTACCAAGCATCAATTACTTCGCTTTCTCTAGTCATCATCTTGCCACATTTTGGACATTTGATTTTTACATTGTCCACATACGGCTTGTGTAGTTCGATGTCGCTCTTTAGTCCGCCAAGTTCTCTAAGTTCCGCCTTGCTTCCCACTACATGATATTCGCCACATTCACATTTCCATACTGGTAGCGGTGTTCCCCAATATCTATCACGAGAAATACCCCAATCAATCACATTCTCAAGCCAGCCACCCATACGGCCGTTTTTCACAGTGTCGGGTATCCAGTTAATGTCTTGATTGTTGTTTATCAATTGCTCCTTTATAGCAGTAGTCTTTACAAACCACCCATCACGAGCAAAATACATTAATGGCGACTTACATCTCCAGCAGTGCGGATACTCGTGGATATGTTTTTGAATCTTGAAGATTTTGCCTTCTGCTTTTAAATCTTCAGCAATTTGTTCGTTGGTTTCAAATACATCTAGCCCAGCATATTTTCCACAATTCTTTTCGAATTTGCCATATTTATTTGCAAGTTGAACGAATGGCAAATTGTATTTTCTGCCCACATTTGCGTCATCTTCACCATAACCTGGCGCAATGTGAACAATTCCCGTTCCGTCAGTCAATGTTACATAATTGTCGCAAGTCACAAAATATCCTTTCGACTTTTCCGTTTCGGTCAAGAAATCAAATAATGGCTCATACTTTTTGTATTCTAAATCTTTTCCTACATATTTTTCTTTTACGACATATTCTTTATCTTTAAAATGTGTATCAACAAGTGCTTCTGCCAATATATAATTAACCCCACCGCACTCCAACTTTACATAACTCTCATTTGGATTTACACAAAGTGCTATGTTGCTAGGCAATGTCCAAGGAGTGGTTGTCCAAGCAAGATAATATGTGTTGTCAAAGTCAAGCGATTTAAACTTCGCAACAACGGTCGTGTCTTTACGCTCTTTGTAGCCTTGTGCAACCTCGTGACTTGATAGGCTTGTGCCACATTTAGGGCAAGACGGTTGAACCTTGTAGCCCTTATACAACAACCCTTTCTTATCAAGTTCTTTCAAACTCCACCACACCGACTCGATGTAGTCATCGTGATATGTTACGTAGTAATCATCTTCCATATTGATGTTGTAGCCTATTCTATTTGAAAAGGTCTTCCACAAATCGACATATTTCCATACGTCTTTTTTGCACGCATCAATAAATTTCTCCACACCATACTCTTCAATAGCCTTCTTCCCGCTTATTCCGATTTCTTTCTCAACCGCAATCTCTACCGGAAGCCCGTGAGTATCCCAGCCACCTTTTCTTGGAACGAAAAAGCCTTTCATACTTTTGTATCGTGTAAATACATCCTTTAGCGACCTAGTCAAAACGTGCCCAGCATGTGGCTGACCATTTGCTGTAGGCGGACCTTCAAAAAAACTGAAAATTTTGCCGTCCTTGTTAAGGTTAAGACATTTTTTCTTAATGTCGTGTTCTTTCCAAAATTCTAAGACTTTTTCTTCTTCTCTAGGCAAATTGAGTTCGTTTACTTTGTTATACATACATTTATCTCCTTTTGTTTTTATAAAAAAACTTGCTTTTCTCGTGCTATAAAGAAACACTAAAAAAACAAGCATTTTACCACTTTATAACATTATGCTATCACATAAGGTTTCTATAACGGGAAACCCCCGTAGCCAATTACTCGGTTGCCCTTTGGTCGGCTCTGCTAAAAGGTGATAATCTATAGGGTCAATTGCAAGTTTTCACCACCCACTTGCTCTCTTTAAATTGATGTTTCTATAGACCGTGTCCTTCATCGTTGCATTTTTATATTAAACTAATTGTATTATACATCTTCAAAAAAGTTATGTCAACCCTATTCATAATTTTCCAAAACTTTATTAATGTCCAAAATATCCGCCACCGTAATTATGCCAATAGGCATTTCTAGGAGCGTCCCCTTCGGTGTGATAAGAATCATCATAAGTTTTCTATTCTCGTTGAAAAGATTAAGGACCTTATCCAATGTAACATTCTTATCTGCAATCGCATAAAAGTTATCTTGCACCGAATTTGCCACAAGTTTTGCAATAGGCATCTCATATACATCGCATGGATCTTCTTTGTTGTACAATTTTTGCCCCAACATTCTCGCAAGTTTTGATGCATTCGCCACCCCCACAAGCATCCCTTCGTGATACACCGGAAAATTGCTAAAACCGGTCTTGTACATAAGCACAAGCACATCCTTCAACGGCATCGTACTATCCACACACTTTACATCTTTCACACATACCGTACTCATTGCAAGCGGTGGCGAGCATATAAGGTCAGCAATCTTCTCGTACTTTTCCACTACTTCATCGTGTGGGTCGGCAATCACATGATTTTCGTTGCTACTATGCACAATTGAATTTCTAAGACGACCGTAATCCACCAAATCGTCTTCATATTTTTTTACAATCGAGTTAGACCTTGCCGACAAGTGAATGGTCTCGGTATAACTCAAATTAGGTTTTAGATTGTTCTGTTGTTTCAACGCTTGCTCTATTTGATTGTAGCAATTTATAAATCTTAAAGCATTGTTATTTCCCATACAATTCTCCTTATTTTGTTTAGTCTAACACAAATGATTTTAAATTCAAAATAAAATTAAATACCCTATTGAAATTTGTTAAATAAGATGATATAATTATCTTACATTTAAGAGGGGTAAATATGAAAAAACATAAAAATGACGACGATTTAGTAATTCTTAGCAATTACATTGATAAAATAAACGAAAAGAACGAAGAAGCCATAGACCAGGACATTCGACTTAACTTCTTTTATTCAAAAAAAGCAAAAAAGTTGATAATGGCCCGAAAGATGATAAGTTGCGCTCCCGCCATTCCATCTAGTCAAACATCTTTTTTCGAACTTGATCATCCAATTATGGACAAATATGATTTTAAAGACAAAAATGTGATCAAAGACTTCATATCTTCGGAAGATGAATACATAGGAATCAATCCTAGCGCCGTAGCACGAATGGACTACTCCGAATTTCGCGACTCGCAATTCCTTGAGTTGTTGAAAGTGTCAAATACACACAGAAACCTAGGTTTTGCTAGCAAATTGATTGACGAACTTAAATCAGCATCAATCAACAACGGGTTCGACAAAATCATTGGCGACATTGTTCCGCTTGACATTAAAAGTTTTGTAAATTACGAAAAGAAAAAGGAAACTCCATTATTTGACGGGATTATTAACCACCTAGCCCTTAAATCTGGGCTACTAAAGAGCAAATCTTACACCGACTTCAAGCATTTATTAAAAATATACGAGCACCTAGGCTTTGACATCTCCGACAATGAATATTCTTTGGGATACAAAAAGTTGACTATGGACTTAAACAAAGAGAATCAAGAAAATCGTGACTTATATCCAAAATCATACACCGAGCATTCCAAAAACCACGAAACAGTTATCTTATTTAAATAGGGGCAATTGAAATGGAAAAGGTTGAATTAGTACAAGATTATATTGAAAGAATAACCGCACAAAATAAAAAAGACTATGCTACTAGCCGTAAAAAGTTGGTCGAAACTAGACCTAATTTTTTCTATGTCCCAAAACTTAATGAGATGATGTTGATGCAAAAGAATGTAACCGTACGAGCAAAAATTAGCGATGTGGAACTATACATACTAAAGCGAGACAAAAAACTAAATAATGTCGACCTAAGCACCCTTTCGCCCGAACAGAGAAAGGAATATTTTATGGAAAATCTAAAAAATTACACTGCATACACCGATTCTCCAGTAGGGACAAGACTCAATCTTATAGACAAAATGGATTATATTAACCTATTGTCCCCCACCATCAATCACCTAAGCGTGCTTAAAGTTCATCATTATTATAGAGGCTTAGGGCTTGCAAGAGAGATGATTAACGAACTAAAAAACGAAACAACCACCAACGGGTACGACATAATTACCGCAAAAATGAGCCCGCTTGACAACTTTAATTTTGGCGACCCAGACTATCAAAAACTAACCGAGCGAGTACACCAAATTTCACCAGAAAGGCCGACTTCGGACCCCGTAAGAATTGATTCTTTGGCCAATATTTACAAAAAATTAGGTTTTAAAGTAAACTCTAATTATAGATTAAAAGACAATCGAAACATCTCTATGGAAGTAAATCAAGACGATATTAAGAATAAGTATCCTGAGTATTACGGCGAATTCTATTTCCACGACAAAACAGACATTTTAGTAAGATAATTATAAAAAAACAGCCGATTTTAAAAAAAATTCAACAAGTTTTGACACTTTTTTAATATCGGTTGTTTTTATTTAATCCAAAATAATAAAATACACTTGATTTTTTTCAGACTTTGCCTTATAATAATTAAACCGTACTAAGCGGGGAGCTAGTGGTGCCCTATTCCCGAAACCCACTATATGCGGGGCTGAACACCTTTCTCGGTGGAAAACGGAACAATTTCAACTACTAAGTAGAATGTTGAATTTAAGGTCTTGTGCAATATTTTGCTACGAACCATGTCAGGGTCGGAAGACAGCAGCATTAAATAGATGTAAGTATGTGCCACAAGGTAACTTTAGAGGAGTTTTATTTAGTAAATTGTATTGTTTTAGTCCCAACAAAAAAGGTTGTGCGGTTTTTTTGACTACAAAAAAGAGTGAATATATGTTCACTCTTTTTATTTTTCTTTTAAAATTATTAGTTATTTATGTAATCGCTCTTTAGCATTGCAACAACCTTGTCAGGAAGAGCATTAAGAAGAGTCTTTCTTAATGACGGAATGTCGTAAGCGGGCTCAACTTTCACTTTAACAACTTTTAATTTTACCGCCTTTAATACATCCACAACATTCATATCCATATCTACAAATTGTTGTTTCGCTTGATTATCCCACAAAATATCAATTACAAGCACCGGCTCCATTGTTTTTCTTAAGAAAATACAAATATCGACATATTTACTCATTATGGAATTGTATGCTACAAGATTTTTCGTTGGGCTCACTATTTGGTCAACCCCTACCCTTGGGAATGCAATAAAATCCTTAGGAAGGGCTTTATGAATGTACTCTAGAAGTTTCATTTCCTCTTCACTAGCAAATTCTTTTTTCAATTCAACTTCTAGGCTTCCCTTTGCCTTCTTCTTTTTGTTTCCGCCAAAATTGTGCTTTTTAATTCCAAAATATGTCGCAAGTGCCACTACAAACCCCACCACAATAATTGCTAGGGAAATATATACGTCCGAACCGTCTAGTAAAAATCTCATAAGTGCCTCCTAATATTATTTTATATGTTTTCAATCTGCCAGTCAATAGGTGTTTTGTTGTTTTTTGCCAAAAATTCATTCGCCTTGCTAAAATGCTTGCATCCAAACCACCCGCCTTGATTGGCACTCATTGGACTAGGATGTACAGCGGTCAAAACTAGATGTCTACTTGCTATATTTTTGCAAAGAGCCTTTGCATTGCCACCCCACAGCATAAATATAACGGGGTCTTCACGAGCATTTAACAACTCAACAATTTTTGATGTAATTTGCTCCCAGCCTTTCCCCTTATGACTATTGGGATTGCCAGCACGCACCGTAAGTACGCTATTTAGGAGCAAAACCCCTTGCTTTGCCCATTTCGTCAAATTCCCGTTATTTGGAATGTAACAATTTTCGTCCGTTTGAAGTTCTTTATATATATTCCTTAACGATGGCGGAATATTAACATCCTTCTCCACCGAAAACGAAAGCCCGTGTGCTTGATTTTCGCCATGATATGGGTCTTGACCGATGATAACAACCTTAACCTTGTCATAAGGGACTAAATTAAGCGCATTAAAGACATTTTCGGGCTTTGGGTAGATTGTATAACTATTGTACTCGTCATTTAACCAAGCGGAAAATTGTTTGTATTTCTCGCTATTAAACTCACTTTCAAGCAAATTGTACCAATTTTTACTTATTGGAAACATCTTCTCACCTTCTTTTGTTGTTTACATATATACTGGCTTCATTGCCCGCTATTGCCCCGTCGGAGCATGCGGTAATAATCTGCCTTAGCGGTTTTTCTCTTACATCCCCCGCCACAAATACACCACTTTCGCTTGTATGCATTCTCTCATCACTCGCAATGTACCCACTTTCAGAAAGGCGAATCTGCCCTTTTACCAGTTCCACATTTGGAGTATGCCCTACCGCAACAAATATTGCCGATGTATCAACTCTTTTTGTGCCGTTCTCAGTGGAAATTTCCACTCCGTTGACCTTATCATCACCCAAAATCCCAGTTATTGTTGCATTCATAATGGTCGAAAGTTTGTTAGTCTTTTTTAATTTTTCAATTTCCGACTTATACATTTCTTGACACTTCAACTCGGGATATTTACTCACTAGCGTCACACTTTTGCAAATGTTGATTAAATAAAATACATCTTCGACCGCAGTATTGCCACCGCCAACCACCACAACATCTTTATCTTTATAAAAGTGGCCGTCACAGGTAGCACAATAGTGAATTCCATTACCCACTTTTTCGTCTTCGTTTTTGACCCCTAGAGTTCTTGATTTTGACCCCATTGCAAGTATTATGCAAACTGCTTGAAACTGGCTTGAATTGGTGGCAATCTGTTTGTTTTTAAGGTCGATTTTGATCACCGAATCATATATAACTTTCAAGCCTAAGTTCTCCGCTTGTTGCAACATATTTAGCCCTAATTCACTACCCGACACATTATTAATTCCGGGGAAATTCTCTATACGATTGGACCACACACACTGACCTCCAATCATAGAACTTTCTACAAGCAATACTGAGCATCCGCCACGCAACGCATATATGCAAGCGGTCAATCCCGCTGGACCGCCACCGACTACCACAACATCATATTTTTCCAATTAATTAACCTTCTTTTTATCTTTCTCTGGAATAAAGAAGTCAAAAGCCTTCATAATCTCATCCAAATCTTCCTTTGGATTGAGTGCGTCTTCCAAATCAAACCCCGACTCATTAGGCTTTGGATATTTTGATTTTTTCACAAAATTATTTGCAAACGCACTTTTTTCTAGGTCTTTTTCATCGTTTAAGTACTTATCTGCAGTTTTGCCTTGAAGTCTATTGCTTATAAGTTGTAGTCTATTACCAATATTGGGCTTCTCTGCGTCGTTTTGAGCTTCAGCCTTTTTCTTAGGCTCTGTTTTTTTCTTGGATTTGTCGTTGATTACATAATCCATTTTGTTAAGCAAATTCTTAATATAATTGTCGCTATTCGACTTTAATTCTTGCTTAATATTTGATTGCGTAATATCTACATTTTGCTTCATTACGCTATCTAGTCCCCTTTTAAAATCTTGTATAAGCCCAATTAGATGTTCGTCGTCCATTTTTCCATAAAGACGCTCTATTTCGTCCATAATCACTTTCCAGTGGTCATATAAGATGTTAATTCGTTTAATTTCCAAATCGTACAATTTTCTAGCACTATTCTCAATTTGTCCAGCCTTCTCAACCGCAAAAACTAGCGCTTGCGAAATTTGTTTGTCCTTATTTTGATAACTCTCTAAGCGCTGTTTCATCACATTAAGTTCGTTACGCATGGTAAAAACTCGGTCTTTTTGCTCCGCCAACTTTTCTTCGTACTTTATACTAAGAGTGTTGATATAATCTTCAACCTGCTGAGTATTATAACCTTTTTTATCAATATCAAACTTAACCATAATATCACCTTTTTATTTTTATCTTTTTTGTTTTGTCAATTTCTTAAAAATAATTAATTATTTGAAGTTGTCATAGCGATTATATGCCCTATTTATCGCACTTACAACCGCCACCACGATTGCACTCACCACGACTTCTCCCCCAACTAGCCACCACACGCCAATAACTCCATAACTAAATAAAAACAATGGAATTGAAGTGCTTAAAAACACTATCACTAGGTCCAAATGCAATGTGTTTTTATATATACAATACACAACTAGACTCGCCACCGCCAAAACAACCAATACAATCGGATAAGTAGCATATCGCAAAATCTCCATATTTACAAGTGTCATATATCCCGACAGCATCGACAAGCAAAGTGCAAACCAAAGTGCATTATCGCTACCAAATAGCCCATATTTAATATAAAGCATAACCGAATAAAATGTAACAACTATCACATACCAATATTTGCCAAAATCAAAATTGGGCACGAAATACAAGCCGAGCAATGTAGCACCAAGAATTGCGATAATTATACAATTAATTGTTGTTAGAACTTTCAGTTTTTTCAAGTGGTTTTTTCCTATTTTTGATTAGTAGGCAAGTCAACCAAACTACCCCTACCAAAATTATAACCAAACTAACTACTTTTGATACCGCCAACTTTGTGCCAGGGATGTTCAATATATACTCGCTCTCTCTAAGCCCTTCCAATATATATCTAACCACGCCATAATACACCAAATATGTACTTGCAACAACCCCCTTAATCTTACACTTTCTCAAAATCGTGACAAGCAAGAAAAATCCAGCACATGTAAGGATTGATTCATAGAAGAATGTCGCCAAATGCCACGAATCTTGACCATTAGCAGTAATATGCACCGCAAATGGAAACCATTGCATTGCCTTATTTTTTACTTCCATTCCATACACTTCTTGATTGATGAAATTACCCCATCTGCCTATAGATTGAGCAATAATTAAGCAAGGAGATGCCACATCAAAGGTGGAAATTACATTTTGTTTTTTGATGGCACAACATATACAAATGGCAATAATCCCGCCTATAATTCCGCCATAAATAGCAATTCCGCCGTTCCATACTGCAATCATCTCGCCAAAATTGGCAAATTCGTCAGGCGAACAGATTACATAATACGCCCTAGCAAACACAATCGACAATGGGAAAATCCAAAGAATCAAGTCATAAGGATAGTCATTAGGCAATCCCCTATACTGACACAACTGAATTGCACACACCAAAGCAATCAAAAAGCCCGTACCAATAATTACGCCGTACCAACTGATATTTATAACATACAAATCAAGTAGCACCAACACAACAGCAACAAAGCACGAAATAATAAGGGTTAAAAGCAAATTCTTTATCTTAAACTTAAAACCGAAAATTGAAATAATTTTGTCGCCAAATACATTGTAATTACTCATAGCCTTTTCCTTTTTATATAAAATATATATAATATTATATAATTTAAGCGGTTTTTAAGCAAGTGAATTTACCGATCATTAAAATATTTTATGTCGAATTATTAAAATCCTTTAACTCATTTAAAATGTGCTACAAGTTCCAAAATTGAGTGTACTTTTTATTTTATTGAGTACTATGCAAATATTGAAAAACAAACCATATAAAGCCAAAATCCTAAAATAATAATAGGATGAAGACAAAACAAAAAAGAAAGTTGTTAATCTTAGCAACTTTCTTTTTTTATTACATTAATCTATCGTTATCTCTTGCTTCTTCTTTATCGTATGCATCCAATGCGACCTTTTGAAGTTTTGGATCTTTGATTCTTTTAGCCAATTCCATAACCGACATACCGCTTCTGTATGCATATCTGCCGTAAGACTCTGCTCTTGCAATATTTGAGTCAGCCTTTGAAGATTTACCTTCCATTTCACCATATATTGTCTCACTTGCAGAAGTATCATCATTTCCGATTTGAGACTCTTCATATCTGGTTTTGATGTATTGAGCACCTACTTTGCCAACTTTTTTGTTTACAATGTTCATTAATGCTGAATTAACTTTACCGTCATTAGCAATCATGTCTTTAACGATATAATCCAATGCTTCACGCCTTGACTTTTCATCAGATAAAGACTCTTCCATTATTTTCTCAATCTTATTCTCTGTCTTAACATCTTTCTTTTCTTGAGATTTTATCTTTCTAGCAAAATGTTTAACCTTTGCAATATCGTCAATGGCAGTCTTCATTTCCAATTCATTATTCTTTAATGCAGTGCTATTTTCCATATTTTCTTTCATTTCTGCGTCTGCTCTATATGTAGCACCATCAATACCCCTTACACTCATCATCTTGTCGTACTTCTTGCCAATAGCCTTTTTCATTTTGTCTTCTTTCTTGCCAAGTTTTACAATCTCGTTGATTTGTTTTGCTTCAACTCCTGATAAGTTGTAATCAATATTAGCCAATTTTCTCTCAGCCTTTTCAGAACTCTTAATAGACCTTTCCGCTCTCTTTCTTGAAGCAGTCTTCTTAATTTGATCCTTCTTGTTCTTGTAATACCCAAGAGCATACTCTGCCCCGTTACCTTTGCTATTTTGTGGCAACTCGACATATGTGCGTTTTTCTTTTACATCTCTTTTATCCAAAATGTTTTGTGCATATCTAATTTTTGAAGCCATTCGTTCTTGAGTTACTTCAAGTTTTTTCATCTTCTTGTCAATGTCATAGTTGTATATGAATCTCTTGTATCGTGGAGAAACCCCTTTTGCCGCTCCTTTCACGCCGTTGCTTGCAAGTAGCCCAACTGTTCCAAACAAGAACACACTAGGTAGAATTGTTGTAGACAACGCACCAGTAACTGGCAATGCAATAGTTGCAAATAACAATGTCGCGGTCAATACTGGCTTACGAGCCATCCATTTTCCAATGCGTTTGAACACATTGTCTTTCTTTTTGTTCTTAGTTGTGCTCTTATTAGCATTGTTATCTACATCACTAGTATTTTGTTTTTCATCTCTTCTATTCTTTTTCTCTTTCTTATTTTTGGTAGTCTTTTCCCCATTTTGCTCGGTAGCCAATTTTTGATTTTCTTCAAATTCGGCATTTGCTTTTTCTACGTCTTTTATATCTGGGCCCATAGCAACAAATTCATCACTATTAGCCTTTGCATCTGCTTTTTTATTGTTATTTTCGCCTTTAGCAGTATTTTTTCCACTCTCTTCAACATTTTTATTGTCGCTGTCTGCCACTTTTTCATCAGTTTTTGGCTTAGTAAATAGGTTCATTGCATTTTTGAAGTTGTAAGAATTAACATAATCAACCCCAGCATATCCTCGAGCGACATGCCCTGCTGGAGCGTCTGGGTCCGCGACAACCGTGCTAGAATTAAACACATTGTAGATGTCTACACCATTTTCCTTTAATTTTTGTGCAACATTCCCCATTTTGTTATTCATAAATTTGTAGTAGTTCATAGGCTTTAATGCATTGTCAACATAGAAGTCTTTTGTTGAAGGATTAACAACATATTTTTTGCTATTATACCACTCTTCAATTTTGTTTCGATCATCATCTTTCAATGCTTTTTCTACTGCTTCAATTCTATCAATCTCTATACTTGTCAAATCATTATTAATTGAATCCAACAATTCTTTAGAATCTTCATTTAGTTGTCTTCCAGATTTCTCTAATTTATCGGAAGAGAAAGAATACAACAAATCAATAGAATTTCTATATATATCAACAGTATTTTGAAGCACTTTTTTGATGTCTTCATAATGCTTGTCGCTTACTTTATCGTCGCCGTTTGCTTTGGCTTGACCGTCTTTGTTTCTGTATTGCTCATAAAATTTATAAGCATCATTAGGAACTCTGCGGTCATACTTTGGTTCTTTAAAACCATCTACAAATTCCAATTTCGATTTATTTACCACTTCTTTAAATCTTTCATTAGTAGATTTAGCATCTTTAGGTTCGTCTTTTATCTTATCCACCAACTCTTTAAGCAATTCTCCAGTATTAGGTTTCTTCTCATCTTCAACTCTCTTGCCAAATTCCCAAACAGTTTCTTTCTTCTTTGAATCTTTAGCCACTGTTTTTGGTGAATTCACAGGATTTGAATTTCTATATTTCTCATAAAATTCATAAGCATTTCCGTTTAAATTGCCAACCTTTTTGCTGTTAGGAACTTCACCTTCATATTTTGGTCCTTCAAAACCATCTGCAAGTTCCCATTTAGCATCTTTAGTCAATTCTTCGAATCTTTCATTAGTATCCGATAACAATTCATTACTACTGGACAAAAAGTCATTTTCATTGTCAGCATTTACATCTACTCTAAGGTCTTCATAAGGCTTCTTCTCATCTTCAACTCTCTTACCAAATTCCCAAACAGTTTCTCTCTTCTTTGGTTCTTTAGCCGCTGTTCTTGGTGGGGTTGTAGGATTTGGATTAGAATTTTCAGGTTCATCTTTTTCCAATTCTACAACTGAATCAGCAGGATTAACAGTATTACTAGGAGTTTTTGTTTTTTCATCAGCGAATAGTTTTGATAGATAATCATCATACCCCATAGAGTACTCAAAAGAATCACCTACAAACGAACTATTAAATCCTAGGCTATTATCAACCGCGTCTGGGTCTTTCACCACAGGAACTGCTTTATTCAACACTCTTAATCTCTTCTTCTCGTTTTCGATTTGTTTGATTACATCCTTGTATTCGTGCCTATGTACCATATGTGCCATTTCAAATACATCAAGTGTTGGGTCTTCACCAGCAGTGGCGATGTATTCATCAATGAGTTTATTTGCCTTCAATGGCTCATCAATAACCGCTTGCTTTATGATTCTAAAACGATTTTGAGTAACACTTGCATCTTTATATAATTGAAGAAGTTCGCCAATTGTTAAATCTAGGTCATCTTCCGAAACTGCAACATATTTTTTGCTAGTAGGGTCTGGGAAATTTTTCAATCTCTTTTTCAAACCGCTTAAATTTTCATCTTCTTCTTTTAGGTCTGGGAATTCACAATTGTAGCCATTTTTATTGATTATTTCTTTGAATTCATTTACCTTTTCATCTTGGGTCGTGCGATTTGCAAGGTTCAAAAACATATTGTCTTCAGACTCTTTCAAAAATGTTGTCTTATACCCGTCAATCATTTTTGGAATAGATTCCACTGACCTTTTGTGAACTATTGACTTGATTTTTTTGTGCAATTCACTATATAATTCTCGTTTTCTCTCTGTAGGCAAATCCTTAAAAGACGCCTTATTGTCGCTCATATAAGATTCAACGATTTCTTTGATTGTTATTTGTGCCATTTCACATAGCCCCCTTTTTATTTACAATATTATACAATGAAATATATGCGTTGTCAATAGGTATTTTGTAAATATTTTGCGGTGTTTTTTCACTTTTTTAGCACAACAAAAAAGGCACTAAAACAGCACTTTTATGTAATGCTATATTAGTCCCAAACTTACAAGCAATGCGTTTTCCACTTTCCGCATTTTCTCTGTATCTACAATGCCAATTTTTTCTTTGAGCCTACGCTTATCTAATGTTCGCACTTGCTCAAGAAGAATTACGCTGTCTTTCGGAAGCCCGTATTTAGCCGAACTAAGTTCGATGTGCGTAGGTAGTTTTGCCTTATTAATTTGGCTAGTGACCGCAGCGACAATCACCGTGGGGCTATATTTATTCCCCACATCGTTTTGAATTATTAATACTGGCCTAATCCCACCTTGCTCACTCCCAACAACGGGACTTAAGTCGGCAAAATACAACTCACCTCTTTTAAAAGAATCCATCACCTAACCACTTTTCATAATTTATTAAATCATTCTCCCCCATGGCATCAAAAATGTTGTTTTCTTCTAGCAATGCGTCGCACAAATATTCGCTCACATCTTCTACATCTTCATTTATTATATGCTCCAAGTCTTGTCTTTTGTCATCAAGATTATTAGCATATTCTTGCAATTCTAAACAATATTTTTCCAAAATGTCCACAATATCACTCCCCGAATAAAAAAATTCTAGCAATCATACTAGAATTCTTTTGTTTTTATTAGATTGTGTAAATTTTATTGCATTATGCAAATTGCCGTCGCAAAATTGTCGGTGTGAGAAATGCTAAGTTCCGCACTTGTAATTTTTAACGACTTTAACACATCTTTCACTCTGCTAGATAGCCTATATTCCGGCTTGCCCAACTCGTCGTGAAAAACTTCAATTTCTTGAAAACTTATCCCGTTTCTTATACCCACGCCAAGTGCCTTCAAAAACGCTTCTTTTGCCGAATACATTCCCGCTAGCCTAGGCAAATACCCGTTGCTTTTGTTAAAATGTTCTATTTCATAATCGGTAAAAATCTTGCAAAGTTGCTCACTATTTTTTGCCAATTTTTCCATTCTTTGAGCATCCAATATGTCAATCCCAACTTTCATAATCTTCCCCTTCTTCACCTTGTTTGTCGTCCTTATATCGTCTTATAGCAGAATTAATTTCATCGTACGAAAAGCCCCTACTTGACAAAAACCTTATACATTTTGTCACAAACTCGTGTGTAAGTTGATTTTTCCCTATTTTTTTTGCCAATAACTTATCTATAACTGCATTACTCGACTCATAATCTTCAAGGACTTCATCAATTATATTTTTTCCAACACCTTTTTCTATAAGTTTTGTCTTCAACATATTTTTGCCGTATTTTGATTTGTAAGAATTTACATATGCTTCGGCAAATGTTCGGTCATTAATGTAATTATACTCCTTTAATTTTGCTATTACATTGTCAACCGTCGATTCATCATACCCTTTTTTCTTCAAATAATCTCGCATTTGTTTCGACGTCTTCAATGCGGTATTCATATAATTAAACGCCTTGTTGAAAGCCAAGTTTTGTTCACTCTCAACTAGGTATTTCTTAAAATCTTCTTCATCAATCTCACAATCTTTCTTGATGCCATATTTTACCGCAGTGTCCAAAAACATACTTGCATAATATTCGTCATCCACAAATACACTCACTCGGTCATTATGGTTCTTTTGCACCTCGATTTTACTTATCTTCATCGACAAACACCTTTACTTTTTCAATTTCAGTTATTTCCAAATAGAACGGAGCATTCTCCAAAAAATCAACATTCTCAGCAAAAACATTCACCCCAAACTTTTCTGCATAAATTTGTCTTGTAATTTTCGCACCGCTCTTACGAACAATCTCCAGTAATTTTTTTGCATCACATAGTCCGCACTGAATACAAAACTCGGTCATAACCTTAGTTATTCCAAACCTACAAAGTTTCAAAATCTCACTCGCCGACGACGAGTATGCTCGCACCAACCCACCGGCACCAAGTTTGATTCCGCCAAAATATCTAACTACCACTATAAGCACATCTTCGAGATTGTTTTTCTTTATCACATCCAATATAGGTTTTCCCGCCGTTCCGTCTGGTTCGCCATCATCACTTGCTTTCTCAACATTTGGCGAACTTACTATATACGCAAAGCACACGTGCGTCGCATCGCTATGCTTAGCCCTAATGGAGTTTAGTATTTCATCCACTTCCGCCACACTCTCTACCGGGTAGATATATGTTATGAATTTACTCTTCTTTATGTCTATTAAATTTTCATAATTTTTGTCAATCGTTCTCATTTTAAATTTGTAAAACAATCCATTCCTAAATATTTTGCCCTACTTCCAAGTTGTTCTTCAATTCTTAACAATTGGTTGTATTTTGCCACTCTATCTGTTCTTGATGGTGCACCAGTCTTAATCTGACCGCAATTGGTTGCGACCGCAATGTCCGCAATTGTAGTATCTTCTGTTTCTCCACTTCGGTGACTCACAATCGCTGTGTAGCCATTACTATTTGCTAATTTTATAGCATGCAATGTTTCGGTAAGACTTCCAATTTGGTTAACTTTTATAAGTATTGAGTTAGCAACTTTCCTATCAAGCCCCTTTTTCAATCTTTCAACATTTGTCACAAACAAATCATCGCCCACAAGTTGAATTTTGTCGCCCAATCTATCGGTCAATAACTTCCAAGTATCCCAATCTTCTTCCGCAACCCCGTCTTCAATAGATATAATAGGGTATTTTTCTACAAGGTTCTCATAATATTTCACCAACTGCTCGCTCGTAAAAAATTCGCCAGTCTTCCAAAAATGATACTCGCCTTTTCGCCCCTTTAATTCCGCTTCGTTATACATCTCGGTCGATGCCACATCAATTGCTATGCAAAAATCGGTTTTCTCCCTATATCCAGCCTTTTTAATTGCTTCAACAATAAGTTGGAAAGCCTCTTCATCACTTGCCAAATTGGGAGCAAATCCCCCCTCATCACCAACCGCAGTTGACAACCCCTTATCCTTCAAAATTTTCTTTAAATTATGAAAAACTTCAGCACACATTTGCAATGCTTGTTTAAAAGTCTTAGCCCCCACCGGCATTATCATACACTCTTGAATATTAATGCTATTATCGGCATGCTTCCCGCCATTTATAATGTTCATCATAGGAACAGGCAAAGTCACCCCAGTACTATTCAAATACTCATATAACGGCTTCTTCTCAGCATTTGCGACCGCTTTAACCGTAGCAAGCGATGTCCCTAAAATAGCATTCGCACCAAGTCGCCCTTTGTTGTCTGTGCCATCAATACTTATTAAAAACTCATCAAGCAATTCTTGATTTTTCGCATCAAAACCAACGACCTTATTTGCAATAATTGTGTTTACATTATTTACAGCATTAAGCACACCCTTACCCATATAACGATGCGGGTCATTATCTCTAAGTTCAACCGCCTCAAAACTTCCAGTAGACGCCCCCGATGGAACACTTGCTCGTCCCAAAACTCCGTCAACCACAACATCAACTTCCACTGTCGGATTGCCCCTACTATCAAGAATTTCTCTTGCTGTTACTTTCTCTATTTTCATAATTCATTCTCCTTTTTATTCTTATACATCAAAATCGAGTATGTGGTTAACATCTCGATAGTTGTATTTATTTTTATCCCCCAAAGCTTTTATTAAGCCTTCTTCATCAAACATTATTATTTTAATAGAACAATAGCCACATAAAGCCAAATTTTAGAAATACAATTCGTCGATTACTCCGCCACCTAAACACTCTGTTTCGTTATAAAACACAACAAATTGCCCCGGAGTGACTGCTCTTTGCGGATTTTTAAATTTTACAATTGCATTGTCACCGTCCAACTCCACACTTACTTCTTGGTCTGGTTGGCGGTATCTAAACTTCGCAAAACACTCAAATTTGTCCGTTTTTGGTCTTTCGGGAATCCAATTGATTTTAATTGCCTTTAGTCCCTTTGAGAATAGTTTTGTATCTTCCCCTTGCGACACATACACAATGTTTTTCTTAATGTCCTTATCTATCACAAACCATCTCTCACCGGTCCCGCCAGACTTTCCGCCGATGTTAAGCCCCCGTCTCTGACCAAGAGTGTAAAACATTGCACCTTCGTGCTTTCCCACAACCTTTCCGTCAAGAGTCATTATATCGCCTTCATTTGCTGGGATGTAGTTCTGCAAAAACTGTCTAAATCTACGCTCACCTATGAAGCATATCCCCGTACTATCTTTCTTATCCGCCGTAATAAGATTGTACTTTTCTGCAATCTTTCTTACATCCGGCTTTAGCATATCCGCTAGTGGGAAAAGTACATCTTTCAACTGGTCTTGGCTTAGTTGATTAAGAAAATATGTCTGGTCTTTGTTTTGGTCTTTCGCCTTCAATAAATGGGTTTTTCCAGCCACTTTTTCAACTTTTGCATAGTGCCCCGTCGCGATGTAATCAGCACCTAAAGACTTTGCGTATTCTAGGAATGGTCCAAATTTAATTTCCCTATTGCATAGCACATCAGGATTGGGAGTTCTGCCACACTTATACTCTTCTAGAAAATAACTAAATACTCTATCTAAATACTCTTTTGCAAAATTTACCGTATAATATGGAATATTTAGCAAGTTGCACACCCTTTTTACATCTTCATAGTCCGTAACCGCTGTGCACACACCATTCTCATCATCTTCTTCCCAGTTTTGCATAAAAAGTCCGATTACATTATACCCCTGCTCTTTAAGTAGTGCGGCAGCAACCGAACTATCCACGCCACCGCTCATACCTACAACAACTGTTTTCATTTTACTTTCTCCTTTTTCACATTTCCTTCTTCCAAAACAACGGGGATAGAAAAAGACTTAAAACAAACTTTAAAAAAGTCGGCTATCCACAAAAATATCACTAGCGCCGCAAACACATAGCCCACTTGCGACATATATTGCAAAATTTTATTCTCAACAAATATGTAGGTGGACAAAACGAAAAATATAAGCGGAATCATAAAACCGAAGCAATAAAACAGCCCCGTTTTCCACTTGCCGACATATGACTGATGAATTCCCAAAAATCCGCCAAACAAAGTCAAAAGCAAAAGCCTTGTGTTGTTGACATCTTTAGGTAGATATGTTGAATTGTACACTTCTTTTGTATCTTTTTTCTTGATTCTCTCTTTCGCTTCTTTATTGGACGCATTTTTGACTTGGTCGCCAGTAATTTTACAATACGGGCACATAAATTCTTCTTTCATCTTGCACCCACATATAGGACATTTCATATAATTCACCTCTAATGTTATTATACCATAAAGTCTTTGCAATTGTATTATATTTTAAGTAAGTTTTTAAATAAAAATAGCATTAGGTTAATTCCTAGTGCTATTTTTTCTATATTATTTGCGATTATCTTTCCATAACGTCATCGTCGCTATGTGTGTTTTCATTAACATCGCTTGATTGGTTTGACGCTTCACTGCTATTTTTTGCTTGCATCAATTCTTTAATTGCCGAATCAAATGCTTCTTGATCTTCTTTCATATCTTCCAAAACTTCAGCCATTCGTTTTTCTTCGCGCGCATCTTTTGTATCTTCATAATACTTATTTATTCCAGTAGTGCCAGCAACAGCCCCACCAGTCAATGCTACAGCACCAAGCATATTTGCCAATATCTTTTTAGTCTTATTTTTCATATTTCTATTCTCCTAATTTCTTTAACGAAACCATTATATCACACATATTCGCTTTTGACAAGACCCAATTTTAACTATTTGTTTTCAACCTTATTCATATGGCTGATTAATCTTATAACTTGAGTGCTATACCCCCACTCGTTGTCGTACCAAGCCACAAGTTTTACAAAAGTTGGGCTAAGCATTATTCCAGCCGATGCGTCAAAAATACTTGCTCTATTGTCGCCAATAAAATCGCTACTTACAAGTGCTTCTTCGGTGTATCCCATAATGCCTTTCATCTGCTTTTCGCTATATTTTTTCACAACAGCCTTAATCTCGTCGTAAGTCGTAGGCTTAGAAAGTCTTACCGTCAAGTCAACCACCGACACATCAAGAGTAGGAACTCTAAAACTCATTCCAGTCAATTTGCCGTTAAGTTCGGGAATAACAACTCCTACCGCCTTGGCAGCACCTGTGCTACTTGGGATAATGTTGCCCGATGCCGACCTTCCCGCACGCCAATCTTTCTTCGATGGGCCATCTACTGTAAGTTGGGTTGCCGTGATAGAGTGAACGGTTGTCATAAGCCCTTCTTCAATTCCGAAGTTGTCGTTAATGATTTTTGCCAAAGGTGCTAGGCAGTTGGTTGTACAACTTGCATTGCTCACCACTTTCATATCTTTTGTGTATTTGTCTTCGTTTACACCATAAACAAACATTGGACAATTCTTGCCAGGCGCCGTGATAATTACATGCTTAGCACCGCCTTGCAAATGGCGTTCAGCATCTTCTGCTTTAGTAAACTTTCCTGTTGCTTCTGCCACATACTCTGCCCCAGCGCCCTTCCAGTCGATGTTTTCAGGGTTCATTTCTGCGAAAAACTTAATTTTTTTGCCATTAACAACAAGATATTCGCCTTTTACTTCCACTTTTCCATCAAATGTGCCATGAACAGTATCTCTTTCCAACATATATTTAGCATATTCTAGCGTAATAAATGGGTCGTTAATTGCAACAACTTCCACATCGTCATAAGTTGTCGATATTCTTAAAAGTTGTCTGCCGATTCGACCAAATCCATTAATTCCTAATTTTGCTATTTTCCCCATAAAAAACCTTCCTTTTATAATTTAATTATTTTAATTATATCAACAAACCGCCAAAAATCAAACAAAATACAATAAAAAAATCACATTATAGAATGTGATTTTAAAAATTAAAAGTTATATTTTTCCATTTTGTTAATAATTTCGTCAATATCGCTCATATCTTCGCTGTCGCCAACTCTTATAAGCAAAATTCTTTTCGTGTAATATACTAAAGCGAACATCATAAACATCAAAAATCCAAGCCATACCACAACATTAAGAACAAGTTTCATCTTCCAATTAAGAGCAATTGTCAAAATCCCGACCGTCAACAAAGCGACAGCGATTGCAAAAAACGACCAAGAAAGAATATTTGATAATTTGTATTTTTTTGTCTTTTCAATGTACGACTTACTATCTTTTATCTTGCTATCGACTTCCATCTTAATTATGTCATAATTATATCCTATAAAGGAATCAAGCGTCCTTAGGTGCCTATTCTTATTTGGCAATTGATTGATAGTGATTACCACATCTTTATCAAATAGTTGGATGTCAGTTTCTGCCCCAATATCCTTATATATGCCCATAATTTTAGTGCCAAGCCAATAAATTCCGTTTTTGATAGCCGTCCAAACTTTTTTAAAGCCCGAGAACACTTTTTTCAAATACACAATCTTGTTGCCCGCTTTCCAACTTGTTATAAAAGCCTTAACGACATCCACATTGATTGTTTCCTTTCCACTATATATGATTGTTGCATCATAATCTTCACAACAACGCATAGCGATAGTAATAAGTTTGTGTTGATTAACTGACTTATTTACTTGAAACGCCTTAACCTTTTTATTCTCAATAAATGTGCTTCTCACTTTTGAAAACATATTGTTAAGTTTGTTGTTGAATGCAAAAATCACTTCAAAATCAACATCCGACTCCTTGCAAGCCGACTCTATCGCTTCAAATCTTTGATTAATATCACAGTCCGACAAAATAGGGACTATAAAAGCAACTTTCATATTATCTCCCCTTATGGCTAAATAAAGCCACAAAATAAAGTTTTGCATAATACTGCAAATTATTAAAAATTAACACTATTATCATATATATTATATTAAAAATATAAAAAAATTACAAATAAAATAAGCATTTAATTTAAATTGTTAAATTTTGTGCCACACTTCTCACAAAAAATAGCAGTTTCGCTTAATTTATTGCCACATTTTACACAAATTTTTTGAGTCGGTTTTTTCAACTTCTCATCATTCTCTTCGCTTTTATTTTGTTGCGGTTCGGCACTCTGCAAAGATATGTTGATGTAGTCTAGCCCCTTGTTTTTATTCAAATACTCCTCTATTCTCGTCTTCAACTTAGTGCTCACATTAAGCGAATCAAATCTGACATTAGATATTTTAAAGCCATAACTTGAAAAATAATCTTCCACACTAATGATTGCATTTATTTTTTGATTTGCAACTTTTGGCGAAACCAATATCTCATAAAAATCGTCAAAATTAATCTCCAAAAGCTTGTTGACATAATTTCCCACAAGCCCGCCAAGTAGGTCTAAGAAAAGGTCTTCATCCACATATGGCCTTTCGCTAAGAAAGTACTTTAACATCTTTTTGGGGTCAATAACTTCGATGTCAAATAACCCTTGCGAGCGAGCCTTTACTTTCCCAAGTTTTCTACTTTTGTTGACATAATTATTGTACGACAAAAAATCCACATCTTGAGCCAAAGTATTTGAAATGTAGTAAATATCAGCCAAAAACTTCTTCTTAAACTTTCCCTTTTTATTAGCCTTCCCAAGTTTCAGTCTTTCAAAAGATTTTGGAAGTGTTGCACCATTTATGCCAAATTTCCCACTGCTAAGCACATCACACACCTTATCGCGACATACAAAAACCGCCGAGTAGTGCTCGGGCACAATTATATTCGCTCCCACATTAACTTGCCTATTCTTTTTTGAATAATAATAAAAGAGTTTTCCCTCTAATTGATCCGAACAATCAATATTCTTAGAAAACATCTGCTTTATTCTTTTTAAAAAGCCCATAATCGTCCCTTTTATAGTTTTTTAAAATTATAGCATAATTTTCCGTTTTGACAAAATAAATGGCATATACTTTGCCCTTTCACAATACAATATAATATATTTTATCGAAAAAAATTGGAGGCTCCCTATGTTTAAGGTTAGTCAATTTATATCTTTACCCGTTATTAATATTTTTAAATCAAGAATTGAAGGATATGTAGAAAATGTATGTTTTGACAATTCTCAAAAAAGTCTAACATACATAAAAATATTTGACGAAACAAACGATACTTACAAATTAGTTAAATTTAGCGACATTTTCACATTCAAAGATGCAATATTTATTAAAAACTCATCTAAAATCACATTATATGAAAATTTGGACAATCTTCAAGCCGATTTAACCAATCCCCTTACATCAACCGCATACTCGCTCAGTGGTGCACTTATTGGCAAGGTCGATGAAATTGAAGTACTTAAAAATGGTCACATCGAGTCTATTTCTGTTGGCGAAAAGTCCTTTACTCCTTCACAAATTGTAGGTCTTGGCGACCAAATAACAACAGTGTCACTGGACAAAAAAACTTCTCTCAGTAGATTTGCCCCACAACGAAAGAAAATATCAAATCTAGCGTCCACGCCAGAACCCGTCGTAAAGATAATGAGCACCCCACTTCCCAATGAGAACAACTATCAATTTTTGCTCAATCGCAAGATTATGAAGGACATAAAAGCACCAAATGGCGAAATAATCGCCCGCCAAAATTCGGTCATTAACTCAAGCACAATTACCAAACTAAAATATTATGGAAAGTTAAAAGAACTTATGTTGAATAGCAAATAAATTACAAACATTCGACTAAGAACAATAAAAATAATACAAAATAATAGAGCATATTGAAGCGAATATCACTAAATATGCTCTTTTTTAATGTGATTTATATTATGATTTTAAATTATAGCACCAACAACACAATATAAATCAAAAAATTACTAGCAAATTGTGTCGATTTTTGGTTTTAAAATTTTCAAATTAATGTTATAGTGATTTTGTATGAGAAAAAATGCTAAAAACAGGTTAATAAAAATATTTGGAATCGTTTTTGCGATTCTATCGTCTTTTTCTCATTTTAATTTCCCCCTTTCCAATTCCCAAAATTCCGATTTAGCCTACGCCGAAAGCATTCTTCCTTCAGAAAGTGAAATTTACAATTTGTCCAGTTATGATTCTCGAGATTATGGGCTTGTTACTAATGTAAAAGACCAAGGGAGTTCTTCGTTATGTTGGGCATATTCAGCCATATCGGCATCGGAAACATCAATCCTTAAAAGCGGAATCGACAGTAATGCTTCAAGTGACACATTGTCGCTATCCCCTACAAGCATTGGATATGGCCGACACAACAGACCCGCCGACCCACTTAACAATGTCAATGGCGAAGCAAGTGGCGTCAACTGGCTAACTTCTTCGGGGGAATCTCAACACGCTGGGATTTTGATGTCGCAATGGTGGGGACCGATTTCAAATTCCTTACCCGCATCAACCAATGCTTATGAAAACAATTTGTACAAATTGAAAAATATGATAACCATCTACAACGACAACACATTCTACAATTTTGATACAAGAATTTCAGAAATGAAAAAAGCAATTGCAAAATATGGAGCAATTACTTTTAGTTACAACAACTTAAGAGAGACCCCATATTACAATCCGAAGCGGGAAACTGGCAACACCTACTATTTACACGCATGCACAATCATAGGCTGGGACGACAGCATCAGTGCAGACCATTTTGTCCCTAGCGGAACGGTGAAAAATGGCGGTTGGCTTGTAAAAAATAGTTATAGCAGTTTACCATATTTTTGGCTATCGTACGAGTGCACAAGTTCAAATATATATGCATTTGACTTTTCCAACAAGGATGGTTACGACTATAATTATTTTTATGACGACTCCCTTAACGGTGGATTTACCGAAGACTTGAAAACTCAATATGTCGCAAATATATATGAAGCAAAAAATTCCACATCTACTAAAGACGAATATTTAAAAGCGGTCAACATCGCTTTTGCTTGCAAAAATACGACCGCGACTGTTGACATCTACACCAATTTAGCCGACGACTCCAACCCGGAAAGTGGCGAGTTAAAAGCCACAAAACACCAAACATTTGAGCAATCCGGATATCGCACAATAGAATTAGACAACCTTGTAAAAATTGAAAGCGGTGAAAAATTTAGCATCGTTGTCCGCCTCTCAAGTGCCAGTAGTTCGAGTCCATATGTGTCAACATCTATAGGCAATGGCCTATGTTATCGCAAAATCAATGGGAATTGGACAAAAATAAATAACAATGCATTAAGAATAAAAGGCTACACAGTTTTGGGCGAAAAGCAAATTGACGAACCTGTAATCACCAATATTAAAAACGCCAGCATCTCGCAAATTCCAAGTTATCCATACACTGGCAACGAAATAAAGCCAAATGTTGTAATTACTCACAACGAAAAAACTTTAGTTGAGAATGTTGATTATACCCTTTCATATTCTAACAATATAAATGCTTCAAATCTTGCAAAAATCACAATTGTCGGCATCGGGAATTTTAATGGAGAACAAGAAGTGTTTTTCACAATCAACAAAGCCGAATTCCCGAATATCACAATCCCGACAACAATAGACAACCCCCAAAATTTTAAAATTTTAAAAATGATTGATTTGCCAAGCGATTTTGTGTGGCGAAATCCAGATTTTGAGTTAAATAATGGCACAAATAATGTTTCAATAGTCTACAACAATCCCGATAAGGACAATTACAAAAACACGACATTCAATGTTCAAGTAATTTACACTGAAATTATTGAACCAGAAATTCCGGAAGAAAAACCAGAAATTCCAGAAGAAAAACCCGAAATCCCGGAAGAAAAACCCGACGATTCAAAAGATGAAAATGGTGATAAAGACCCTACTGACAATGGCGATTCTGACAATGGCAATTCTGACAACAAAAATGACTCCAATAATACGGGCAACAACAACTCAAACGAATCACCTAACGACGGCAATATTGACAATTCAAATTCGGATAAAGATGAGAATGCCGACACAGATGATGATATGACTACCCTAGAATTAGTCGCTGTTGTAGTTGGAAGTTGTAGCATCGGCGGGCTTACGAGTGCGGGAGTTTGGCTAATTATAAGAAAACTCAAAAAATATCGCTAACCCCTACATATTTTATCAATATATTTCTTAAATGATTAAAAAAGAACCCAACAATTTTTGTTAGGTTCTTTTTTTATTTATTCAATCTGTCTTTACTAAAGATACTATTTCTTAGTTTTTGTCTTTAATTTGTTCACATTAGCCATTATGTTGTTTAGATTTTTCTTTGGCTCCGACTTTTTAGACTCTTTTTCGCTTTCATCTAATTTTGCCAATGTTTTATTTATCTTACCCATCAATTCTTCTTCATTTTGCTTCAACGATGTATTTGCTTCTTCTATGCTTTTATTCACTTCGTCGATGTTTGATTTTACTTGGGCTTCTTGACCAGAACTTGTTTTTACACTTCTTGGAGATTTTGTTGATTTGTCACCTTTTTGCAACTCTTCATTTTCTCTTATCAAATATTTTTCATTCTCTTCAAGGCGTTTTAATTTTTCTTTCAAATCCCTTTCGTTCTTTTCCATTTCTTGTTGTTTTTCGGTAGCAATCTTTAGTTCTTCTTCCGCTGTAGCAGTACGATTTCTTAACTCGTCTATGCTCATTTCATCAATTCCGCTACTCTTTCTTAACTTTTTCCTATTGATTACTACTTGCGAAAATTCTGGGCTTGTCAAATACTCTCTCAAGTTTTTAATGCCTTCAATTTCGGTTTTCTTTGCAAGTATTTCTTCTGTAAGACGATCTTTTTCTTTCTTTATATCTTCTAATTGATTTTCTTTTTCTCTCACATCAAGATTCAAGTCTTCAATTTGCTTTTTCATCGACTCAATCTCTGCAACTTGCTCGTCAAATATTGGCCTATTTTGATCCACAACTTTGGTGTTGATAATGCCATATATCTTATTAGCGTACGACTTCCCTTCTTCGGTCATTGCTCGTTGCAATTCTGCCTTGCTTCGGTCGATTTCCTTTTGATAAGTCTCAACTTCCGCATTTATTTCTGATTGTTGTTTGTTAAATCTTATTGTTGCAATTTCATAATCTTTTTCAAGTTGTTGCAATTTTTGTTGGTCTTCACGATATCTTTTCTTGATGTAGTTCGCTTCAATGTTTACGCTAGTACTGTTCAACTGCTCGTTAAGTTGCTTCAAGTTCTCCCTATACGCTTGGGCTTTCTTCTCAAATTCCTTAGTTACTTCATCGAAATTTTTCTGATAACTTGACATTTCTGTTTGTTTTGCGTTGATTTTTTCCGACAAATTTCTCTTTACATTAAAGAATTTTTCACTTTCAGTCATTGCTCTTTCTATAAGCAATGCGTTTTCTAGCCCCAACTCTTCAAAGTTATATTCTTCAAAAGCGAATTGACGCATCTCTTGGGCTTCTCGTTCTCTCTGTTCTTCTAATGCTCTCTTTTCCAAATACTCTTGCAATGCTGGAATCCCGTCACGGATTTCCTTTCTTGTAAACAACACCTCGTAATCAATATAACTAGGCATTGTAGAACAAGCCTTGTTCAAATACCTTTCAAAATCTTGAAATTCGGTATATACATCACCCACTATTGCTGTATGGCGGGCTTTCAAAATGATTACAAATATAGCACCTAGAATATAAATCAAGCAAGGGATAGTAAATATATATATCCAACTCAAAATGCCATTGTTGTTAGTGGACCACTCAAAAGTATTTGTTTGCTCATTGCTAAGCACACACACCAAATTGGCTATAAACGACAATACCGCAATAATAATGGTCGAGATGTGCAAAATTTTTGCAGTATTCTCAGCCGAACTTGACTTTAATGGTTGGTCTATGCAAGTACGAGTATTGATGTAGTCGCTAGGAATTTTATCCCTATTCAACATATATTGTTGCCAAGCATAACGCACATTTTTAGGGGCTTTTTTGAATTTGTTGTTCACAAATATCAAATTATCCTCGGTGATGTGTGGATTGCGCTTAAAATACTTATTGTTGTTCTTAACATATTTTAAGACCTTTGCCTCATATGTCCTATTTGACACCGCCAAGCAAATCAAAATCACTAAAAATAGTAACGCAACCGAGCCATACAACACATATTCAGTGGTCAAAATGACCTTTAATTCGTAGAAAAAACTTAGGATCTTATCAAATACCCCTAGTCCCGTAGATGTTGTAATTGCTAAAAAATTAAACATACTTCACTCCTTAATAATACATACACATATATAATTAATTGTAGTATATCACATTTAAAAAAGTTTACCAACAAATAAAGTACAGTTTTTTAAAAAAATGCATCGGCGACAATCTCACCAATGCACTTTATCTACACTTCAACAAACTTCCCCATTTCAAAGGAATAAAGCAATTTTTTTGTTACTTTCAAGCCATATGCCTTCTCAAAAGCCCTAGCATACATATTCAATTGCATTGCATAATGGTCAATTAAAAACCTTTCATTTTGAGTTTTATTTGTCTTAAAATCCACGATTATTGCAGTGTCATCGTCAACAATCGCCAAGTCAATAACCCCTTGTATAAGAACGTCTTCGTCATTCCCGCCACTCACAATCTCGCCATAATTAACTTTCATTATAAACTGTGTTTCTTTTAAGATTTTGCTACTAGATGTAATCAATTTTGAAATATTTTCAACCGCTTTCACAACCTTTTTTACATCCACATCGCCATATGGCAAATCTACTGTTTTTACACGCGATATAATATCGCAAATCTCGGCTTCACTTTCGGAATAATTAAGGTTTTGCATAATACTGTGATATGCCGTACCAAGACGTAAAGAATAATCGTTAAAATCGGAGTCAATCACGATGCTATCGACTTGCTTTTCATAGTCTTGCTCTTCTTTCAAAACTTGAGAAACTGAATTTTTTAATGCAATATTGTTGTTGATTTTATATGGATAATAGTAGTCAAAATATTTAGATATTTTTGCATTCAACTCTTTATCAATAGGGTCAAATATATATGGCCTACTCTCCGTCATCTTTTTATCATCTACTTCATCAACAAATTCTACACTAAACTCACATTTTTCATCTTTACACACAACAAAATTATTGACCTTATTTTCAAAGAAATGTATGGACTCCTTAGGCAATGCTTTAAAGATTAAATCAAAATAATTTTGGCTAGCATAAATATTTTTATTTACATTTCGGCTCAAGTTTTTAGTGTCGTATTCACCTACTATGCAAAGTCTACTTTTAGCCCTTGTTAAAGCCACATATAGCAATCGTATTTCTTCGTCAATTTCATTTTTCTTATTGGTTATTTTGCACGCAAGTTTTACGCTACTATCTTTTTGAGTCCTTGACTTAACATCAAACAATCTGACCCCTACGCCCAACTTATCGTTAATTATAATGTCGTCCGTATTTTTATTGAGCACAAACTTTTTACCCATTCCACCAAGTATCACTGCCGGATACTCCAACCCCTTACTTGAATGGATTGTCAATATCTTCACACAATTACTTGCACCCGACAATGTGAGTGTAACTTCGCCGTCATTTTTTACGGAATCAAGATAATCCACACACTTATTTAGGTCATACTTAAATTCATCATTTGATATAATCCTAAGTAGTTCATTAATATTGCTTATTTTCTCCGAGCCATCAGGAAAACTTAAATAGTAATTAAAAATATCATATTTTGCAAAAAGCCAATCCATTACTTCCATAATCGATTTTGAATTAAGCAAGAATCGGATTTCTTTCAATAATCCAAATAGATTTTTTAGGCTATTCACTATATGTTCATTTGTCCCGCTGTTCACATATTCATATGCACATTCGTAAAAATGCGCTTCCCTATTAAACACGCGAATCTCACCAAGTTCGTCATCGCTCAGCCCTACAAATTTACTTTTTAGCACTGTCGCCATTGCAACATCGTTGTGCGAGTTATTTGCAAGTTTTAGCAAATAATACACTACAAGCACTTCGCTATTCTTAAAAAGATTTGTTTTGTATGTCGCTTCGCAAGGGATGTTGTACTTTTTAAGTTCGCCATATATGTCACCCACAAGTTCGCCCTTACTTCTAAGCAATATCGCAATGTCTTTGTATTCATAGCCTTCACTCACCAACTTCCCTACTTGCTCGGCAATTACTTGACCTTCCGTCATTTCTTCGTTTGTAAGAATGCACATATCTACACATTGCTTAAATGGTCTTGTCTTATCCCCAACTTCAAGCCTAGAATTGCCTTTATAATCAATCCCTATTGTGTTTGTTGTGATAAGCGAATCAAATATTAGGTTTGCAAACTGCAATATGTTTTCTTCGCTTCTAAAATTCTCATTTAAATTAATGAGCCCGTTTTTTTCGGTATCAACTTGAAATCTATTGAATTTCTCAATAAAAATCTCTGGCGACGACAATCTAAACGCATAAATTGATTGCTTCACATCGCCTATCATATATAGATTATTATCTCTCGCTATTGTAGTGATTATTTTTTCTTGGACCTGATTAATGTCTTGATATTCATCCACAAATATGTACTCATATTTTTCTCTTAAAACTTCAACAACCTTGTCGTTTTTCAAAATTTCAAGAGTTATGTGTTCCAAATCAGAAAAATCTAGCACATTTTGGTGTTTTTTCATACTTTTATATTCATTATCAACAACATCAACCAAATCAAATAACTTTTTAACAATTTGTTTGTAGTTGTCATAATCATTAGCCGTCATTTCAACGCAAGTTTTCTTAATATTTTTCACAACTTCGTTAAATTCAGAAATTATCAAGTCGGCACTTTCTGACAATTCGAGTTGGCTTGGTGACAATTTGCTACTATATACTCGTGGTTTTTTGGCAAATTCATAACAATTTGAAACTCTAATAAACTCATCATAATTAGCCACATTTTCCAACGCATTTACAAAATTAATCTTGTCCGACACATAATCGGCATAATAATCAAAATCGGTTTTACATTTATCTTGTACTGTCAACAACTCTCTTTTTAAGCCTTGCAATTGCTCAATAAAATACTTCACAATATATTTTTCTGATATTGAATTTTTCTCACAACACTCACCCAACACATATTGTCTCCACTCCAAAGCATCAACCTTGCTTAGTAAGTAATTATGCAAAATCTTAACAACATTTTTTAAGTTGGAAAGGTTTCTTTTTTTATTGAAGAGCGTGTACAACGAATAAAATTCTTCATTATTACTTGCCGTGTAGTCATTAAAAACTTGAGTCATTGCATTGTCGTACATATATTCCGACTGCTGTTCGTTAAGCAAACTAAAACTCGGGTCTTGTCCCACGACATAAAAATAATTAATTATAATTTTTTTACATATGCCATGTAGAGTCCCTATATCGCAATTAACCATATCATCGAGTTGTTGACTAATAAAATCGACATTCTCACCCGATTGGTTTTGCATTTCTTCCACAAGTGCGTTGAAAAGTTTTTGTTTCATCTCATTGCCAGCCGAGTTAGTATAAGTAACCACTAGCAAATTCTTTACTTTTACACCGTTCTTAATAAGCCCGACAAGTTTGTTTATCATCGTGCTCGTTTTCCCAGACCCCGCACTTGCCGAAACTAGCGTATTTTTATTGTCGGAATCCAAAAAAAGTTGCTGTGACTTAGTGGGTTTAAACTTACTCATCTTGACCTCCTAACAATTCTTCAATACTCTTCACTTTTATTGTTCTTCTATATGAATTATTATACTTCTCATTAAAATTACATAGCCCCTTATACTCGCAATATCTACAAGCGGTGTCATCTAAAGGATGTGGATTAATTTCGCCACCATTTATTTTATTTATTGATTCTTTCACCAAATCCATAACAAAATCGCTCACTTTTGCAATATCGCTATTGGATAAACACATATTTTTGTAATACGAATTTAAGTATATCTCTCCCTTAGCAGTTGTACTCAAATTGATTATATTGCTTGAATAATTAGACTCGCTCAAATTTTTGTCAAACGCAAGCATATTTGTTAGGCTTTTCTCTACAATCCCTTGCATTTGATACAAGTCTTCGCACTTTTCTTGAGCAAAAGCATTGGAGATTGGAAAATACAAAGCACCAAGCGGTTCCAAGTTTTTGTCCTTAGATAGTGCTGAAAGATAAACAATTACTTGAACTTTATTCCCGTAATATATGTCGTCAAAGTTTTTGAAAGTTATGTTTCCCGTCTTGTAGTCAATCACTCTCATCCCATTTTCGAATTTGTCAATTCTATCAACAACACCCGTCAAATATATATCCCTTCCGTCAATTGCACACACTTTCATATTAAACGGCAACTCAGCATAAATCGTACTAAAACTCGAAACCGACTGCTGATATTTAAGCACTTTAAATATTCTTTCCACCTCTTCCCCTAACGACTTAATCACAAAATTATTGTTTTTATTTTCAACCAAATATTTGTAATCATTTTTCAATAGTATTTTGTCTAGAATCTCTAACGCAACATTATCTTCTTCTAATCTAAAAATCGCTTCTTTAACAAACTCGTGGATTATATTTCCTATATCAAGTGCTGACAAATCATTTTTCTCACAAGGTTTCAATTTCAAGCCATAATCCACAAAATGAGCATATGGACAAGTATTGAATCGTTCTATCTCACTTATGCCAATTTTTTGCGATTGCAAAAACAAGCCTTTAGTGATTGGCGTCAAATTGTTGTCGTATTGCATATTTTCAACATACGAACTATCCCCCACAATACTATCAAGCGAACTCATTGTCTTTATGTAATTTTTGTTGTCACTATAGTTATCCCAACACTTCATTAGCCCAACATAATTGTCAGTCGCAATATCTTTAGAAAAGTTGTTGTAAATAAAATTATCTTCATCAAAATGTACAATACTATTATTTACAATGTCTAATTTTGCTGAGCCATTCCTTACTATGTCTACCCCATAAGCCATAACCAAACTATTGATTATCGCATTAGGATACATATCTCCGTCCGAGCCTTTTACTGGATAAGACACAATCGCGTTTTTATTCGCCACAAATATTAATTCAAACAACTTAAATTTTAATCGCTTATTAATTACACTTATTGTAGGATTGAGTCTTGTTTTTAATGGCATTTTTTCTATTTCGTCGTCAGAAATTATCCCGCTATCAACATTGTATCTTGGCGCAACCCCTTCATTAAATCCAAGAAAATATACATAATCGACATCAAATAAATTTTCGCAATCTGTACTAGCAATTGTCACCGCATCGGTCACAATAGGCGGAACAACAACACTCAAATTATTGACATACATATCAAAGAATTTAGCCAACTCCAAGTACGAACACTCATAACCATCAATTACTTTAACCTCATTAAATATCGAAAGCACCTTGCCATACGATTGTTTTAGCACCCTATACACTTCTAATTCACCCCTAGAAAAATACTCTTTCAATAAATTATTTACTTTATTTTCAATCTCAAGTTCGGAAAGAATATGTGCCACATCATCCAAAACTCCCGATACATTTCTAGATTCTCCCCGTTGTCTATATTTAATCAAAATATTAAAATATTGTTGAATGGCTTCATTATCACATCTTAGCAAATTGTCAAATTGTGGCTCGTATTTGTCAATATATGTGGAATAATTGTCAATATCTTGTATGTTTATGTCCAAAAGTGAACTTTTTAAAAATGATAAAATATTAAATTTTGTAGGTTTGTGCAATATTGAAATAAGATTAGAAACAAATCTTGAAAACATTGTGTCTTTCAATTTGATTTTCTCATCTAAGAAATAATTAACACCTAATTTATTGCAATATTCTATCAATTTTGTTTTGTATCTGCCCATATCCGACACAACGATTGCAAAATTTTTATATCTCAGCGAGTTGTTAATAATATTGTATTTTATATCAAGGATTGTATTTTTTATTTCATCATCAACATTGTTGTATTTTATAATTTTTAAGTAGTCTTGTTGATTTTTTAATTGCGGAGCCCTATTCGCCAGCACGAAGTTAGAAAGCGTTAATTTATCTTTTGGCAAATCATCTTTCACTTCAATTTTGTTGCATTCCACCCCTACTAGTTTTGCAATATCCAACGAGTTGTAATACACATTATTAAGATATATATTGCCGTTCCTTTTTCCATCAGTTGTTTTTGCATATGTAGTCGCTATACTCACACTGCACGCACACTTTAGCAATTTCTCAATTATCGCATAACCTTGCTTGGTAAAATCATCAAATCCCACAAAATAAAAGTTTGTATCGGAAAATTCATCTTTATTAATTTTCATTGCACAAAGATTAAGTCTATTAAAACTATCGGTGTATTGATTTTTTAAGTATTCTTCATATTTTTCATACACAAATTTAATGTCGTGGAGTTTGTTATTTAAGGTGTCGGCACTCACTTCTTCAATCTGGCTTGGTGCGATATTACAACTTTTAAACATACATATCGTATCGAAAAGACTTCCCGCAAAACCTATAAGTTCGCACGATTTTGAAAAACTTTTCAATTCGGATTTGTGTTCCAAAAGAATTCTTTTTACAATTAGCACCCCACCTTGCTTGCTCAAGATGTTGTGCCCCGTCCCAATTACACCATTTGCAAATCGGCTAAGCGTTGTTGCCGAAACATCAAAAAAACTCGACTCTTGAAGAATCTGAAAAAGTTTTCGCTCATAATATAGCGAAGACTTGTCCGGTGTAATTATGATGTGCTTTTGCGACCTATTTCTATTTTTCAAATCCGCAATAAGTCTATCCGCCGACAAACTATTTAGCGATGAATAATACAAGTTGATTTTCATACTAAAATATCCTTTTAGTAATAATATCAAATTTAGCCCGAAATTACAATAATTTAAGTTTATTTTCCTAAGTTTTGTCGTATTAATTCATCGTTCAACTTCAACAACTCGTCCACCTGACTTACTCTTTTGTTGAGTTCATTAGTCACTTCATTTAGGCGTCTTACATAATAATCAAGTTGTGACTCCACCTTTTTAGTCGCATTATACTCGGCAGATTTTTGAACAAGCCTTACAAGTCCGCCAAAAACTTTCATTATCTCGCTGTCGGTGAGAAATTCTTTAGGCTTCGGCTCAAATTTTAAAATTTTTGTTTCTTTATTTTCCATATCACAATAATTGCCACAAAACTCATAATTCATACTTCCCGCACATATATTTTCTATAGGAGTTATTTATGAAAAAATATATTCACATATCAAGCATTGTTCCGTCGCAAATACTTATAAATGGCGAGAAAATCACATCCCTTCATCCCGACATCATCTCAACCCACGACTTTTATATCTCTTTTCTCCCCGAAAAACCCAAATATTTGCCTTGCACCATTTCAACGCGCACCAGCGTTTGTCCAAGCGGAACAACAAAAATTCCATTTAAAGACAATCATTTCGACATTATATATAACCCGCAAGTGTCATTGGAATATTGTCCAACCACATCCACGATTCAAAAGCAATACAACAACGCCATTTTTTCAATATCTAATGCCGACCAATCATACATTTCAATATCTGCCCAAAACTTCCACCACTTCTCCGCCACCAAACCAATAACAATGACCGATTTTAAAACCCGCGACAGCATCGTGATAATAACAGGAAACATTGCGGACGATAAAAAGTACCTACTCATATTTGACACAAAAACACGCAAAATTGTGTTAGAAAATATATTTCAACAAATTGAAATTACAAAGGACAAAATAAAAGCCCTAAAACCAACCGAGTCGTTGTCGAATTATGGCATTGTATATACCTTTACATTTGCCACCAAAAAACTCGACAAATACACCATTTACTTATCCGACAACCCGCCAACATACGACGAAGAACTTACCCCGATGCTATTTTTGGAGAGTATTCAATACAACGACTTTAGTCGTGCAAAAACCTTTCTTTCCACTTCGGCGACAGCGTCCCAACTCGAGCAATTCTTCGGTCGGATAGATAAAATATATTTTAATCGCTACTCCGACGAGCCCAATTACACCATTTTAAGTGACAGTAAATACAAAAACTACACATTCACCATTATTGATGGAAAAATCTCAGAAATTGAAGAAATTCCACTTTAACATCAATTAATCATTTTGTAAAAAAGCATAGTTATAGTATAATTAATAAATAGGAGCAAATATGATATATCTTTATATTGGCGGAATTTTATTAATATTACTAGTTATGCTTTTTTCTTCTCGCTCAAGAATAACCGCAAAATACAATAAATACACCAAAATTGCAAATTCTCGCGGGCTTACTGGTGCAGAAGTGGCAAATATCGTAATGGATAGAAAAAACCTAAACTTACGGCTAGCCCAAAACGAAAAAGACTTGTGCGACGCCTACTATCCAAAGGAAAAAATGTTGCTTATGAGCAGTAAAGTGTGCAACAACGCATCCATCGCTTCGGTTGCAATCGTGTGCCACGAACTTGGCCACGCCACACAAGACAAGGAATCCACATTCCTTTATAGACTCAACTCAGTTTTGGGGAAAATTACCCGATTTACAAATAGACTTATCTTCCCCCTACTCGTGGCGGGGCTAATTATGTATGCATTTCGCTGGCCCGCCGAAAATGTGGGGCTATATATGTGCATATCATCGGGCGTACTATTTGTACTACACGCATTAGTAAAAATCCTTGTCATTCCATTGGAATTTGACGCTTCGAAGCGTGCAGTCAAAATAATACAACAAAACAACCTTCTGACAAAACGAGAACTAAGCAAAAGCAAAAGCCTACTCAATACCGCTGGACAAACATATATTGTTGCATTATTTGACGACTTCACAAGACCAATCAAAAAATTATTATATAAATTCAAATAGGAGATTAAAATTATGACAAATTTCTTATTAGCACTACCCCTTTACTGGCAATACTATCTAATGGGATTTATTCTTTTACCAGGGATTATACTTGGCATATATGCCCAATCAAAGGTCAATTCTACTTTCAGTAAATTCTCAAATGTTATGAGTGAATCAGGAAAAACCGCCGGCGAAGTGGCTAAAATAATGCTAAATAGTGCCGGTTGTGACGACATAAAAGTTACCAACATTAGCGGTCACTTAACCGACAACTACAACCACCGTACCAAAACCGTTTCGCTTAGCAACTCAGTGTACAATAGCACAAGCGTTGCATCCATTGGCGTGGCAGCCCACGAAGTCGGGCACGTGCTTCAATACAAAACCAACTACTTCCCTATAAAACTTAGAACATTTGCAATCACTATTAGCAACATCTCATCCCAACTACTAATGCCACTTTTAATAACCGGCTTAATATTTGACTTCCTTATATACACCGCATTCGGTTACTATTTTATGTGGGCAGGAATCATAATTTTTGGACTATCAGTACTAGTCAACCTGGTCACGCTTCCCGTAGAATACAACGCAAGCCATCGTGCAACAACAATCCTAAAAGAAAGTGGGCTTCTTACCGAACGAGAAACCGAACAAGCCAAAAGCGTCCTAAATGCGGCAGCACTTACCTATGTCGCTTCCCTAGTATATAGTATCCTTGCATTCCTAAGATTTGTGCTAGTATTTGCCAAGCGGGACGATTGACAAACCCAATAAGAAAAAATCTCTTACATCATTTAAAGTAAGAGATTTTTTTATTCATTCAATTTAATGGCTCATTAGTATGATTTAATTGTTTATTAATACAATTTAATGGCAAATTTTAATTGTATTAATAAATTTCCAACATTTCCCCAAAAACATAATTAACTCTCAATTTGTGTAATCGGAATGATTAATTTATATATAAATTATAACATATACAAATCGCAACACACAAATCAGTTTACACACAAAAAGCACGAATAATCGTGCTTTTTTTATTTAATCATTAGATATTTAATTAATTACCGTCACCAAGATATAAAGTTGCTCGGATTGAATAAGTTGCTGAATCTTCTAGAGAGCCACATCCAACACTATATGTGAACGAATCTTCATTCTTATCGAAATCAGTATAAGCAACAACCTTAGAACCCACACTAGGGAAATCCATTTTACTTGCACATCTTCCAAACATAAGAGATACATAGTTTTGATCATCCTTATGCCTTGTGTAGTAATTTTCTAATGCATCTACGGTTGATTTTAATAAATTAAATTCAGTTTCCGGTGTTCCACTTGAAATAGTGATTTTTATTTGGCCGTCATATATAGATCCATTGGCATCAGAAACACTCATTTCATTAAGCAATGTTTTTAATTTGTTGATAAGAATTCTATCCCATTCTTGCCAACCTTCATAAGATGTTGCATCAATAAAACACAATCTATTGCCGTCACCTACTGCACACATATATCTATTCTTTGAAGCGGCAAAATATTGCATTATCTCACCACTGACATTTGATATGTTCTCCATACTATTAAAATCAATTTTGCTATCAGCGATAATTCCCAAGTGGCTTATTGTCTTACTATAAGTATTGAAAAGTGTTTTTCTAGAAACCAAATCTTTATGCGTAGCCATCTTTATGTCATCAACATGATCTGCAATATTCCCAGAATAAATAGAAAAATCATAACCATTGTCGAAATCAACATAATTTTTTATATCGTCATAATTAAGTTCGCCTTTTGCAAGTTTGTTTTTAAGATTTCTCACAATACTATACTCATTAAAATTGTACATATATGCTTCATAACAATTAAATGTTTTTAAATCAAAATTAATTGAATACATACGCATTGAAAAGTTATAAGTTGTTGCTCCAGCATATTCCGAACTTTCATTACCGATTATTATAAAATTAAAAGCGGATGGTCGATCATTTTCTTCGTCATAATCAATAATGCCATATGTATTAAAATAAGACTGGTCATCTCCTTCATCATCCTTTGTAGCAAATTCAAATACAACTGAATCCGAAGTGCAATATAGCGTCAAATAAGTTGGAGCACCTATCGTAAATCCAGAATAGGTCTTATTAAATTCAATAGCATCATCACCACTCATACCTAATGTAAAATTAACCATCTCTAGATAAGAATTTGAAAAAGTTACCATTTTAATAAAATTCACATAATCACTCATATCGGTAGAAGATGTAGCATTTAATCTTGTATTTGCATCTGAACTCGCAGCAGATAATGTACTAGTACTGGTCTTGCCAGATACACCATTACATATTGTAGTGATTGCAGTGTTGAGTTCTTTACTGGTTTCACTTACTAGACTTATTGCTCTTTTTTCAGTGAGTTTACTCTTCTTTGAAAATAAGAAATATGCGCCAAAACCAACACCTAATAGCATAATAACTACTAGTACAAAACTAACGATTTTTTTAGTTTTACTCATTTTTATTTTTTCTCCTTTCTACATACTTTTAATCATTATACCCCCCCCCCCACGAAAAAAGTCAATCGTTTGTGTAAAGGTTTTAAAAAAAAGACCAACTCTATGAGAGTTAGTCTATCTTGCACCTGCTGTGGTGTTGTCTTTCTTCCTATTTTGCAGTGCCTTTATTGGGTGGGACTTGTCTTCATATCTATAATCCTTGCCGAATTTGTCTATATATGTTTCTATAACCATATGACTTGCCACATTATTTGGCTGTTGATTTGTAGTTTTTAGATGCTCAAAAAATCTTGCGTCATCGGGCAAATCTTCCACATTCACATACTTTTCTTTCACTGATGTAATGCCCACCGACTCAAGCACTTCCCTAATATATTTTTTATTCTCCCCAAACTTTAGTAGTTGTGGGAATTCTGGCACAGGAATTACATCAAGATAACTCTTTTTTTCGTATTTTTTTAGCAACTCTGCGACTTTTTTCAAGTGCGAAACTTCCATTTCAAAGTGTTCTTTCCATATTTGGCGGATGTAGTCATCGCTCTCGTCATTCATCATTGAGTAATACAAATAACACTCAGTATATTCGTGCATAAGCCATTTTTCTAGCCATGTGGTAGTTGGGTCGTTAAGGCATTCGTACTGGGTGACGTGCTCTTCTTCAACCATCGCAATCTCAGAAAACAACTGCCGTCCTAGGTGGTTTTTGTACATTTGCGCCATATTCATATAGAAATTCATAGTTTGCTGTTCGGCACCTGTGATAATGTTGCCCACCAACTTCGTGTAGGGGTCGGCTTTCTTGCAGTCGGCGTACTGCCTTACATTGTCTATCGGGTGTCGGTGCTCGTTTATGGTAGGTCTGCCTGGCATTATCTCGGTGTATTTACCCACCATTATGTCCGCATCTATGTCGTAGTCCATTTTTAATAAATTGGCAAATCTATATAAGTGGTCAAAATCTTCTAGCAGTGCAAAATCAAGTGCTGATTTCGATATAGGACACGACTCATTTTGTGCCAATATTGCGGTAAGGTCTATGGCAAGTTGTTCGTAGGCAATTGTTTCTTCAAGCATATTTTCATTAAGCGGTTTTAAACAACTTATTCGTTTCTGCTGTTGCTGTTCTTGATTGCGAATAATGGCAATTTCTCTTCTTAGGTCGTTGTCGTTACAATTTCTCGCAAATGAGTGCAAAAACCAATTGCTCTCAAATTCCGTGCCGTTCATAAGTATAATTCGCACCTTTGTATATGGCGAAACGGTCTTTTTGTTGTAAGGTTTTGGATACATTTGTTTCCAGTTCATAAAATAATCTTCTACTGCTTTTGAGTTTTCTAAAAATGGGTTCATATAGTTTCTCCTTGTGTCTTTTTTATATACATAAGTTTCACCTAAAAACAAATAATTATACCTTGCACACAAAAGAAAAAGACACTTTTAAAAAAGTGCCTTTTTAGTTTTAGTACATAAAGTCTTGTCCCATTGTAGATAGTGCTATTTTAGAATCAGCGATTGAGAATTCTTTTGATTTCAATCCGCCCCTAATAGGAACTGTAACTTCATTAGGAAGTGTATTGTAATGGTCTCGCATACTTGCACCCATAGCCCTTCTACCAAACTTTCCAAGAAGTGCATCGGCTCTTGCTCTTTTGAATTTGATAGATTGGTCATCACCACTGATGATTTGTCTTTCAATGTATCCTCTCATTGCTTGCTCTATAGTTTCGTCACCTGAAACTCTAAATTCTTGATACAAGATTCTTGCAAAATCTAGTGCCTTACCATAAAATCCATATTCTAGGCAGTAATCTCTAACTTTTATCATCATTTCCTTAACTTTCAATCTTTCAACTGTAGTAAGGTCTTTATTGTTGCGAAGCATATCACAACATATTACATAAAAGTCCTTTAGATGAGCCCTTACAAGTTCTACTCGTTGTTTCTTAAGTTCAGCAACCTCGCTATTGTTAAGTTCATATGTAAGTTTACCCTTTACATTCTTTGCGATGTATGTACCACATACCGCAACACTGCCAAATTCATTGGTTAGGCAATAGTCCATAATGTTATTTAAAGTTGTAAAGCATTCTGTCTTATCCATAAGTTCCTTCTTAATATTCTCACTCATTTTTCATATCCCCTTTTTTCATTTAATATATAGAGTATATCACTTTTTTAGTATTTGTCAAGACCTAATTTTACTAAAATATAACAAATTAAAATGGTCAAATGCTGTGATTTTGACAAAAACCACCTATTTATTGTCACAAATGTTTAAGTGTACATATGAAAATATGTTACATATTGCCATATAGCCCGCCATCAATTCTGATGACTTCGTTGTTTATATATCCCGCTTCATCACTTGCCAAAAACTTCACTAGATTTGCAACATCTTCTTCAGTGCCCACCTTTCTGACAAGTGTTTTTTCGCTTTCCTCTTTCACAAATTCTTCGTCCATTCCGTCAAGTTCACTTTCTGTCGCTATAAAGCCCGGTGCAACAGCATTAACATTTACATATGGTGCAAATTGCACTGCCAAATTGTGAGTGAGCGATATAAGAGCGGACTTCGACGCATCGTACTCTACACACATCGGATAATAAGTATTTATGCCGTTTGTCGACGCAATGTTTATAATCTTGCCGTATTTTTGGTTGTGCATTATGTTGCCCACAAGTTTGCTTACATTGAACGCACCCACAACATTTACATCAAACACTCGCCTAAAGTCATTCGCGTTTTTTTCATTAAATAGCGAGTCGTGAGTAATTGCGGAGTTATTTACAAGCACGTCAATTTTTCCGTATTTTGACATTATTAATTCCACCATATCCGACACTTGCCTTTCATCCGACACATCGGCTTTCACAAAAAGACACTCTCGCCCCATATCGTTAAGTTCCTTTTGAAAAGCCATTGCTCTCTCAGTACTAGAGTTGTAATTCACAACCACTGTGTAGCCATTATTTGACATTGTTTCCGCAATCTTCTTTCCAATTCCTCTTGCTCCGCCAGTAATTAAACAAACTTTACTCATAACTTCTCCTTTTAAAATTACTTTCAACTTCTAAGATGTTGCAACATTATTAATTAGATGTTGTAACATTATTAATTAAATGTTGTAACATTATTAATTATTAAAATCGTCATTAAAATGATGTTTTTATAATATAACAAAAAATAAATTCATTAAATAAAACAAAAATGGTGCTTTTCAACACCATTTTTAATGTAATTATGCTCTAGAATAGTATTTTCCGTCGCTTGAAGTAACAATAATCTTCTCGCCTTCGTTAATAAATAGTGGAACTTTTACAACAAGACCAGTTTCAACAACAGCGTCCTTTGATGCGTTGGTAGTTGTGCCACCCTTAACTGCTGGCTCGGTCTTAACAACTGTAAATTCGATTTTTTCTGGAAGAGCGATACCTAGGATTTCGTTGCCGAATTTTGTAATATCTAGTTCCATATTCTCAAGCAAATAGTTTTTCTTGTCGCCGATTTGCTCTGCTGACAATTCGAATTGGTCGTAGGTGTTGTTGTCCATAAAGTTATAACTTCCGCCGTCTTCATACAAGTATTGAACTCTTACACGGCTGATGTGTGCGTCTTCAAATTTCACATTGGTGTTGAATGTTCTTTCAATTGTCGCACCTGTACGCAAATTAGAAAGTTTTGTTTTCATATAAGCACTGCCCTTACCCGGCTTAACGTGTAAGAACTCAACAACTTGATAAATATTTCCTTCATATTGAAGAGTCATTCCATTTCTAATATCATTTACATCTATCATAATTTCTCCTTTTATTTTGACCCAATCATTGATTTAAAGCCAATCACAAACAAATTTTTTAACTTTAATATAATAACCATTTTAAGCCCATTTGTCAATCACTTTCTTATAACTTTTGCTCTCAATATATTATAAACCGTTAAAAATACTCAAATCTATTTACTTTTTTATATATTTTTAGTAAAATACTTGATAGTGGAGTAAATATTATGTTTTATGATTTTAATATTGATGAAAAATTAGTTGAATTATCTAAAAATGTGGAAGAGAAAATCAAACCACAATTCGAAGAGATTGAACGCGTTGCAATGATAAACAGTTCAAAAGTCCTTAAGGCTTTCCAAGACGAGAGAGTTGGGACCAACGATTTTGCCGAAATCACAGGATACGGATTTGCTGATGACGGCAGAGATAAATTGGAAAGGATATACTCTAGGATTTTCAAATGCGACGACGCACTTGTAAGACCCCAAATAATGTCTGGCACCCACGCCCTAGCCCTTACATTTAGCGGACTACTAAAATATGGCGACACATTCATCTCCATTTCGGGTGCACCATACGACAGCCTACTTAGTATAATTGGACTTACGGGAGATAGCCGAAATTCGCTTATGAAAAATGGCGTAAAATACGAGCAAATTGAATTAATTGACAACGATTTTGACATTCCAGCAATACAGGAGCGACTAAAAAAACACAATGTAAAACTCGTTGAAATCCAACGCAGTCGTGGATACTCGCAACGAAAAAGTCTTACAATGGACAAGATTGAAAGAGTGTGCAAAGCCATAAGAGAAGTTGATTCTGATGTAATAATAATGATAGACAACTGCTACGGCGACTTTGTGGAAGATAGAGAGCCTACTGAAGTGGGTTGTGACATTCTTGTAGGGTCGTTAATGAAAAATCTTGGCGGTGGGCTTGCTAAAACTGGCGGATACATCGTGGGCAGAAAAGACTTGATTGAAGATGTTGCCGAGAGATTTTCCGCACCTTGCCTAGGCAAAAATATTGGGGCAAATTTAAATCAAAATCTTAACTTCTATAAAGGATTATATTTATCGCCAAACATTGTAGCAAATAGCCTAAAAACAATGGTTTTTGCAAGTGCAATGCTGGAAGAATTGGGATTTGATGTGGACCCAAAATACAAAGAAAAACGCACCGACATAATTCAGACCATTACACTTAATTCGGGCGAAAATTTGGTTAATTTCTGCAAAGGCATTCAGATGGGAAGCCCAGTTGATAGTTATGTCACCCCTATTCCAGCGCCAATGGACGGCTACCCCCACGATGAAGTTATGGCTGGCGGAAGTTTCATATCGGGAAGCACAATCGAACTAAGTTGTGACGGGCCGATGGTTGAGCCATTCTCTGGATATATGCAAGGCGGACTTACATATGAATACGGCAAATTAGGAATTTTGATAGGTCTTAACGAAGTGATTAAGAATAAATAGTGTAAAAAAATAGGGAGAATAATCTACAATCCCCCCTATTTTTTAAGTTTTATGGGGAAAAACTCACCAACATCCAATGTTTTTTAAAAATTCGCTATTGACAATCCACAATTTCGATGATATTATATAGTCGAAGAATTTATAAAGAGGGATAATATTATGGAACACAAAACAGCGCCAATGACATTATTTATGGCTAAAATGAAGATTTATGAAGCATTTAAATCAAAACAAATCGATGAAGAACAATCAAATTATTTTATAGACTTGCTTGACGAAGCACAAAACAAAATATTTGTGCAAAACAACAAACTTGCAAATTCGTATGAAGAAGTATTTGGAAGAATCTACGACGATTGCACCGCAAAAGCACATAGCAAGGGCTTAAAAGATGATTTGGCAGAACTAAAGGGATTTGCAATATATGTATCAAAGACTACCGCAGTACACAATCACAAACAAGTTATGCTTGAAGATATTGTCGGAATTAAGCCAGAATTTCCAATCCAAAGCCTTTCAAAAGCAAAAGGAATGAGCATTATTGAAGAAAAGTTTATATTGCTTGACTATTTAAAACGCAATATGGCTGGCAATGAAGAATACATTAACGCATACAAAGAACTTGAATCAGACATATTATTTACACTATCTAAATAGCCTAAATAACTAATGACAAAAAAATACTAGCAAATAATTTTGCTAGTATTTTTTTATTTTAACTTCTCTCCACACGCTGTACATACATTTGCATCGGACTTGTTTAAAACTCCACACTTCTCACATTTCTTAAATTCCGAAGTGCTTTTGCCACATTTTCCGCAGAATTTGTCATCCTTTGAAAGTGGCTCACCACAATTTGAACATTTTGTCATATTTGCAGTGCCTTTTGTTAGGCTATTGTCTTCAGCAATATTCCCGCCATTGATGGCTACAAGCGATTTGCCGGTAAAATACAAAATAAACCCATATACAATTCCACCAAGGAATGTGATAGCAAGCAATGAGCCGATTATTATAAGCACAATTCCTAGTGCCAGCGAATCACTTAGCGATTTAGAGCCCCACACTATAAGCCCGGCTGAGCCACCTACCAACAATACACTAAGTAAAATCATTGAAACACTCACAATTATAAGGCTTGTCTTTCCCCTAACCAACTTATTCATATTTAATCTCCTTTTATATTATATACTTTCCCAGTATTAAAATTAAAAATATTATTGCAACACTCGCAATGGTTGCGCTTATGATAATGTTTTGGAAATTATGTAAAAATTTACCAATTACATCTTCTCGTCTTTGTATTTGACTTTCAGTCATCTTGCTTTCCATTTCTTCCGATGTTGAAAAAACATACTCAAAAGACTTCATATTTTCCCTAAAATACGCATTCATTTTGTCAACATTTATTTCCGAAATTTCGCAATTATATTGTTGCAACAATAGTTGTTTTATTTCATTCTTTTTGTTTTCTTTATCGTTATTTATATTAGCATCCGACTCATAATCTAATTTAAAGCCACATTTAGTACATATTTTGGCGTCATATAACAATGTCGCACCACATTTCGGGCACTTTATAAATATCTCATCAATGTCAATTTTATCGTATTTTGTTTCTTTTAGATTTTTTTTTGTTCCGTCTGAAAAATAGTAAATCCCAAAAAATATTACGCCCGTAAGCAGTGCCAAAAACAACAAAATGCCGATTGTGATAAGGACAATACTCGCTCCCAGCGTGGTATTTACAACTTGTGAGCCAAATACGACCAATGCAATTGCACCTATCATAGGTACCAACGACAAAGAAATTAGCCCGACCCCATTAAGCACATACTCTATAGGCAACTTCTCTTTTTTCGTTTGTTTTTCTTTAGGAAGTGACTTGTTTGAAGGCTTTTTTACATTATTTTTCATAACTACACTCCCCCATTGATTAGTTTGTATATAAGTAGTCCCACCAGTGCGAATGCCACTAGCCCAAGAGCAATAACAAGTGCAACTTTCACGCCACTTGTGGGCAACCCAACTCCCACTTTTCCGCTTTGACCATTCATAATCGCCACACTACTTTTTTTCTTGTATGTATATTCGAAATTATATATTGGGAACAAATTATACGAATATTTTTCGTTAGAATATTTGGTTGACACTATCAAATCCTCAACATTTGTAGCATTGTGTTTTGATTTTATCGCATTTTCAATAAGTCTATCATACTTATTTTTTGCAATATTCCTACAATGGTCCATTTGCTCTTGATAATGCTCCACGCTATATCCCTTTATGAATTTTTGGTCGTATTTATAACAGTTATCAAAATCATATGGCGACAACTTCTGCAAGTCATAATCACTTAATTTACTACTAGTTTCCACAGTAACATTTCTATGTTTGCAGTCTATTTTCCCGCTTATTGATCGGCGAGTTTCAACTGTTTTTCGCCCTTCGTTAGTCAATACATAATCAGTTTCGACAATTTCGCCTTTATATGTTGATGTTGTATCGCAATCAAACGAAAAAACTGGGACATATACGCCATGAATCTTATCCAGTGGAAGATTTTTCTTAAACTCCTTAGGCACGAAAAACGACTTTTTTACAGTTTTAGCAAATCTAAGTCTTGCTTCATTCTCATCAAATGCAAAGGGCACAACCGCGTCAGGCTTTATGCCGGGCAATTCCGTCACTTGCGACATAATATTGGTGCCACAATACGGACAAACTTGCGTGACTTCATACTTCCCCAACGACACATTTGCACCACAACTTTCACATTTCAAAAATTTGTTTTCTTTTATCCACTTATTATAACTTGAAGTGTCAATCTTTTCGTCGATGTCGTGTTTTATTGGCTCTTTCGACTTTTCAAAATCTTCAATCGTGCCACAATTAAAGCACTTTAAATTTTGCTCATTAGGATTAAACCTTATCTCTCCGCCACAATTCTTGCACTTCCATTGATTTGCTTTTACTTTAATAGCCATTAAAATTTCTCACCGCAATCTGGGCAAAATTTAGCGGACGACTTTACCGATGCTCCACATTTTGTGCAGAACTTCGTCTTTTTCGCTTCGGGTTGTTTTTCGCCACATTCCGAACAGAATTTTGCTGAAGATTTCAAAACGGCACCGCATTTAGCACACGTCTTCGTCGCTTCTTCATTCTTTATTTCGGTTTTTCTTGGTTTATTTTCAATATTCTTAAGTGTTTCTGTTAAAATTTGCCCCATTCCTACACCGGCACCGATTCCAACGCCAGCACCAGCCAAATTATTTCCGCTAGGATTGTTGGCAGCGTCACGAATGGCTTGAACGGTTTGATATTGTGCATAAGTGCCAACTTTGTCCTCAATAATGCCAAGTTTTGTACGCTCGTCAAGAGCCTTCTCCACTTCTTCCGGCAAACTTATATTTTCAATTACAAGACTACAAAGTTTTAGCCCATATCTGCCAAATTCTTCTTCACTCTTCTCAATTATTTCCTTAGCAAATTCTTTATAACTTGAAGCCAAGTCAAGCGCACTGATTTTGCTTTCAGCAACCGCATCGCTAAAGCCTTGGACGATCATTGACCTTAATTGTTCCGACACATCAGATGTCTTATACAAGTTATTTGTCCCAAACACTTGCTCCATAAAAGTTTTAGGCTCTTTCACCTTAAATGAATACATTCCAAAAGCCCTTAATCTAACATTGCCAAAATCAGCATCTCTCATCATTATAGGGTTTTGAGTGCCCCACTTATGCCCCGTCATTTGCTTTGTATTAACAAAATACACTTCCGCTTTAATAGGGCTATCAAATCCCGTAGGCAAAGATAAAATCTTTGTTAAAAATGGGATGTTTTCGGTGGCTAACTTGTATGTGCCGGGTGCAAAAACATCACAAATTTGCCCCTTATGTACAAACAATGCCACTTGCGATGGTCTAACCACAAGTGTACTACTATTCATAATTTCTTCGCGTTTGTTTAATGGGAATTTATATACCATTACATCTTTAGAAGAGTCTTCCCATTCGATGACGCTTAATAGTTGTTTTTTTGTAAAATTAAATAAACCCATAGTTTTCTCCTTCCTAATTATAATTAAGTATAAAATTTTATAAAAAATATGTCAAATAATAAAATATTATTTTAATATATGATTATTAAAAAACGCACAAAAAAATGATGTTTTGCATTTGATTAGCCTAGGGCTAACTCTCAAAACATCATTTCTATTATTAATATATCCAAGGGGTAACGTCGTCAGTTACAACTTGATCTTCATCATCAGTATCAGTTTCGTCGTCCACTTCGCTTGGGTCAGCAACCATATGCTCGTCTGCTAGTACCCCAACAAATTCAGCGACCATTTCTTCTTGATATGTGTCAATTCTATTTAGATAATATGCGGTTGTTTCGCCGTCTTTAGCGGTGTATTTTGCATATACATATACATAACGACCGTCCAAATCAACCATTGAAGCGCTATCAATTAAGAAAGTCTTATCGGAAGCATCACCTACTCCACTTACAGTAACTTTTGTGCCGTCTTCAATTGAAGTACGATATAGCACATTGCTCTCATAACTATATATGCAGTTGTCGTTAACGCCAATAACTGTAGACAATGAGTCTATAATTTCACTTCTAACGACCGAGCCATTTACATTTGAAAGTTTTACAACTTTATTGTTACTATCTACAGCAACTACACTATAAGGAACATTTTCAATTGTGTAATATGAAGAATAAGTATCATTGCTAAGTTGTATAGGGTCTTGATTAACAAGACTTTCGCTAACAGAATAGCAATACAAATATGTCTTCTTTCCTACTGGCTTAGTGCAGTACAACTTGCCGTTGTCAAGTGCAATTAGTCCAAAAGTGCTTGTTTTGTCAAGTTCATATACTGTTTCGCTTCCATCAAGTAGACTTGCCTTACAAATAAGTGTTCCGCTTGTCGTAAATTTCTTGTCGTCGCCATCTTTCACTGACCTTGTGTAGAAGATGTACTCACTATTTAGATTAACTTCGTCGTCCAAAACAACTTCGGTAATTCCGCTAATTGTAGCCACTTCTTTGAATTTCTTGCCGTTGTCTGCAATTGTCTTAACAACGGTATCTGAATTGCCGTCTTCGTCAGAAACGGTCTGCTTCAATACAAGGTGAGCCTTGCCATTGATTACATTAATTCTCCAGTCAATGTCGCTAGCATCTTCTTCGGTGATGTAAAATTCTTTGTTTTTAGTTCCGTCAATCTTAATTCGGTTAAAGGAAATTCTTGTATTTTGGATAGTTCCGTTTTTATCTTCGTGCATATATGGGGTCGCATAATAGATATAATCCCCTACTATATAAAAGCCACCTTGGTCATAACCAACAACTTTACTAACTACGCACTCGGACTTATTTAAGAATCCTTTTTCGTCCTTGTCAAAATCGTTATTTACAAGTTTTGTACGATATATAGCCCCGTACACAACCTTACCCTTGACATTGTCGGTCTTATAATCGTCAAGTTCGGTAGTATAGTCATCAACAAAACCGTTAATGTAATACAAATAGTCGCCCTTTCTTATGGCAAATCCACCATTGCCAATAACTTGAGCGTCAGTTGCGGGATTGTCCTTCAACGCAGATGAATTACAGCCCGTCAAAATAAATGTGCAAGCACATATAATCATAATAAAACTCAATAAAAATTTTTTCATTGAAAACTCCTAAGTAATGTTATAATGCAATAAGATATTAGCAAATTTAAAAAATTAAGTCAATTATTTTATATATTTAACTTTGAAAAGTATTGGCTATTTTCACAAAAAACATACATAACCATCTCCAAAAGAAACAAAAAATGCACTAATTAAAAAAAATTAGTGCTTAATTTATCATTTTCATATCGTCGACTATTACATTTTCTCCCGTCTTCGCATCTTGATACATCACCCAATATCCGCCGTTGTCGGCTTCTAGCCACTGGCTATAACTTTCCAGTTCCGATGGCGGAGATGTGTCCTTGTCGCTCGGCACTCCATAACAAATATACTTAACTTCGTCTTGGTCATATATAAGCCCTAACACATACTCTCTGCCGTCGCCATCGTAATCAACTTTTATCCACCTACTATTTGGCACTATCTCCACCAATCGTTCTTCGCTCGGGAATTTACTAAATAGGTCGTCTATTTGGTCGCTTATAAGCCCAAAAAAGTCGTTATTTTCACCCATCTCTTTATCAATTATCTCTTCAATATTGTCATCTTCAAAAAGTTTTGGGTCAATGTCTTGAGCGGATTTATTCTCTTCCTTTTCTGATTGCTGAACATCCCCTTTTTCTAAATTTGATTGATTGTTTGATTGATTGTATGTACTCACTCTCACATCGTTATTAAATACATTAATTATGTCTTTTTTATACTCTGCGCTGCTTCCATTAGTTCCCCACACTAGTGCATTGACTTCGTTATGGCTCAAATCCACAAGCACACAACCAATCTTGCCGTTTATATTAAAGTCGGTGGGCAATTTAAAATTAAAAACATTGCCATTAGCAAATATCACATTTTGTTTAATCGCAGACTTTGAATCCACCGTTATGCCGAGCACCAAATTGCCAGTTTTTGGAATGTCAAAAGCCTTTATGCACCCAAAAACTCCACTTCCATTTTGTTCGATTGTGAGTATTGCCATACCCTTTTCATAGTTTGCTTGATTAGTGAGCAAAACTGTCTTTTTATAAAACCCCAAATTAACCTCCTAATACACATTTATTATATATTAAATTCGGCTATATTTTTGTTACTTTTATGCCGTTAAAAAGGTAGAAAAAACACAAAAAAGAGAGAATTTTATCTAATTCTCTCTTCCTTTAAAAACCGCTAAATGATTTGCTAATTCCACAAATTGCATAGTACTAAGGCTCTCCCCCCTTACGGTCAAATCAAGCCCCATTTGGTTAAAAATAGATTCAATATCATCATTAGAAATTGCAAATGTGTTTTTCAAGTTGTTCGCAAGGGTTTTTCTACGCATTTGAAATGCACCCCTAATGAGTTTTTGAAGCACATCCATATTTATAATGTCGTATTTTTTCTTAAAATCAATCCTTACTATCGCACTATCAATTTTTGGTGCAGGGGTAAACATATTTTTCTTTACTATGCGGGTAATTTTAGCGTCCGCCACGCTATCAATTTCCACAGTAATTGCACCGTAGTCAGAAGTCCCTGCCTTTGCGCAAAGTCGCTCCGCAACTTCCAATTGGACCATTATGACCAACCTTTTAAGCCTAGTTGCTTCCAGCAAAAACTTGAATAGTATAGGTGTAGTGATGTAATACGGCAAATTTGCAATAATTACGTAGTCGTCATCTAATCCCTTTTCAATATCCTTAGTCGCAACTTTCATAACATCGCAAAACTCAATTTTCACATTATCACAATCGCTCAAATTCTCTGCCAAAATAGGTTTTAAATTGTTATCAATTTCATAACCCACAACTCTCTTTGCCCGCTTCGAGATTTGTTTTGTAAGCGTCCCCGCTCCACATCCAATCTCAAGCACAGTTGTGTTACTGTTAATTTCGGCATCATCAACAATTTTGTTAAGCAAATTCACATCAAATATGAAGTTTTGACCAAATCCCTTATTGAAGTTAAAATTGTGTTTTTTTAACAACTCCATATTGCTCATAACTTCACCTTCTTAAATAAGTTGTACACATTGTCATCGGTCGCTTTCAATATCTTGTCAAGACTCATTTCCTTAACATCGGCTATGTGTTGGGCAGTGTGTTTTACATACTTTGGCTCATTAACAACCTTTCCCCTAAAAGGCTCCGGGGTCAAATACGGGCAATCTGTTTCTAGCACAAAATCGGTCAAATCCATATTTTGAATCAAATATGTGCTATTCTTCGCGTTTTTGAAAGTTGTTACACCGCCAAGACTTACAATTAACCCCAATTTTCTAATCTCTCTTAGCACTTCAAGACTTTCATTAAAACAATGCCATATTCCACCATTTTTTATAATGTCGCTATTTGCTTTAAGTATCTCAAGAGTCTTCCCAGTAGCATCTCGCGAATGAATAATTATGGGTAAATTAAGTTGATTGGCAAGTTGAAGTTGTCGCACAAAAACTTCTTCTTGTGCCGACTTATTATCACTTCTATTGTGATAATCAAGCCCAATCTCACCTATGCCAATAACCTTATCCGAACTCCTTGCTATGTCAAATAAAGCCTTCTCATCATAAGTATCAAGTTCGTCGGGATGAACCCCAATTATGGCATATACATTTTCATATTTTTCGGCTAAATCAACCGCTTTTAATGAAGTTTGCATATCAGTGCCCACAGTAAAAACTTTAGTAAGCCCGTCGTTATCAAACCCGCCGACAATCTCGTCCACTCGTGGCAATAACTGGTCATCAGTCAAATGTGCGTGAGTATCTATCATTACACGACCTCGCTACCGCTTGGCAAATCTTTTTCGATAGTGGTCAAGCACAAATCTTCGCCATTCTCGGCACAAAGAACCATTCCTTGACTCTCTACCCCTTTAAGTTTTATCGGTTTTAAATTAGTCACAACTAGCACTTTCTTTCCAATCATTTCTTCTGGTGTGTAGTGTTTTGCAATTCCGCTAACGACTGTCCTTACTTCGTCACCTATTTTGATAGTATTTTTAAGAAGTTTGTCTGATTTTTCAATCTTTTCGCTATTCAAAATCTCGCCAACTTTGATTTTAACTTTTTCAAAATCGGTTATGTCTATCATTTCAACTTTTTTAGCATTTTCTTCTGCCATCGCCTTGTTGTATTCCTTTAGTTGATTTTGTTTTATAACTTCGCTCTTTGCTAGCACTTCTTTCACATCTAGTCGTGGAAAAAGTACTGGAAAATCGGCTTCAATAGTAGTCTTTTCGTACAACCCAAACTCACCTAGTCGGTCATAACTCCTTAGAGTTGTGCCAAGTGCTGTAAGTACTTTGTCGGCAGTGGTCGGCATATATGGTTGAAGAAGCGATGTGCCTATTACAATGCTTTCCACAAGGTTATACAATACTGTAGCAAGCCTATCTGACTTGCTTTCGTCTTTAGCCAAAGCCCAAGGCATTGTTTCGTCAATATACTTGTTGGCACGCTTAAAAATTTGGAAGACTTCGCCAATCGCATCGGAAACTTTAAATTCGTCCATTTTCTTAGCGACTTTTTCATATGTACTAGTTACGACTTCTTTTAGGTCATTGTCAACATCCTCTACTACATTTTTATTCTCAACAACTCCGCCAAAATACTTCTTCGACATTGCAATAGTACGGCTCACCAAATTGCCGTAGATATTCGCCAAATCGGTATTTACCTTGTCAGTAACCAAATCCCAGCCTATAAGCCCATCGTCTTCGTAGCCCATTTCCGACAAAACATAATATCTTGCGGGGTCTTGCCCAAATACATCTTTAAGGTCGTCAAAATATATTACATTACCCTTTGATTTACTCATCTTTTCGCCATTTTGTAACAACCAGCCATGACCATAGACTTGTTTTGGAAGGGGTAGCCCTAGTGCCATAAGGAATATTGGCCAATAAATAACATGAAAACGCACAATATCCTTACCCACCACATGAACATCAGCCGGCCAAAACTCGTTATATTTTGGGTCGCTGTTGCCATCAAGGTCAAAACCTAGCCCTGTAATATAGTTGGTAAGGGCGTCAAGCCACACATAAACGGTGTGATTTGGGTCAAAGTCCACAGGAATGCCCCATTTTATGGATTTTCTTGACACGCAAAGGTCTTGCAAGCCAACTTTAATAAAGTTGTTAATCATCTCATTTTTGCGACTTACTGGAACTATAAAGTCGGGATTTTCTTCGTAGTACTTAAGTAGCCTATCAGAGTATTTGCTCATCTTGAAAAAGTACGCTTCTTCCTTTGCTTTCTTCACTTCCCTTCCACAGTCCGGGCACTTGCCGTCCACAAGTTGGGATTCTGTCCAAAACGACTCACAAGGTGTGCAATAATTCCCTTCATAAGCACCTTTGTAGATATCACCTTGGTCATAAAGTTTTTTGAAAATCTTTTGTACTTGTTTCTCGTGGTCTGCGTCGGTGGTTCGGATAAATTTATCGTAAGATATATTTGCATTATCCCACAATCTCTTTATCTCGCCCGACACATCGTCGACAAAAGCCTTAGGTGTAACGCCCTTTGCTCCCGCCTTTTCTTCCACCTTTTGACCATGCTCATCAGTGCCCGTTTGAAAAAACACATTGTACCCTTGATTTCTTTTAAATCTTGCAATGCTATCGGATAAAATAATCTCATAAGTATTACCTATGTGTGGCTTCCCCGAAGCATATGCAATAGCAGTTGTAATATAATAATTCTTCATATTCACTTTCTCCATAATTAAAACCATTTTACCACACTCGTCCACCAATTGTAAAGGGATTAATTTCGCATTTTGGCTCATAATTGGCAATTTTAACTTCATACACATAGTTAAAAGGAGCAATTATGAACATTGTATGGGTTTCAATTATTGTAATTGGACTAGCCGTAATGCTATATCACTCGCCCGAACTCGCGTTTGCAACAGTTCAAGCGGGCAGTGAAAAAGCAATCGCGCTATGCCTAAAACTATGGAGCATATACTCCATTTGGCTAGGGCTACTCAATATTTTGGAAGCCACCGGATTTGACAAAAAACTTGCACGTTGGCTAAGCCCCATAATCGACTTTTTAATTGGCAAAACCGACCCTTACACCAAGAATCAAATTGCAATCAATCTCACCAGCAACATTCTAGGGATGGGAAATGCTTGCACTCCTAGTGGCATAAAGGCGATGGAAGGATTGTCAAAAGGTCAAAAACATATTACTAGTGCGATGATAATGTTTATGATACTCAATGTCACCAGCCTTGACCTAATCCCCACCACCGTAATAAGCCTTAGGATTTCTCATGGCTCACTAAATAGTGCCGACATCATTCTCCCCACCCTAATATCAACATTTGCAAGCACATTTAGTGGCATTGTACTTGTCAAAATCCTAAAACACATTATAAAGGACAAAAAAGTATGAGTTCGTACATTATCCCCTTCTTTATAATTTTCATAATTGTCTATGCGTGTTTTAAAAAAATTAATGCCTACAATTCGTTTGTATTTGGTGCAAAAACATCGTTTGATTTAATTCTTACTAGCCTTCCCTACATCGTCGCCATTTTTATAGCACTCGAACTCTTCAAAGAAAGTGGGCTTAGTGCACTTCTATCACGACTTTTGTCGCCCGTATTTTCACTCTTTGGAATCCCTTGCGAACTTAACGAAATGATTTTAATTAAGCCCTTTAGCGGTTGTGGAAGCCTTGCCGTACTCGAAAATATATTCCTAACTTACGGTGCTGATAGTTACTTAGCAAGGGCGGGCTGTTGTATTGCTGGCTCCAGCGAAGCAATATTTTATGTCACTGCAGTATATTTTTCAAAAACTGACATCAAAAAATTTTCTTACGCAATCCCAGTAGCCCTAGTCGCCAACTTCATAGGCTGTGTAGTGGCTTGCAACATTTGTAGAATTATGTAAAAAAGGATTTAACCCTATGATTAAATCCTTTTACTTTAGTTTTTATGGCACTTCGGAATTCACAACAAATCCATTTACATTAGTAATTCATCATTACAATTAGTTTAATTAGGTTGACTCATCGATAGAACTTATCTACACAACACATCATCTTCATATATGTTCTTATTAATCAGATTCTTTGGTTTTGGGGCAGAAAATCTAAACTCTTCATCTCTAACCATTGGACCTATTGTTGTAATTGCCAACGGCCTTATTGTCATCTTTTCATTGTTCCTATTATAATAATAGTATCCATTCTCGAAATTCGCTTGCATTATTCCAAGATTTCGTTCATTTTTAGCCTTTTCATTTGGTCTAGAAATATATTGCGAAGGGTCTGCAACAATCAATTGGCAATTGCTTAGCGTGGAATCCGCCACCACATACGCACTCTTCTCAGGGATTCCATTTTCCATGTTGAATGGTGCGTCAAATTCTTCCATCTTGTACTTAAATGGCTTGCAATACTCTCTTGCAAAATAATCTCGCATTTTATCATATGCGTTCTTGGGACGAAAATTGGATTTGTCTATATAATATGCAAATTCTTTCACAAATTCCATTGTATCACTGTCAGTTTTTATATCGTCATACACCGACTCCAATAGCACTGGAACAATGTCACCATAAAACACAATATGGTTAAGAAGTCTTTTATAGTACTGACTCATATTATATACTTCAGGTTCATACAAAATTTTAGATTCTTTGGTACGCATTGTATTTATATATGCTAATACTTTCCAAACTTCCTTATCGAATGCTAAATACACCTTATTTTCTACTAAATTTTGGTCTTCGCTCATCTAATTTCACTTCCCTATTTATAATGCGAAGTTATTATACAACATCGCAATCACAATTTCAAGATGTTTTACTCATTTTCCAAAACTTATTATTTTATACTCGCACACAATATTAATACAACACCAATCATTAATCTGAAAATATTAAAAAAGGCAAACCCTATAAAGATTTGCCTTTATATTTCATCTGTTTCAAATTTGGTGCTCTTAAAATTCACCTTTTCTACAATTTTTACTATATCCTTTCGTGGATTGTGCGGGCAATTACGTCGTCTTGTTGTTCTTTTGTAAGTTTTACAAAATTCACCGCATAACCCGACACTCTAATGGTCAATTGTGGGTATTTTTCTGGGTGATTTTGAGCGTCTATAAGCGTATCTCTATTAAAGACATTCACATTTAGATGGTGCCCCCTACTCTTCATATATCCGTCCAAAAGCATACATAGATTGTCTACTTGATTGTCTAGATTCTTTCCTAACGACGATGGAACAATAGAGAATGTATTTGATATTCCGTCACGAGCATTTTCATATTTTATTTTTGCAACCGACTCTAGTGACGCCAACGCACCGCTAGTATCTCTACCTGGCATTGGGTTAGCACCAGGAGCAAGTGGCTGACCAGCTTTTCTTCCGTCTGGAGTACTGCCCGTCTTTTTGCCATACACCACATTGGATGTGATTGTCAAGATACTCGTTGTTGGTTCGGCATTCCTATATGTTTTGTGGCTTCTTACCTTCGCCATAAATCTATCGACCAAATCAACCGCAATGCTATCTACTCGGTCGTCATTGTTGCCATATTTTGGGAAATCCCCTTCTATTTCATAATCAACAACCAAGCCATCTTCATCTCTTATAGGCTTAACTTTAGCGTATTTGATTGCCGAAAGACTATCGGTAGCACAAGACAACCCCGCCACGCCAGTAGCGAAAAATCTATGAACTTCGTTGTCGTGAAGAGCCATTTCTAATGCTTCATAACTATATTTGTCGTGCATGTAGTGAATGCAATTTAGGGTATTTACATATAGTTCTACAAGCCAATCCATCATTTGGTCGTACTTCATCATAACTTCATCGTAATCCAAATATTCACCCTTGCAAGGCTCGTATTTTGGGCTTACCTGAACCTTATGCTTCTCGTCAACACCGCCATTAATTGCGTAAAGAAGGCATTTCGCAAGGTTTGCTCTCGCTCCAAAAAACTGCATATCTTTGCCCACTTTCATACAACTTACACAGCATGCGATTGCATAATCGTCGCCCATAAACTCTCTCATAAGGTCGTCATTTTCATATTGAATAGCGCATGTCTTGATTGACATCTTTGCACAATACTTTTTGAAATTCTCAGGTAATTTCTCCGACCAAAGAATCGTCAAATTTGGCTCTGGCGAATGTCCCAGATTGTCAAGCGTGTGAAGAATTCTAAATGATGTTTTTGTTACAAGCGGCCTGCCATCAAGTCCGATTCCACCCACTGCTTCAGTTACCCATGTTGGGTCGCCAGAGAATAGTTCGTTGTACTCTGGAGTACGCATAAACTTCACAAGTCTTAATTTCATTACAAAATGGTCTATAAGTTCTTGCGCTTCTTCTTCGGTTATGATTCCGTTATTGATATCTCTTTTTATGTATATATCCAAGAATGTCGTATTTCTACCTATTGACATCGCTGCCCCGTTTTGGTCCTTCACAGCACCCAAATACCCGAAGTACAAGAATTGCACCGCTTCTTGAGCAGTTTTTGCGGGATTTGAAATATCCACACCATAAGCACTCGCCATTATTTTTAGGTCATTAAGAGCCCTTATTTGCTCGGCAATCTCTTCTCTAAGCCTAATTGCGTCTTCGCTAAAGTCGTTGACTTCGGTTTTTAAGAAATTCTTTTTCTCTTCTATAAGCCTATCTACTCCGTACAGTGCCACTCTTCTATAATCACCTATAATTCTGCCACGACCATATGCGTCAGGAAGCCCCGTAATAATCCCCACGTGTCTTGCAAGTTTCATCTCATCAGTATATACATCAAAAACGCCTTGATTGTGGGTTTTTCTGTACTTGGTGAATATCTCTTTCACTTCAGGGTCTAATTGATATCCGTATGATGAAAGTGCATTTTCGCTCATTCTAATTCCGCCAAAAGGTTGCAAACTTCTTTTGAATGGCTTGTCAGTTTGAAGCCCCACTATCTTTTCTAGCGATTTGTCCAAATACCCAGCGCCATGGCTCGTAAGCGTCGACACCACTTTTGTATCGGCATCTAGCACACCGCCCGCCTTTCGCTCTTCTTCGTTTAGGTCAAACACCATTTTGCTTAGTTTTTTTGTTGCTTCTGTAGGGGCTGACAAAAAACTCTCATCACCGTCGTACAATGTGTAGTTTTTTTGGATAAAATCCCTTACATTAATCTCGTCGCACCAAGCGCCTTCCACAAAATTATTCCATTCTTCTCTCATTTTATTTTCTCCTTATTCAATATTTTATTAGCCATATTAATTTGTTCCTTTGTAGGCGGATTTACCCCATCAAGCGGATACTTAATACCTAATTTCTCGTACTTCGATACTCCCATAGTATGATACGGCAAAACTTCAACTTTTTCCGCATTATTTAAAGTGTCTAAAAAGGTTTTCAATTTCTTCAACGACTCTTCGTCGTCATTTATGGTCGGCACCAAAACGTGCCTTATCCACATAGGCTTATTTATGCTATTTAGGTATTTTGCAAATTCAAGGATGCCTTCATTTCCAAACCCCGTAAGGTCTTCGTGCTTCAGACTATCTATGTGCTTTATGTCCAGCAAAACAATGTCAGTTAGTTCCATAAGCCGAGTCATTTTTTCGGCGGGAATTTTGTCATATAACACACCCGAAGTATCAATGCAAGTATTTATGCCAAGACCCTTTAATTCACTAAAAAGTTCTATCAAAAAATCAATCTGTACAAGCGGTTCACCGCCAGATACAGTCACTCCCCCGGCCGAACCGAAATAGTTCTTGTACTTCATCACTTCCGCCACCAGTTCGCCCACACTCATCTCTTTGCCACCGGCATAGATCCAAGTATCAGGATTGTGACAATATTTGCACCGCATAGGACACCCTTGCAAAAAGATGACAAACCTTATCCCCGGGCCATCCACCGCCCCAAACGACTCAATTGAATGAATTTTGCCCATAACTCTCCTTAATATAGTATCTAATCATATTATTATCACAAATCAGCCCAATTATAAAAACGATTTTAAAAACTTTTTAAAAAATACATCCCAACTTTCAAATATTGTGTCATACAAATATTGGCTTTGGGAAAAAGCTGTGATATAATTTAAGAATATGTCCAAATTAAACTATCTTTCGCCGTCATTCTTTCTCCTTTATTTATTCAACAATGGTATAGTTAATAACAAACTCTTTTCCGCAAAGTTTAATTTTTGCTTGTTTTTCACCAGCAGAACTCGTGTCGATGTCTTCTATTATTTCATAGTCAAAGAAATTTGAACCATCACATCCGAACTTGTAATATGAACTAAACGAATCCCAATAAGAAGAAGTATAAGAATCGGCACATTTTAAAGTATTTATATTAACTATAACATCAGTATCTTCATATTCTGCAATTAAAGTTGCATCTTCAATTGAAAAACTATCTCCAATATGAATTTCATCACTCATTACAATTTTGTCAATTGCTAAAATATCATATTTTATTTCAACATTTATATCACATATCTTTGCTGTTATTGATTGCTTTCCTGTTTTAGACAAATCAATCCAGATTTCCTTATTTGTAAAATTATTTAATTTGGCATAAAACCATATTGATTTTAACTCTTCGTTGTCATAATAGTAAGCAAGATAACATAGATTTATGTTATTGATTTTTAGATTTTCATCACATTGTAAAAGTGTAAAGTTTTCAATACTTAAATATTCTATTTCTTCAAGTGATTTTACAATATATGGAATTTTCAAAAGATAATATGAACTCTCACTTACAAATGGGAATTGAACAATCGCTTCTTTTTCGCCAGTTGTGGAAAGGTCAAAATCTGACATAATATAATTTTGCTTGTCTATCTTCCAATCAAATTTTCTTCCATTTTCTAGTTCTATTGTAACCGTTTCATTTAATAGTGTTGGATTATCGGCAATTTCTTTAATGCAAGAATAATACGCACCACTATCAACTTCAAATGTTTTAACTTTTGAGTTTGCATAATCAACAGTGTATTCAAAAGTCGTCGAACACATTCCAAAATACAAAGTTCCAGTAAATGTTCCAGCGGTGTTTGTTGATATATCGCAATATGCGTTTGAATAAATTCCATTATTTTTACTATCACAATCAATGCAATATTGTTCGCTATCATATATTAGGGTTGAATCTATTTTATTCTCGTTTTGGTCGCAAGGATAATAATTTTCACCAATCCAAGAATATACAAAATCTAGATATAAATAATTGCTTATACCAACAAAATGATAGTGATAATATTTATCATGGAAATCACAAATAGTTTTAAAATTGTTTTTCTCATCTCCATAAGCAATCACATCAATTTCTTCGGTAGAATTATCATAATTTGTTGCAATCACTGTAAACTTTAATGCTTTATGATATTTCGCATTTATATAATTACTTTCAGAGCATTTTTTCTCAATATATTCAGAGTTTTCGCCAACAACATAACTGTTTTGATAACTATTCTCTTTAATTTGAATTGATTTATATTTAGGCTTTATTGAATAAACAAATTTTTCGCTCGTTTCTCCGCTAATAGACACATACATAGTGTCTTTAATTTCGCTAACACTTGTATCTTTAACAAGCCTAGTCGAATCAAAATTACGAATCATATTTTTTGCAATATACACTCTTTCGCTTGCGTAATAGTAGTATTCCACATCAGCATACATTCCGTTTGGGTCAACTTCTTCGCCAAAATAATATTCTAATTTAGGAGTTCCATAAAATGTTATATTTTGAATTTTCTTTTCTTCCCATTTGGCATATAAAACAACAGCTGTTTCATAATCGTCAAAACTGATTAACGACTTGTCGTATGGGGTATCAAAAGAACTATCCATATACCAACCCTTAAAAATATATGTTGGTTTTGTTGGAGTAGGTAAATCATAATTTGTGCTAGTAGTGAAATTTATTGCTTCACATTCAGTTCCACCATTGGTTTCAAAATTGATATATCTATTTAAAGCCCACTTTGCATAGACTGTTATTTCGCTTTTAGGGGTAATATTTTCAAGACTATCAATAGTAAATTCTTGTTGCCAAGCACCATTGTCATAATACCAACCTAAAAATGTATAACCATCTCTCTCTGGCGATGGGATAGTTATATCTGCACTATCATAAACAAGTCTATCCAAACTATTTCCGCCGTTTGTATCAAAGTTGATATACATTACTGGTGTCCATTTTGCATACACTGTTATTTTAACATCTTTACTTAATGGATAATTTAAAACTGTGTTTACTGTAAAAGGTTTCTCCCAAGTGTCGTTATCTTCATACCAACCATCAAAAATGTAATTCTCTTTTGTTGGGTCATCTGGCATATTAAAACTTTTGCCAACCACATATTCAATCGGTTTGCAATCAGTTCCACCATTACTATCAAAATTTATCTTTAAACTAATGTTAGAGCCACAAGCAGAGAGCAATAAACAACTTGCAATTGCAACCATTACTAATGAAAATAACTTTAATTTTTTCATAAGCATTTACTCCTTTTAACACATTTATTATAGCATATCATATCATTTCCCGCAACAATTCAGTTAAAAACAATAAATTGAAATACCTTTTAAGATATTTACACATTATCGCTATCTCTCAAAACTAATATACTGGTTGCCCACAGTGTATGAATTTGCGATACTAAAAAACCTTTGATTTTATTCATACCCATTCATACTAATTATTGAAATATACCACAAATAGCCCCTAAACAGCATAGAACATACAACTCAAAAAAGACGGCTAAATAAAGCCGTCTTTTTCCATCGCAAACTGGCGACCCCACAGGGAATCGAACCCCGAACTAGCCCTTAGGAGGGGCTTGTTATATCCGTTTAACTATGAGGTCAGGAATATTAAAAAGCACATATATTGTAACATCAAAAGATTAAAAAATCAAGCCATTACAATAGCCAATAAAAATATTTTTATTGTTAATTTATTCTTCATTGCCCCATTCCCTTTAATATTGCCGTTTTACTTTTGTACTATTATCGTTTTACGTTTGTAATTAATATTTTTTTGATTAACGCTTCTTCTACATCAATATTTTTCTTTGTATTAATGTTTTTTAACATTTTTCTCTACTCGACTATGTGAGTCCTAAGCAATATGCCATTTATTTTATGTCCCGCACCACATCTCCAATTTTACAAACTTTCACCTATTTCTATACGCATTCCACGAACAAATTTTTAAGAGATTGCTACACATTCAAGCAACTACTACAAAGTATCAACCGACGGAAAAGTGTGGTTTGTGTAAATTTACAATTAGTCCAAAGTTGCAATCAAATTACGATTAAAATAAATAGACTCAATGCAAAACATAGATTACACAAATAAAACGGCTTAATTAAGCCGCTTTACTACAAAATAGAATATTTAACAAGTCACAATTATTAAGTGACTTATTTTCTCACTTCATCCACAACTTTCGTAAATTTCTCAGGAGCTTCATCTTTAATAATGTCAAGGACTTCCAGCAATTTTTGTTGTTTAATCTTTGACAACGCCTTATAACAATCCACCAAAATATTGTCGTCAACGCAGTAGTTAAGCAATTCGTAATACACTTCATCCAAAAACTCAAACTTATTTTCGTACTCATCTAGTGACGAATTAAGAAAACTATATACTGCTTCAAAACTGACGTTATTATCGGCAATTACATCTTCAATTATACTTACAACACTTGTGGTTATCTCTCGCTCATTTGTCGCATTGTCGATTCCCGCCACCAAATACGGGATGTATTCTACCGGCTTTGCACTATTTTCCACCTTGTCTAGTGCCACCATAAAGTCGGTAATTTCCTTTACATTTCTCATAAGCCTATTTTTCTCTAAATCTTTTAACAAATTATCAATTTCCATTATATTCTCCTTATTTTATGCGGTCTTTTTCCATTTGTCCGGCATCGTCCTATACTTCTTAAACCAGTCACTATCTTTCAAAATCGTGTCATTATTGCTACAAGCCACTGTAATGCCGTCCCTATTTGATTTTACAACAATGTTTCCATTAAACGAACTAAACTTTTTCTTGTCGTCTATATCACCCAAAGTCGTAACATACACCTTGTCAGTATATTCACTTATGCGGTTGATAAAATCTTGCGTCGGAAACATATTCTCCGCATTGGTCGTATATTCCGAATTCCCCGCACAACAGCACACGCATACAACTTCAGGGCTGATTTTACTCAACAATACATTATTCGACGATGTTTTTGAACCATGGTGCCCCGCCTTGTACAACTTGCAATGCGGAAGTGACGGATTTTGCTCCACTAGACTCTTCTCCCCCGCTTCTTCCAAATCACCCGTAAACAAGAAGTTGTTGTCGCCTTGGGTAAATAGCGTACACACCGAATGATTGTTCTCGGTAGATGCCACCGTTTCATAATATTTATGATACAATATGGTCATCGTAACTGATGAACCAAGTTCAAATGTAGAAGTCGCACCATTCTCACCCTTTACACACTCAAGTGCCGTATAGTGAGTTGCCCCACGTGCAATCTCTTCATTTAGTTCTCGCTGATAATCCTTATACATATCTTGGTCAGCCTTACCGCTTGTAATTTGTGCAAAATCAATAATTGTGGTCACTTCATATATGTCAAAAAGACTATCGGCTGTTTCCGATGTCGCAAAGCCGGCATAATGATCTTCGTGTGCGTGTGTCACAATCACATATTCAATCACACCGTCTTCCACATAATTATCAAGATATTTCTTTATAGTAGGCACAGACGATGTCTTAGACCCCGCATCAATTAGCACTTCAGTGTTACCCACTTTCACAAGCGTGCAGTCACCAGTATTTGCGTTGCCCAACTCCAAAAAGTGGAACGACAGGTCGCCCGACACATATATGTCGCTGTCGTGTGGCAATGTGACAAGTGCATACCCCACAAACCCGCTTGCAAATCCTACAACAATCGCTAAAATGCAAAGAAACACCACCGCACCTAATGAAAACTTTTTAACTTTCTTACTCATCGGCACTCTCCTTTACAGTAAAAGACCTTACTCTTTGTATTTTCCCATATTTTAACGAATCTACGGTATAGATAATATAATATTCCCCTTCAACCGACGTGTCAATTATGTAATTACCACTACTATCTTTCTCTAAATTGGTGTCAATTTTTACCTTATCGGTTAAGTCCTTGCCAAAACTCACCACGCTATATCCCGCTTCCGTATATATTATGGTTCCGTTATTGTCGCCTATTACATACTCAAACTTCTTGTCACCAGAAAGCGTAAAAGTGTCATTCTTAGTCATAAAAAACACCGAAAACACTCCGCCACCTAAACCTATCAAAAAACACATCACCAACGCAACAATCCCACCAGTCGAAAATCTCTTAGCGGTCGATTTCACATTTTTCCTAATCTTCTTCTTTTGCTTTTTCGTTATTTCAGCCATACGCTCTCCTTCACTAAGACCATTATACATTTTTACAGCAATTTCTCAAATAAAATTATCGCAAATGAATTAAAATTATGTAATCTTCACAAATTTTAAAGTTGTCTACATTCATCTTATATCTTGTCTATTCACCGATTCGAATATAATGTTACATTTTTAAAAAGCACTTTGTGTCACAATTTTACAAAATTTCAAGCAATATATACATTACAATATTACAAAAATTTCACATCACGCACCTAAAACAAGTCACAAAATTAAAAAGGGCTGTATTTATCTACAGCGCTTCATAATTATTTTCGCTCCATAACTAGCAATGTTTCCACATGCTTAGTATTTGGGAACATATCAAATGGTTGAATTGACTTTATGTTATACTTATCCGTCAGTTTTCTAAAATTGTACACATCCCTAGCCAAAGTACTTGGGTTGCAACTCACATATATTATTTTCTTTGGTCTTACTTTCGCAAGTGTCCCTATAACAACTTCACTACACCCCTTTCTTGGCGGGTCAATTACCGCAACAAAATCTTCTTTAATCCTTTTTACAAGTTTTGGCAATTCCACACTCGCATCCCCGCAAATATTTTCCATATTGGATATCTTGTTATATTCTTTTAGACCATTTGCAATATCCACCGCCGGCTCAACAATCTCTATGCCATACGCCATTTTGCAAGCCTTCGACATTATCGCTGTAAGTAGTCCTGCTCCCGAGTAACTGTCAACAACTATATCGTTTTTGTCAATTTCCGCCAGTATGTTGTCATAAATCTTATGTTTTATATAATCATTAACTTGCATAAAACTTGCATTGTTAATGTCGTATTTTACACCATATTCTTCAAGTTGAATATTTTCAAGTCCAAATATATGCACAAAGTCGTTGGTCAATATTACATTAGATGCGGTCTTATTTATATTGATATTCAATCCAAATTCTACATCGCATTTTACCAACTCTTCAATCAATATTTTTTCATCTACTAAATTATCGCCATTAACAACAACGGTAACCAAAAACTTATTATTTGACTCTCTAATCACAAGATGCCTAATCAATCCCGTTTTATCATCGTCCGAATATATACTGACATCAGACAACTTCAAATAATTGTTAAATGCTTCAATTACTTTCCTAAAACACTCCTTCTGAATATAGCAAAATTCAATCGGCACAATGCTATGAGATGCTGTTCTATACATCCCCACACTGCGTGATTGCCTATCCACAGGAAGCGCTAATTTATTTCTATAATAATACTGACAATCGGACGGAACACAATTATCAACCACCGCATCACATTTCCCTATATGCGTAATTGCATCTTGAACCAATTTCCTTTTAAAGTCACACGCATTATTATAGTCTAGATGTTGTAATTGACAACCACCACATTTTTTGTAATATGGGCAAAGTTCTTCCACCCTATATGGGCTAGGCTCTATCACTTCAACAATCTTGCAAATATATGCCTTCTGCTTAGTATTGATTACTTGCACTCGCACCCTTTCATTAGGCAATGCAAATGGGACAAAAAGCACAACCCCATCGTACTTTGCCACTCCTTCGCCATTACAACCAAGATTTAAAATATTAACTTCAATTATATCATTCTTCTTTATCATATGATTATTTTAACACATTCGTCTTTTTTGTTCAACCTTAAGGACTCAAGAAAACCAAAATATTTTCATCTATTTTTATGAAAACCACCACAACTTATTTGACATTTCGCCTATATATGGGTTATAATTATATTGTTATATTTATTAATTCAAATTAACCACATTTAAATATGCAGATGTAGTTTAATGGTAGAACTTGAGCTTCCCAAGCTTAGGTCGTGGGTTCGATTCCCATCATCTGCTCCATTTAAAAAAGCCTTGAGATGATCTCAAGGCTTTTTATGTAATTTTTCACAATTTTCAACACAAATTCCTTTTTGCTACTCAGTTCTTAATGCTTTAACTGGGTCTTTTTTAGATGCAATTCTTGATGGGATTAATCCCGAAATTAAGGTTAAAATTGTACTAATAGCAATCAATATCAATGCATTTGGCAGTGTCAAAATTGCCATAGATGTAGTTATTGCCCCACCTGCAACTTTTTTAATAATTGCGCTTATTGGGAAGGTCAAAATCCAACTCACAACCACTCCAATTGTTCCAGCCACAAATCCTATAATAAAGGTTTCGCTATTGAACACTCTCGATATGTCTTTCTTTCTTGCACCAATACTTCTTAGCACTCCTATCTCTTTCGTTCTTTCTATAACTGATGTGTAGGTAATAATGCCTATCATAATACTACTAACAACAAGCGAGATTCCCGCAAATGCAATAAGCACATATGAGATTATATCTATCAAATTGCCCAAAGTTTCAGTCAAGAATGCCGTCGCATCACTATATGAAATTTTGTTTTTAACCGCAAGGTCTTTTTTGTTCCACTCGCCTATATAATTGATTACATTTTGCTTTGCATCAAAACTATTTGTATATATCGATATGCTACTTGGCACGATTGACGCACCAATCATCTGAAGTGCTAATTCCATTGCATCTTCGCTAGATATATTCAAATTAAAAGGTTCTGAATTAACTTCATCTATCATTTCTTGCAAGGTATTGTACCTAAAGAAGTTGCTACTTGCTCCACCCATCAAAGATGAAAGTTCCGATATCTCTACCACAAATGGCACATAAAGAGTATCATTTACTCCTAGTAGTTTTGTCGCATTGTATATATCCGATTGTTTTGCATCATTAATTAAATAATCAGTAAGTTCCGGCAAATACATTATTCCATCACTCAACACTTCGCTCACCGCATTTTCTTTTGCCCTAAGCACACATGTTACTTTTAGCGTAATATCGCAATTATCATAATATTCTTGCATTTTACTAGGCAAAACTTTCAAATTACTAGGATAATCACTAAGCGAATTTAATTGAATAGGCTGATAATTATTTGAACTATCATAATATGTATTATTTGCAAGTACTTTATATTCTTTGCCTATGATTTTGTCAAAATCTACATACTTTGTGTCAGTATCTAGTATGATTCCGTACTGCATAAGTGATTGTACTGCCACAGAGTTGCTTTTATCTACTACTATAGCAACTTCATTTTTATTAGTTGGATAATACGCTTTCTCCCCACCTAATACATCATAGTTTTGCAAAATATAATCTTTATTGTCAATGCCTTGATATATAAATCCGTCACTACTTCCAGACAATGCACTTGTCTGAGTGCTTTGAGTTAAATGCACTACTCCCATCGACGAAGAATCGTTATCCAGCCCCTTCGCTTCCGTCAACACTTGCATCGTTGTTTTGTACGAGTACTTTATTGCGGTTAATTCCCTATGCGATTTACTTAAGTCCACTTTATAGTAGTCATCTATATATTTTACAAAATCAGCATTCAAGTAATTAAAACTTCCAAATTGTTCAATTATTTTTTGCATATCATAAGTTTCAAGTTGGGTGTTTTTATCTGCATCCGATTCGTTTTTATTAGAAAAATTACTTATGGAATTAAAGTCAACCGCCACCGTGCCTATGGTAACTGGGTATCCACTAAGTGTGTCCGATTGCATACCGCTAATATATGTATTTAATCCGTTGCTCACCGCAAGTACAAGCGCAATGCCTATAATTCCTATGCTTCCTGCAAAACTCACCAAAATGGTTTTCCACTTCTTAGAAATTAGGTTTTTAAATGACAATGAAAATGCCGTACTCACAGTCATTGCACTTTGGCGATGTATCCACTTGCCACGCTTCTCTTCTTTTTTAACTTCCCTTCTAATTATCTTTTTTCTTTCGTTTTCGTCGGGTTCATACGGATCGCTATCGTGTATTAGTTCACCATCCAAAATTTTGATAATTCTATCAGAATACTGTTCCGCGAGTTCGCCATTGTGCGTAACCATCACCACAAGACAAGTCTTGCTTATCTCCTTTAAAATGTCCATTACTTGTACACTTGTTTCGCTATCCAACGCCCCGGTCGGCTCGTCCGCCAATATTATTTTTGGGCTATTCACAATCGCTCTCGCAATCGCCACCCTTTGCATTTGCCCACCACTAAGTTGATTTGGTCGTTTTTTAATTTGGTCGCCCAAGCCTACTCGTTCTAGCGCATCTATAGACTTTGCCCGTTTTTCTTTTTTGCTTATCCCCGCGATGCTAAGTGCAAGTTCGACATTCTCCAATATAGATAAGTGCGAAATTAAGTTGTAGGACTGGAACACGAAGCCTATATAGTGATTTCTGTAAGTATCCCAGTCTTTATCCTTATAATCCTTAGTAGACACGCCATCTATAACAATGTCGCCCGATGTGTACTGGTCAAGCCCGCCCACAATGTTCAAAAGCGTAGTTTTTCCACACCCCGACGGCCCCAAAATAGACACAAATTCATTATTACGAAAATTAATGCTCACACCCTTTAATGCTTGCACCACCATATCCCCTGCGGGATAATCCTTTTTCACATCTTTAATTTCTATCATTTTTTTAATCCCTTATATTTAAAAAATATATGTTTATTATATCACAGCCATTCCAATTGTAAAGCAAATTGCAACAAAAAAGATTAACCCCGTTAACAATTTAGACACTTTTCACAAAATTACAACAAAAATGACTACCTACTCCCCTTGACATCGTCCCTTCTCAATGCTCTTTTATATGCAACTCCCAACTTTGGCGTGTTATATCGAAGCACAAATATCGACATCAAATTCAATATAATATTAGTAACAACGACCGGCAGTGAAATAGTCCAAAAGCAATTAAAAGGAAGCACAAATACAAGACTAATCCCCATTATTATGCCCGCAATGTGTATGGCGACACCCTTGTTTGATTCGATTAAGAATTGTTTTATATAATTTGGGTCGTTGGGGTCTAAAAGTTTGTTTTTCCTAAATCCCCCCATTCCGCCAAGTTCCCACACCTTGTCTTTCCACACCTTAATGTGTAGTTTCTCGTAAAATTTTCTTTCAGTTTTTGTGACTTTATATATTTTCTTGTCCCAAAACCATTTGTCTGGCAATTCATGAATACCCCACGCAAACAATCCGTCTACCGCAAATTCGTATGCCACGCACCCGCACAAGATGGCGATGTTCCACCATGGAGTTAACCCCCATACACCCACGCCTAAGCATATGCTTAGCACCGCCGATATTGTGACCGCAATGCATATAATTGACAAATATAGCACCATATTTTTACTCCCCATATGTTAGCGGAATTCCATAAAAATCCTCATAACACTTCTTACATATTTCGTAATTTGCATTTTGCAAATATCTTTCATTCTCCCTTCTTGATAGATTGTCTTTCGGATACAATGGCGGAAAGAAATGAATCGTGTAGGCTTGGATATTGAATCCGTCAGCACCTATGTATTCGCTATCTTCCATTGTTATAAATGCCGGAACAATTGGCACATTATTCATCACCGCCAATTTATATGCTCCAACTTGGGTTGGACGGGGCTTCTTATAGTTCCACCACATCCCTTGCTCCGGATATATCAAAATTTTCTCACCCCTACCCAACAGCACTTTGCACGCTTTTAAAAATTTCTTCATTGTCGCCACATTGCTACTAAGTGGCAATGTGTTGCAATGTCGCATTATAAACCCAAAAGGCGGTGGCGAGTTTGTGTAGTTCCCTTCTCTTATAATTTTATATAATCGCCATTTTTTAGGCATATACGGTTTCATTGCCCTATATATAGCATAGTTATCGCAAGCATTAAAGTGATTGCTAGTAATCACCGCACCTTCTACCCCCAAAACATTCTCAATTCCCTTTACATCTTTAATGATAAATTGATTGTTTTTTATCATTTTTTCAAAAAATCGGGTACCCGAAATATTTGCAAAATGGGTCGCAATTTTGCTAGACAACTTACGATTTAAATAATCCACTTCGTTAGGCTTCAAAACCTTTGCCGGTGGGTCATCTTCAACATCCTTGTCCCACCAGCCATTCTTCTCATACTCATTAATTTTATCAAGTATTTTCAATCTTGTCTTGTCTTTTTCCATTGTTCACCCCAATCTTTTTACAAATGTATTTTCACCATTAGCATATTCTATGGCTTTTATCTGAATATCAATGCCGGCACGCTCTTTTTTAAGCCTTTTAAGAACATCAAAACCATCCACTTCTCGCTCTATGTCGGTTTTAAAAGGTGATTTTGAAGCATAATTCCAAAAATGTTCACCCAAAAACACATTCTTATCATTCCAAGGCTTTAACCCCAACGCATAATGCACTATTTTCGGATTATCACACTCCACTTTTTCTATAGTCGTGCGATTCCATTCGAACGGCAAATATTTTATATGCCCCTTGCACAAATAGTTTATATACGACTGGTCGGGGTCGATTACATTGAAGTTATATGTGTTTATAAGTTCCACAAACCTTTCCTCAATGTTTCGTTCCCTAAATTTTTTAAGGTCAATTAGCATAATCCCCGCATTTATATACTTGTCACTATCTATCCCCACCGCATTCTTTGTGTAATAACTAAATATCGGGGAATTAAGAATAAAATGTTCTAACACCCCCGCAACCCAATTATCTTCCAAATCAACATTATAAAGTTGGGAGATGTCGCCAAGCACAACGATGTCGCAATCCAAATACAAAATCTTGTCGTAATTGGGGAATAAACTTTGTATAAAAAGCCTATACCAAGTCGCCAAACCAAAATGTTGCTCGTTAGGGAGTTTGTGCTCAATATCTTTCACCGCATAGGAAATATCCTTAAATTCAATGGAAAAATCGTCATCTTCCAGTGCCATAATTCGACTTACTTTTTCTTTATCAAGCCCAGTATTTAGCACCACAATGTGATATTTAAAATCTCTACAAGCATTTTCTTTAAGCGACCTAATCGCCACATCCAAGTACGGCAAATAATTGTTGTCGGTTGAAAAGAAAATCGGAATTTCATTGTTTAATTTATGTTTATATCTTTCGTTTATCATCATAGTTTTTCTCCTTAAATAAAATTATTTTCGAGTAGTTTTTGTGCTATACTCAAAATTAATTTTATCAATGTTAGCAAAAACTTAATTTCAATCAAAACAAAATATGCCGTTTTTTCTCCCAACTTAAATCACACTCTCCCAACTTGATTTTAAAAAATGGGAATCTTAAAAACTAATTCCCACATAATGGGAATTGAAGCATTTTATGGCTTCTTTCCGTCATCCCAAAATCCACATTTAGAAAAAAAAGATAAAAAATAATTTGCCTTTTATTTAAATTGTTGTTATTATATATTAGAACTAAAATACAATTCATATAATTAGTCGTAACCATACAAAATAGGTGAATAATGAAAGACATTAAAGAAATTATATCTACTAATTTAATAAACTTAAGAAAACAACATGGATTGACCCAAAACGAACTTGCAAAAAAGTTGGACTATTCCGACAACACAATATCTCGCTGGGAATGTGGTGAGTTGTGCCCAAGCGTAGAAACTCTACAAAAAATAAGCGAAATTTACAACATTCCGCTTACTGCCCTATTTGAAGAAAATGTGGCTAAAGAAGTTAAGAAAAGTGCCAAATATGAGCGAATCCACAAACTCTTCATTACTATGCTTTTTGTATCGCTTGCTTGGTTTGTCGCCGCCATTGTATATACTTATGGCAAGGCAATATTCCACAAAAATTTATGGATGGCATTTGTTTATGCTGTGCCCATATCATTCTTAATAATGATGCCTTTTAATGAAGTTTGGGGCAATGTAGTGTACAAGTGCCTTATTACTTCCGCATTCCTTTGGTCAGTGCTTGCCACTATATATCTGCAATTTTTACAATACAATATTTGGCTAGTATTTATTATAGGTATCCCCGCCCAAGTGGGAATCATCGCCTGGATACTCCTAAGACGGAACAAAGAAAAAGAGAAAAAACGACAAAATGCATTAAAATAAAAAAACACACCTTAATTAGGTGTGTTTTTTTTTGTATTCTAAAACCCCCAGATAGTCTGGGGGTTCAGTAGAGGTTTACC